>NZ_JBEZYL010000012.1:0-175400 GCF_040638465.1 Streptomyces sp. NPDC026206
CCACCCCGAAGGGCTTCATCGTTCGACTTGCATGTGTTAAGCACGCCGCCAGCGTTCGTCCTGAGCCAGGATCAAACTCTCCGTGAATGTTTACCCGGCAACCGGGTGACACTCGCGTTGAGCGGCACAACCAGGCGGAATAGGCCCGGTCGTGCACAGCGTCCTCGCTGTGTGTTGCCTACCCGACCCGAAGGACCGGTAGGACTTTCAAAGGAACCGCGTCCCGATCCTCACGGACCGGAGACGGGGTATTTTATAGTCTGGCGTTGACTTTTGGCACGCTGTTGAGTTCTCAAGGAACGGACGCTTCCTTTGTACTCACCCTCTCGGGCTTTCCTCCGGGCGCTTCCCTTCGGTATTTCGTGTTCCGACTCTATCAGATCCTTTTCCGTGCCCCTGCTTCGTAATGTCGCAGTCGGCTCGAATTTCGTTTCCGATTCCCCGTCGGCGGGGTGTTCACTACGTTAGCGGATTTCCCCGGCGGCTCCTAATCGAGCCGGATCGTCATCGTATTTCGGCATAGCGAAATACGACCCCGATCAAAGGGTGGTCCTCGTTGTAGTGGTTGTGCCGCCCAGCGGTACGCGCACACGGCGCTGCCCGTCTCAAGCGGCTCGCCTACGTTAGGCCCTCGCGGCTGCGGAGTCAAGCACCGTCCTTCGTACGGTCCTTTCCCCTGTTCCGCGGTACGTGCGCCCGGTACGAACTGACCGTCCGGTCGCCGTCCACCCAGAACCGCCACGGGTGGAGCGCGCCCTCACCGCCCACCCCCGTCCTGGGGCCGTTGCGCACCCGGTCGGCGGGGACGGGGTGGCCGGTCAGGACGGACAGGGGGCTGTCCGGGCCCGTACAGATGTCGATGCCGTTGAGGCCGCGATCCACGTCAAGAGCCGTGGCGAGGCGTGCCGGGCCCTGGGCGAGCTCGCGGTCGTGGCGGGCCTTGGGGCGGCGGCCGCGGGCGAGGTCGATGCCCCTGATCACTTCGCCGCCGCGCAGGAGGACACCGCTCGCGGTGCCTTCGGGGCCGCAGACGAGGTTCAGGCTGAACCACATCCCGTAGATGAAGTAGACGTAGGCGTGGCCCGGCGGGCCGAACATCGACGCGTTGCGTTCGGTGCGGCCTCGGTAGGCGTGCGACCCGGGGTCGGATGCACCGTTATATGCCTCGACCTCCGTGATGCGGACCTCGATCGGTCCCTCGGGGGTCGTACGGACGAGAGTGCGGCCCAGCAGCTCCGGCGCGACCTCCAGTACGGGACGGTCGAAGAACGCTCGGTCGAGTGGCATACGGTCAGGCGCGGCGATCATGCCGGTCGAGCGTACTGGAAGGGTCCGGGATTCGGTCCTGGCCCGGGGAGGTAGAGATGGTTTTCAAGAAGCTCATGGCGAGCCTGGGTGCGGGCGGGGCCTCGGTCGAGACCGTGCTGTTCGAGGAGAACGTGGTCCCGGGCGGCGTGGCGCAGGGTGAGGTGCGCATTCAGGGCGGCTCGGTCCCGCAGCGGATCGAGGGGCTGTCGGTGGGGCTGCAGGCTCGCGTCGAGGTGGAGGCCGAGGACGGCGAGTACAAGCAGGACGTCGAGTTCACGCGCGTGCAGCTGGGCGGGGCGTTCGAGGTGCAGGCGGGGGCGGTGCACGCGGTGCCGTTCGGGCTGGAAATTCCCTGGGAGACGCCGATCACCACCTTCCTGGGCCGGCACCTGACCGGGATGAGCGTGGGGGTGACGACGCACCTGGCGATCGCCCGCGCGGTGGACTCGGGGGATCTCGATCCGGTGAACGTGCACCCGATGCCGGCACAGCAGGCCATCCTCGACGCGTTCGGGCAGCTCGGCTTCTCCTTCAAGAGCGCCGACCTCGAGCGTGGCCACATCGGCGGGACGCGGCAGCGGCTGCCCTTCTACCAGGAGATCGAGTTCCATGCGCCGTCGCAGTACCGGGGGCTGAACGAGGTTGAGCTGTCGTTCGTCGCGGACGATCGTGAGATGGATGTCGTCCTGGAGATGGACAAGAAGCCGGGCGTGTTCAGCTCGGGCAGTGACACCTACCGGTCGTTCACGGTGGATCTGCACTCGTACGCGCAGACCGACTGGGCGGCCTACCTGAACCAGTGGCTGGCGGAGGTCGGCGGCCGGCGCAGCTGGCTCTGATGCGGGCGGGGCGGGGGTGCGCCCGTGGATGCGTCGGCGCATATGCCGGCGCGCCCCCGCGCTCGCGCGTCGTTCTCAGGCGAGCAGCACCGTCAGAGGCGCCTCGTCGTCGGCCCAGAAGTCGACGGCGTCGCTGAGGACCGCCTCGGCCGTCCGGGCTTCGGCGGGGGCGGACTTGCGGAAGGTTCCCCAGTCCTCGGCGAGCAGCAGGTAGCCGCGGGATTTGCCGGCCTTGCGCCACCAGGAGAGGTCCGTGAGGCAGTCGGCGAGGGCGTCCCAGTTGTGGCCGAACCAGTCGGGGAACTCCAGGTCCGTTGCGCAGTGGTCGAGGAAGGCCGCCTTGTCGTGGACGCCGTCGAGTCGTAGCCGGGCCGCCTTCCAGTCGGCTTCGGCCGCCAGTGCCATGACGTGTGACGGGGCGTCGGTGGGGGGCAGGTGGTAGACGCCGGGAGGCGTGGTGGCGTTGAGGATTCCGGGGAGTCCCGGGGCGGGCAGCAGGCTGGTCATGGGTGCACCACCGCTTCGAAGGTCTGGTAGTGGTCGCTGGTGTAGAAGCGCTCGGCGTGTTGGCCGGTGATGATGCGGCGGGCGCCACGGTTGCGCGAGCCCGGGGTGGGGACGGTGTACTCGTGGTAGTAGCCGCGGGCCTGCTTGGGGAGCCGGTTCTCGTAGTTGCCGAAGACGGTGCCGTCCTTCTCGTAGGGGAAGGGTCCTCCGACGGCGATGAGTTCGAGTGTGCGGCGGGCCTCGGGCGGCAGCCGGTCCTCGGGGACGGTCTTCATGCCCTTCGCCCAGGAAGGGACCGTGCCGGGTGCGGTGGAGGGGGTTCTCGTGGACGGCGTGGCCGTGGCGGCGGGGTTCTTCTCCGTCTTCTGGCTTCCCGACGAGCACGCGGGCAGCAGCAGGAGGGGGAGGGCGGCCAGCAGTACGGTCAGGGCGCGCATGACGTGGCGCGCCGGTCGCTGTCGTCCGATTTGTCGAAGTACATGAAGCACACTCCATATGGTCGCAGTCCGTACTGCCGTGCCCTGGTTAGGCTGGCGCATTGACCTGTCCGCGCGTACTGGAGGTGTCCCAGTGTCCGACGTGTCCGAGCAGAAGCGACGACCGCTGCCCCACGACTTTCATCCGCAGGTGCCCTCGTTCGCCGTGGTCAGCGAAGACGTGTCGCTGGGGGTGAAGCTGAAGAACGATCAGGTGTATGCGGGGGGCAATCTCTCGCCCGAGCTCCGCTGGGACGGTTTCCCCCCGGAGACGAAGAGCTTCGCCGTGACGTGCTTCGACCCGGACGCGCCCACGGGCAGCGGATTCTGGCACTGGGTTCTCTTCGACATCCCGGCCACCGTCACCGAGCTTCCCACCGGCGCGGGCAGCGGTGACATGAAGGGGCTTCCCGAGGGTGCCGTGCACGCGCGCAACGACTACGGCTCGCGTGACTTCGGTGGTGCCGCGCCGCCGCCCGGGGACGGGCCGCACCGCTACGTCTTCACGGTGTACGCGGTGGACCAGGAGAAGCTGGGGCCCGACGCGGACGCATCGCCGGCCGTGGTGGGCTTCCACCTGCGGTTCCACGCGCTTGCGCGGGCGCAGCTGATCGGTGAGTACGAGGCGTCGGCGGCGGACTGAGCTCCGTACACCGCGTCAGGCGCGGGTGGGCGTCCGGAAATTCCGTTGCGCATCGCAGCTCCGGATCGCACAGTGGTGTTGCTTGACTGTCGGCTACGCATGCGGCCGTCAGGCAGCAGGCACCGCAGTGGCGGGGGCGGTGTGGCGCTTCGCGCCGGCCGTCTGCCGGAGTCCGGCTCCATGCCGGGTGGCCGCGCCTGCTGCTGAACGCTCCGGGCCCGTGATTTCTACGGGGGAAGGGCCCGGAGCGTTACCCCCGTCCCTTCCCCCTCTCCCCGGCTCTCCGGGGCGCGGCGCCGCTATCTGAGCAGCATTTGGACGATCGCCACGGTGCCGACCGCGACGATGACGCCGCGCAGCACCGTGGGTGACAGCCGGCGGCCGATCTTCGCGCCTATCTGGCCGCCGATCGTGGAGCCGACGGCGATGAGCAGGGCGGCGGTCCAGTCGATGTCGGCGACGCAGACGAAGAAGAGCGCGGCGACGCCGTTGACGATGACGCCGAGGACGTTCTTGAGGGCGTTGACGCGCTGGAGTTCGTCGTTGAGGAGGACGCCCATCAGGGAGAGGTACATGACGCCCTGGGCCGCGCCGAAGTAGCCGCCGTACGCGCTTGCCAGCAGCAGTCCGGCGAGGAGGGCGGGGCCGCCGTCGGTGGGTGCCTGGGTGCCGTTGCGTTCGCGGCGGCGGGCGAGGGCGCGGGCGAGCCGGGGCTGGAGGATGACCAGCACGAGGGCGAGGGCGATGAGGGCGGGCACGATCGCGTCGAAGGCTTTCGACGGGAGTGCGAGCAGGAGGATCGCTCCGGTGAGGCCGCCGATGAGCGCGGTGACGCCGAAGCGGATGACGCGGCCGCGCTGTCCGCGCAGTTCGCGGCGGTAGCCGATGGCGCCGCTGAAGTTGCCGGGGACCAGGCCCAGGGTGTTGGTGACGTTGGCGGTGATCGGGGGCAGTCCGGTGGCGAGGAGCACCGGGAAGGTGAACAGGGTGCCCGAGCCGACGATGGTGTTGATGGTGCCGGCGCCGATGCCGGCGGCGAAGACCGCGAGCGCTTCCCAGATGGACAAGGCCATCTCCTTCAAGATCAGTGTGTCGCCTCCCCGCCGTGAGAGGTCGAGGGGCCGCACTGATCATGCACGAAACCGCTCATGCATGGATAGGGAAGGAACGCTCCTTCGGGAAGCGATCGCGGTGGGGACTGCTCGGCCGGCCGGGACCGCCGCGCGCGTCAGCCGGCCGGGGGCCGCCGCGCCGTCAGTCGATCGGGGGCCGCTCGCGGCGCGGGGTCTCCTTCGCGGGCTTCGGCCCGCCGCCTCCGCCACCCGCCATGGGGCCGAAGTTGCCGACGGCGCCACTGAGGCCCTTGAGGGCGTCGCCGATCTCGCTGGGAACGATCCAGAGCTTGTTGGCGTCGCCCTCGGCGATCTTCGGGAGCATCTGCAGGTACTGGTAGGCGAGGAGCTTCTCGTCGGCGTCGCCGGCGTGGATGGACTCGAAGACGGTGCGGATGGCCTGGGCCTCGCCCTCGGCGCGGAGCGCGGCGGCGCGGGCCTCGCCCTCGGCGCGCAGGATCGCGGACTGCTTCTCGCCTTCCGCGGTGAGGATCTGCGACTGGCGGATGCCTTCAGCCGTGAGGATCGCGGCGCGCTTGTCACGGTCGGCGCGCATCTGCTTCTCCATCGAGTCCTGGATGGAGGTCGGCGGTTCGATGGCCTTGAGCTCGACGCGGTTGACGCGGATGCCCCACTTGCCGGTGGCCTCGTCGAGGACGCCGCGCAGGGCGGCGTTGATCTCCTCGCGGGAGGTCAGGGTCCTCTCCAGGTCCATGCCGCCGATGATGTTGCGGAGGGTGGTGACGGTGAGCTGCTCGATGGCCTGGATGAAGCTGGAGACCTCGTAGGTCGCCGCGCGGGCGTCGGTCACCTGGTAGTAGATGACGGTGTCGATGTTGACGACGAGGTTGTCCTGGGTGATCACAGGCTGGGGCGGGAACGGCACGACCTGCTCACGGAGGTCGATGCGGTTGCGGATGGAGTCGATGAAGGGGACGACGATGTTCAGGCCCGCGTTGAGGGTGCGGGTGTAGCGTCCGAAGCGCTCGACGATGGCGGCGCTGGCCTGCGGGATGACCTGCACCGTCTTCATGAGGGCGATGAAGACGAGCACCACCAGGATGATCAGGACGATGATGATCGGTTCCATCGTGGCTCCAGCTCCCCGTGCCGTTGTCGTTGGTCTACAGCAGGCGTGTCGTCGATCGCGACGGTGACCGCCGATCGTTGATCGTCGTGGTGGAGTCTTTCAGAAGCCGGTGCCGCCGTGCAGGCGTTGAGGCCGACTCGTCCACTTCGCGACGATCCCGGCCTTCACATGACCACGGCCGTCGCGCCGTCGATCTCGACGACGTCCACGTGCTGCCCCACCTCGAAGCTGCGCTCGTCGTCGAGGGCGCGCGCCGACCAGATCTCGCCGGCGAGCTTGATGCGGCCGCCGCTGCCGTCGACCCGTTCGAGGACGACGGCCTGCCGGCCCCTGAGGGCGTCGATGCCCGACTTGTGCACAGGGCGGCGTGAGCGCTGCCGGTTGGCGATCGGGCGCACGACGGCGATGAGGGCGACGGAGACGACGGCGAAGACCACGACCTGGATCACCATGCCGCCGTGCAGGGCCGCGGTGATCGCGGCGGCGACGGCTCCGACCGCGAACATGCCGAACTCCGGCATGGCGGTCACGACCAGCGGAATGCCCAGCCCGACGGCGGCTACGAGCCACCACACCCATGTGTCCACATGGTCATGGTAGGGGCGCGAGCCGCTCGGCGGACAGGGCGCGGGGGCGTCCCGGGCGCCGGGGGCGTCAGGACATGGACAGGCCCTGGGCGGTCCAGCGGTCGCCGCGGCGCTCGACGACCAGGGGCAGGCCGAAGCAGTGCGAGAGGTTGCGGGAGGTGAGTTCGAGCTCGAGTGGGCCGGCGGCGAGCACCTTGCCCTGGCGGATCATCAGGACATGGGTGAAACCGGGGGCGATCTCCTCGACGTGGTGGGTGACCATGATCATCGAGGGTGCGAGCGGGTCGCGGGCGAGCCGGCCGAGGCGGCGTACGAGGTCCTCGCGGCCGCCGAGGTCGAGGCCGGCGGCGGGCTCGTCGAGCATCAGCAGCTCGGGGTCGGTCATCATCGCGCGGGCGATCAGGGTGCGCTTGCGCTCGCCCTCGGAGAGGGTGCCGAACTTGCGGTTCAGGTGGTCGGTCATGCCCAGGACGTCGAGGAAGGCGCGGGCGCGCTGCTCGTCGACCGCCTCGTAGTCCTCGTGCCAGGTGGCCGTCATGCCGTAGGCGGCGGTGAGGACGGTCTCCAGGACGGTCTGACTGCGCGGCAGCTTGTCGGCGAGGGCGATGCCGGCCATGCCGATGCGCGGGCGCAGCTCGAAGACGTCGACCGCACCGAGCTTCTCGCCGAGGATCCGGGCGGTGCCCTTGCTCGGGAAGAGATAGCTGGAGGCGACATTGAGGAGGGTGGTCTTGCCGGCGCCGTTGGGGCCGAGGATGACCCAGCGCTCGCCCTCCTTGACCGACCAGGAGACCTGGTCCACCAGAGCCCGGCCCTCGCGGACCACGGATACGTCCACCAGTTCCAGCACATCGCTCATGAGCGCGTTGTCTCCCATTGCAGTCGCGTCGTCGCTTGCGCCTGTCGGCGCAGTCCCCAGGGAAAAACCTACGCCACCGGTTGTCGGTGCCAGTCCTTAGGCTGGGGGCCATGCTCGATGAACATCGCTCAGGACGGCTCACCGCGTGGGGAAATGCCCTTCTTGCCGGATTTGCCGCACCGGATGACGCGGCTCACCACATCACCGGAAGTGACGCGGTCCACCGTGTCACCGGTCTGCCCGGCGAGTCCGGGCCGGTCGGGCTCACGCTGGCGCTGGGCCGGCTGCGGACGCTCGGGGCGACGGGGCTCCGGCTGGCGCTCCCGGCGCCGGGGCACCCCCTGGGGCTGAGCGGGCCGCCGGAGTTCAACGCCCGCGCCCTGGAGGCCGAGGAGGCGGTGCTGGCCCCGGGTGCCGCGCTGGGGCTCGTCCCGGAGGTGTACGAGGCCGGGCCCGCGGGCGATGTGCACGTGGAGGTCCTGTGGCACTGCCTGCCCGTGCAGGACGCCCCGCCCGCGGACGTGCCGTCGCTCTCGGAGGCCGAGCGGGAGCTGGCGGAGGCGCTGCGGGAGGCGACCGAGGTGCTCACCCGGCTGGACGTGGCCGGCTCCGGCCCGGTGGCGCAGGCGGCTCTGGAGGCGTACCGGGCGCGGGCCGAGCGTGGGCGTGAGGTGCTCGCGCCGGGGTACCCGTCGCGCGCGGCGCGGGTGCTGGAGCTGGCGCAGCGGGTGGGGGCGCTGATCTCCATCGCGTACGAGCCGGGGTACGGCGAGGGGCGTGAGCACGGTGGTGCGGTGAGCGCGTCGGAGATCGCCGCACGGGCGGCGGCGCTGCGGCCGGTGGAGCGCACGGCCCGGCGGGCGCAGGTGGCCGCGTACAACGCGATGGTCGAGGAGCGGGACCGGCGGGGGCACTGACGGCGCCGACGGCGCCTGCCGGGCACACAAGAGGAAAGGCCCCGCGGACCTGTCGGTCCGCGGGGCCTTTTCCTGCACATCCGCGCGTCACCGGTGGGACGCGGGGCGTCGATCAGTGACGGCCGTCGTCGTGGCCGCCGTCGTGGTGACCGTCCTCGTGGTGACCACTGTCGTGGTGGCGGCCCTCGTGGTGACGGACGCTCTCGTGGTGGATCTCCTCGTGGTGGACTTCCCTCCGGGGAGAGTTGTTCACGCAGGTGTTCCCGAAGGTCGGGTTCAGGAGGGCGATGATGTCGATGGTGTTGCCGCAGATGTTGATCGGGATGTCGATCGGCACCTGGATGACGTTGCCCGACACAACGCCCGGCGAGCCCTGCGTGACACCCGAGGCCTGCGAACCGGCGAAGTCGTCTCCGTCGTAGGCGACGGCGGGCACGACGGAGGCACCGAGGGCGACACCTGCGGCGGCCAGAGCGAGGGCGGCCTTCTTGGCAGTGTTCATGTGGTGGTCTTCCTTTTGATGACTGACCTGGTCGGGCCCTGCCACGGGCCCTGCACTGATGAACGCCAATGAACCGCCGATGGCACGGCCATCGGCGGTTTTTGCCCTCATTCGGACGATTGATCACCCTCGGATGTCGGCTCCGCCGGAGCGGAGCCGACCGCCCGACTGGGCGGGTCGCGCCTGATTACTCGTTGACGCAGGTGTTGCCCGCCGACGTGTTGAAGGAGCCGACCACGCTGAGGGTGTTGTTGCAGAGGTTCACGGGCACCTCGACCGGCACCTGGATGACGTTGCCGGAGGCAATGCCCGGGTTGCCCTTCGACTCGGCGAGCGCGCCGACGTGCCCGCCGCCGTGCGCGGAAGCGGCACCAGCACCGGCGAGGGCGAGACCGCCCACGGCGAGCGTGACAGCAGCGGCCTTCTTGATGTTCTTCACTCTTCCAATGACCTTCCTGAGAGTGTTGCCAGAGCGTCGCCACGGCCGGCAGCCGCGGTTACGCCATGGAGAACGGGTCAGGGCCATTCGGGTTGCGCCATCAGACGGGTTATCACACGACCGCATGAATCTCTGATCAGAACGCGACGTTCCGTTACCGCCCGCGCAGTGCGCTCTCAGGCCCCTATGCCATGGCGGACGGCCCACAGCGCCGCCTGCGTACGGTCGGCGAGGTCGAGCTTCATCAGGATGTTCGAGACGTGCGTCTTGACGGTCTTCTCGGACAGCACGAGCGCCCGCGCGATCTCGCGGTTGGACCGGCCGTCCGCGATCAGGGCGAGCACCTCGCGCTCCCGGTCGGTGAGCGCGTTGCCCCTCCCCTGCCCCCCGCCGCCCGCCTCGTCCCGGGAGAGCAGGGCGTCGGCCACCTCGGGCTGCAGCAGTACGTGCCCGGCGTGCACGGACCTGATGGCACCGGCCAGGGCGTCGGGGTCGACGTCCTTGAAGACGTAGCCCGCAGCTCCGGCCCGCAGGGCGGGGATGACCGTGCGCTGCTCGGTGAAGCTGGTGACGATCAGCACCCTGGCGGGGTTGGCCAGCTCCCGGAGCCTGCGCAGTGCCTCGATGCCGTCCGTGCCGGGCATCTTCACGTCCATGAGGATGACGTCCGGGCGCAGCTCCTCGGCGCGGTCGACGCCCTCGGCGCCGTCCGCGGCCTCCCCCACCACCTCGATGTCGCCCTGGACCTCCAGGAAGGTACGCAGTCCCCTGCGGACCACCTGGTGGTCGTCGACCAGGAGCACCTTGACGATCCGTTCCTCAGCCACCGGGCACCTCCATTTCGATCGTGGTGCCCTTGCCGGGCTCCGAGACAACGGTGAGCGTGCCGCCGACCCCGCCCGCCCGGTCCCGCATGGACACCAGGCCCAGGTGGCGGCCGGCCCGGCGGACGGCGGAGGGATCGAAGCCGTCGCCGTCGTCGGTCACGCGCAGGGCCGCGCCGTGCCCGAGGCGGGCGAGGGTGACGTCGACGGTGGCGGCGCCGGAGTGGCGCAGGGCGTTGTGCAGGGCCTCCTGCGCGACGCGCAGCAACGCCTCCTCCTGGGCGGCCGGCAGGGCGCGCAGGCCGTGGGCGGTGAAGGTGACGCGGGCCGCGTGGGCCCGGTCGAGGACGTTGACCTGGGTACGCAGGGTGGCGACGAGCCCGTCCTCGTCGAGGCCCGCGGGGCGCAGCTCCACCACCGCGGCGCGCAGTTCGTCGGCGGCCTCCGCGGCGAGCCGGGCGACCTCGTGCAGCTCGCCCTTGGCGCGGGCGGGGTCGCGGTCGACCAGGGCGGTGGCGGCCTGGGCGGTCAGGCGCAGGGAGAAGAGTTTCTGGGAGACGGCGTCGTGGAGCTCGTGGGCGAGGCGGGCCCGCTCCCCGGCGATGGTCAGCTCGCGGCTGCGCTCGTACAGGCGGGCGTTGGTGAGGGCTATGGCGGCGTGCTGGGCGAGGACGCGCAGGAGCTCCTCGTCCTCGGCGGTGAAGGCGCAGCCGTCCTCGGTCGCGGGGCACACGGGATCCGGCGGTGCCGCCCCGGGGGAGCACCGCTTGTTGGCGAGGAACAGGGCACCGAGGATCTCCTCGCCGTCGGCGACCGGCATGCCGAGGAAGTCGCTCATGTCGGGGTGGGCGGTGGGCCAGCCCTCGAAGCGGGGATCCTTGCGGACGTCGGCCAGGCGCTGGGGGGTGGCCTCCTGGAGCATGGCGGCGAGGATGCCGTGCTGGCGCGGCAGCGGGCCGATGGCCTTCCACTGTTCGTCGTCGATGCCGTCGACGACGAACTGGGCGAAGCCTCCGTGGTCGTCGGGGACGCCGAGGGCGGCGTACTCGGCGTCGAGGAGCTCGCGGGCGGAGGCGACGATCGTCTGGAGGACGTCGCGCACCTCCAGGTGCCGGCTCATGGCGAGGAGCGCGGTGCTCACGGCGGTCAGGCCGGAGCGTGGGCCGTTGGTCATGGCCTCACGGTACCCAGGGGCGGGGGGCGGGGTATCGGGCCTGCGGTGGCAGGGCCGTGGGGCGGGAGGCCTAGGCCGAAGGGCCTTCGGGCGGGGCCGCGGGACCGAGTTTCGCCATGTACGCCTCATCGGCGTGCGGTGCGGGCAGACTCCGGGCATGTCTATACCAACGCAGTGGACACCCACTCACGGCGATCCCTACCGGCCGGTGCCCTACCGCCCCGAGCGGATGCCCGCCGAGGAGTCCCTGGCCCGTGCGGCCGCCCTGCGGGAGCGGATGGAGCGGCGGCGGACCGTGCGGCGGTTCTCCCCCGACCCCGTACCGGAGCAGGTGGTGCGGGACGCGATCGCGTGTGCCGCCACCGCCCCCTCCGGGGCGCATCAGCAGCCATGGACGTTCGTCCTCGTCAAGGACCCCGGGGTGCGGCGGCGCATCCGTCAGGCCGCGGAGGAGGAGGAACGCCTCTCCTATGAGGGGCGGCTCGGCGAGGAGTGGCTGGCGGCGCTGCGGCCGCTGGGCACGGACGAGGTCAAGCCGCACCTGACGGACGCGCCCGCGCTGATCGTGGTCTTCCAGCAGCGGTACTGGCTCGGCGAGGACGGCGGCAGGCGCAAGCACTACTACGTGGACGAGTCGGTCGGCATCGCGGTGGGGATGCTGCTGTCCGCCCTGCACCTTTCGGGGCTCGCGGCCCTGGTGCACACGCCGAGCCCGATGCGCTTCCTCTCCCAGGTGCTGGGGCGGCCGGTGAACGAGAAGGCGTTCGCGGTGATCCCGGTGGGCTACCCGGCCCCGGACTGCGAGGTCCCGGACCTGGTGCGCAAGAGCCTGGACCAGGTGCTGGTGGAGGTCTGACCGCACCTCCGCCCTCGCGCATTTTCCGTTAGCAAACGCTCCGCACAGTAGCGGCCACACCGCGTGAGCGCGAGCGCCCTGCGGTGTGAGCCCGCTCATGGGACGCACATCACGTACGAAGCCGCCTAGTACGACCATAAAGCGGCCATAAGTCACCCTCCGAGCAGGCACGGGGGCGCCCTGCCGGGACCTTCGTCCCGGCCCTTACAACGAAGCGAGGTAGTACATCGCACCTTTGCCACACGTTTTTGCAGCCGCTAACAATTGCCCAGCCGCAGGGCGCCGTCGAATCGACGCGGCGCTTTTTTCGCGCCGATCCGGGCCACTGCGACTCACGCGATTGGAAGAGGTTCAGCTCATATGCGCTCCCCCATCTCCGGTTATAGCCGTCTCACGAAGACCCACAAGTTCTCCGCCGCCGGCATCGCCGCGGCCGGTGCCGCAGCCCTGGCCTTCGCAGTCGTCCCGAACGGCTCCGCCGACGCCGAGCAGACCGTCGCCGTGAAGCCGGTCGCCTGGAACGCCTCCTCCTTCGGTGAGACGCAGCAGAACGAGCTGACCAAGCAGTCGGACAACGCCGCCAAGCAGGCCAAGGCCCAGGCCGAGGCCAAGAAGAAGGCCGACGCCGAGGCCGCCGCCAAGGCGAAGGCCGACAAGGAGCGTGCCGACAAGGAGGCCGCGAGCCGCTCGCAGGCGCGCAAGCCCGTCCAGGCCGCTCCTGCCCCGGCGCCCAAGACCTACGCCAACAACCTTGACGGCTGGATCAAGGAGGCGATGGACGTCATGAAGACCAAGGGCATCCCGGGCAGCTACAACGGCATCTACCGCAACATCATGCGGGAGTCGACCGGCAACCCCAACGCCATCAACAACTGGGACTCCAACGCCGCCGCCGGCATCCCCTCCAAGGGCCTGCTCCAGGTGATCGACCCGACCTTCAAGGCGTACCACGTCGACGGCACCTCCTGGAACATCTACGACCCGGTCGCCAACATCACCGCCGCGTGCAACTACGCGTGGAAGGTCTACGGCTCCATGGACAACGTCAACTCGGCGTACTGAGTCCGGCCTCTTCCCGGCGCTGAGAACACCGCACACGCCGAAGGGCGGCACCCGTTCAGGGTGCCGCCCTTCGGCGTGTGCGGTGCCGGCCGTTACTTGCGCATCACCTCGGGCTCGTGGCGGCGCAGCAGGCGCGCGACCACGAAGCCGCACAGGACGCCGATGGCGATGAGGGCGATCATGTCGATGCCCCACTGCGCGGCGGTGTGCTCCCAGAGCGGGTCGAAGTTGGTGGGGGCGTTCTTGTCGAACGGGGCCATGATGTGCGAGAGGTCCAGGGTGGCGCCGGCCGCGGCGATGGCCCAGCGGGCCGGCATCAGCCAGGCGACCTGCTCGATGCCCGGAGAATCGTAGATCTTGAACATGATGCCCGTGAAGACGACCTGGACGATCGCGAACATCACCAGCAGCGGCATGGTCTTCTCGGACGTCTTCACCAGGGACGAGATGACCAGGCCGATCATCATCGAGGTGAAGCCCAGCGCGGTGATCACCAGGCAGAGCTCGACGGCGGGCAGGGCCTTGAGGACCACACCCTCCGTCGGCAGCTTCCGCACCGAGAAGCCGATCGCCGAGATCATGACGGCCTGCACCGCGGTGATCAGGCCGAGGACGACGACCTTGGACATCAGGTACGCGGACCGGGACAGGCCGACGGCCCGCTCCCGCTCGTAGATGACCCGTTCCTTGATCAGCTCACGGACGGAGTTGGCCGCACCGGAGAAGCACGCGCCGACCGCGAGGATCAGCATGATCGTGCCGGCGTCCTGGTTGAAGTGGCCCTTGCTCGGTGCGGCGAGCCCGAAGTCGGACGGGATCACCGTGCTCACCCCGCCGAGGACGGCCGGGAGGAACAGCATCAGGCCGATGAAACCGCGGTCGGAGGCGATGACCGAGACGTACCGGCGCATCAGCGTCCACAGCTGCGAGCCCCAGCTCTGGGCCTTGGGCGGGCGCACCATCTGCGGCTGTACGTGTACGGACTGGGGGGCGACGGCATCGATGTCGGCGGCGTACATCTGGTAGTGCTGCGAGCCGCGCCAGCGGCCCGACCAGTCGTAGTCGCGGTAGTTCTCGAAGGCCGAGAAGACGTCCGCCCACGTCTCGTAGCCGAAGAAGTTGAGCGCCTCCTCCGGCGGGCCGAAGTAGGCGACCGAGCCGCCCGGTGCCATGACGAGCAGCTTGTCGCAGAGCGCGAGCTCGGCGACCGAGTGGGTGACCACCAGGACCGTGCGGCCGTCGTCGGCCAGGCCGCGCAGCAACTGCATGACGTCGCGGTCCATGCCCGGGTCGAGGCCGGAGGTGGGCTCGTCCAGGAAGATCAGCGAGGGCTTGGTCAGCAGCTCCAGTGCGACCGAGACGCGCTTGCGCTGGCCGCCGGAGAGCGCGGTGATCTTCTTGTCCTTGTGGATGTCGAGCTTGAGCTCGCGCAGCACCTCGTCGATGCGGGCCTCGCGCTCGGAGGCCGCGGTGTCGCCGGGGAAGCGGAGCTTGGCCGCGTAGCGCAGCGCCTTACGGACGGTGAGTTCCTTGTGCAGGATGTCGTCCTGCGGGACCAGACCGATGCGCTGGCGCAGCTCGGCGAACTGCTTGTAGAGGTTGCGGTTGTCGTAGAGGACGTCGCCCTGGTTGGCGGGCCGGTAGCCGGTCAGCGCCTTGAGCAGCGTGGACTTTCCGGAACCGGAGGGGCCGATGACGGCGATCAGCGACTTCTCGGGGACGCCGAAGGAGACGTCCTTGAGGATCTGCTTGCCGCCCTCGACGGTCACCGTGAGGTGGCGGGCGGAGAAGGAGACGTCACCGGTGTCGACGAACTCCTCGAGCCGGTCGCCGACCAGCCGGAAGGTGGAGTGACCGACACCGACGATGTCGTTGGGGCCGATGACCTGCTGGCGGACCGGCTGACCGTTGACATAGGTGCCGTTGTGGCTGCCGAGGTCGACGATCTCGAAGCCGCCGGCGGTGGCGCGGAACTCGGCGTGGTGCCGGGAGACCTGGAGGTCGGAGACGACCAGCTCGTTGTCCAGCGCACGACCGATGCGCATCACCCGGCCCACGGCCATCTGATGGAAGCTGGTCGGGCTGCGGTCGCCGTAGACCGGCGGTGCGCCCGCGGCGCCGCCCGGTGCCTGCGGGGACGGTGCGGCCTGCTGCGGGACGTACGACTGCTGCGCTTCCTGCTGCTGCCAGGATCCCTGCTGCTGCGGGGGGTGCTGGTACTGCTGCCCGGGCCAGCCGTGGCCGGCGGCCGGCTGCCCGGGGTGGCCCTGCCGGCCCGGCTGCTGGTACTGCTGCGGGGCCTGCTGGCCCTGCTCCAGGGGCGATGCCAGCGCCGTCTGCGCGCTGTAGAGGTCCGCGGCCGGGGCCGCCGCGGCGCCGGACAGGTTCAGCCGCGGGCCGTCCGTCGCGTTGCCGAGATGCACGTCCGAGCCCGGGCCGATTTCCATCTGGTGGATCCGCTGGCCCTGCACATAGGTGCCGTTGGTGCTGCCGTGGTCCTCGATGACCCAGCTGTGGCCGCCCCAACGGATGGTGGCGTGCCGCCAGGAGACGCGGGCGTCCTCCAGCACCATGTCACCCTGCGGATCACGTCCGAGGGTGTATGACCGGGACGGGTCCAACGTCCAGGTCTGTCCGTTCAATTCCAGTACGAGTTCCGGCACTCCATGCCCCACTACTTGTCCCCCGATGAGCCCCCTGCATGGGGAGTCTAGGGATGGCGAACATCGGGAGGAACTATTTCAGGCGCAGTCCCCCAACCGGAAGTCGGGAGTGACGCGACCGTGTACCGGGCCTGTAACAGGCGCCGTTGACCGATACGAAACCCGCCCCGACAGTAGTAACCGGCCCGGGATGCGATGGATGCGTACGGATCATGAGCATCCGGGCACTGGCAGGCACCCGGGGGGCCGTGATGACCATGGGCAGCAGCAGGCGCGCGGCATGGGGCGCGGACCTGCTTCTCACCGCGATAGCCGCTGTGAGCTGGTCTTTTCTGACCATGGCCGGGGTCGCGGCCCTGGGGTTGCACCTCCTGGGCGCGGATGTGGCGGGCTCGCTGGGGCCGATGACCGCGGCAGTGGTCGTCCTCGCGGTCGGCGGCTCGGTCACCCCCTCGGGCTCGGTCGAGGCGTTCGGGCTGACAGGCGCGGGGGCGCACACCAGCATCGACATCGCGCCACTGGGCGTGAGCCTGACGGGGGCGCTGCTGCTCGGCTGGGTCTTCGCCCGGTCCCTGCGCGGCCTGGGGGCGACCGTGCGCGGCGGGGAGCTGGCCGCGCGGGCGGGCGCGGTGGCCGCCCTGTTCCTGCTGCTTCTCGGCGGGCTCGCCTGGGCGGGCTCCTCCACGGTCACCATCGACGGCGGCGGGCTGGGCCTCGGCGGCCCGGGGAGCGGGAACAAGAGGCCGCGGCTGGAGATACCGGGCCTCGGGGACATCGGGGACATCGGCGGCGGTCTGCCGGACCGGATCGCGGGCCTGGCCGACGCCAAGGCCTCCGTCGGCTTCTCCGTACAGGCCGGGCCGTCGCTGCTGGGCGGGCTGGTCTGGGTGCTCGCGGTCCTGCTGATCACGCTGCTGGTGGCCCGCCGGGCCCCGCTGCCGCGCGCGGTGCGGGCGGCGCACCGGACTGTCCGCCCGGCGGCCTCGGCGCTGTGTTCCGTGCTGGTGCTGTCCGTCGTGGCCGGCCTGGCGGCGGCGGTGACCGCGGCCGCGGGCGACGGCCACCCCCGCCGGGTGATCGGTGCCGCGCTGCTCGGGGCGCCGAACGGGGTGTGGCTCGGGGTGCCGCTGGGACTGTTCGTGCCCTTGCGGGGCTCGGCGAGCGGGTCGCTGCTGCAGGTGCTGCCGCACCCGATCGACGACGTGCTGCGCGGCGGTACGGACCGGGCCGTGACGGTGGGCCGGCTGGCGGAGCTGCAACCGCTGGTGTGGCTGCTGCCGGTGGCGTGCGCGCTGCTGATGCTGACGGCCGGGGTGCTCACGGCGGCCCGTACGCCCAGCGGCGAGGAGCGCCCGGTGGCGTTCGCCGCGCGGTGCGGGGCGGCGCTGGGGGCGGCCGCGGCCGTGGCGCTGCCGCTGCTGACGCTGACGACCCGGGTGCGGGCGGACGCGAGTCTGTCGGTGCTGGGCATCGACGCCATGGGGGCGGGTCTGGAGCTCGGTGGGAGCGTGCCGTACGCGGCGGCGCTGGGCGCGGTGTGGGGGTTCGGCGCCGGGGTGGCCGGCGGGCTGCTGGCGTGCGCGACGGGCGCGGCGGGCCGGCGGGCCTCGCCCTGGGCCCGGGGGCCGCGGCCGGACGGTCGTACCTACCCCGACCTGGCGTACCGGCCGGGGCCGTACACGCCGTCGCCGGGTTACCGGCCCGCGCGGGACGAGACGAATCCGTATCTGCGGCCGCCGGGGGAGGATCCATTCAGTGCGCCGACGCAGACGAGCCGTGCCCCCGGGCCTCCGCCACGGCTGCGGCGGCCGCCGCAGCGGCCCGGGTACCGGTACGGCTCCTCGCCGGTGCCCCCGCCGGACGACCGGCCGCCACCGCCGCTCGGTGGGCGCCGCGGGTAGGGACCTTTCCTCTCCCCGCGCCTTCCCTCCCCCAGCTACCGCTGGGAGGTGCCTCAGGGGCTCCGCCCCCGGACCCCCGGTCCTCGAACGCCGGACGGGCCGGTTCTCGTTCCGCCCAGCGGGACACGTGTACGGGTCCGGCCCGGAGCCCGATACCGTAGGCATCACCATGAGCGCATCGCAGACCCCGCCTGTCACCGCCGTCACCGGCGACGATGTCCCCACCCTCCTCGTCAAGATCTTCGGGAAGGACCGGCCGGGCATCACCGCCGGGCTGTTCGACACCCTCGCCGCCTACGCCGTGGACGTCATAGACATCGAGCAGATCGTCACCCGTGGCCGGATCACCCTGTGCGCGCTGGTCACCGCTCCCTCGGGGGACGGCGTGACCGAGGGTGACCTGCGGGCCACGGTGCACAGCTGGGCGGACTCGATGCACCTGCAGACCGAGATCATTTCGGGCCGGGGCGACAACAGGCCGCGCGGTACGGGCCGTTCCCATGTCACCGTGCTCGGCCACCCGCTCACCGCCGAGTCGACGGCCGCCATCGCCGCCTGCATCACCGACACCGGCGGCAACATCGACCGCATCTTCCGGCTCGCCAAGTACCCGGTGACGGCGGTGGAGTTCGCGGTCTCCGGCACGGAGACGGAGAAGCTGCGCACCGCGCTGGCCACCGAATCGGCGGCGCTGGGCGTGGATGTGGCCGTCGTGGCGGCCGGTCTGCAGCGGCGGGCGCAGCGGCTGGTGGTGATGGACGTGGACTCCACCCTCATCCAGGACGAGGTCATCGAGCTCTTCGCGGCCCACGCCGGCTGCGAGGCCGAGGTGGCCGGGGTGACGGCGCGGGCGATGCGGGGCGAGCTGGACTTCGAGCAGTCGCTGCACGAGCGGGTGGCGCTACTGGCGGGGCTCGACGAGTCGGTGGTGGAGAAGGTACGGGCCGAGGTGCGGCTCACGCCGGGCGCCCGGACCCTGATCAAGACCCTGAAGCGGCTCGGTTTCCAGGTCGGGGTGGTCTCCGGCGGCTTCACGCAGGTCACGGACGATCTGCGGGAGCGGCTGGGCCTGGACTTCGCGTCCGCCAACACGCTGGAGATCGTCGACGGCAAGCTGACCGGCCGGGTGACCGGGGAGATCGTGGACCGGGCGGGCAAGGCCCGGCTGCTGCGCCGCTTCGCGGCGGAGGCCGGGGTACCGCTGTCGCAGACGGTCGCGGTCGGCGACGGGGCGAACGACCTGGACATGCTCAACGCGGCGGGTCTGGGTGTCGCCTTCAACGCCAAGCCCGTGGTGCGGGAGGCGGCGCACACCGCCGTGAACGTGCCCTTCCTGGACACCGTGCTGTATCTGCTGGGCGTCACCCGCGAAGAGGTCGAGGCGGCCAACACCCACGAGTGAGGGTGCCGGGGACGCGGGCGGCCGCACTTCCGGTCGTCACCGTACGTCCTACTCGTGCGGGGCCCAGAAGGCGACCAGGCGGGCCGCACCGTGCTCGACGGTCTTCCACGAGCCGCTGAACTCGAGCACCGCGATCGCGGCCGTGGGGAAGCCGGAACGGTTCATCCGCGGCAGCAGGTCGCCCTCGGACTCGCCGGCCAGCGCGTCGGCCAGGGCGTGCATGCCGGGGTTGTGCCCGATGAGCACCACGTCGTCCACCTCGTCGGAGACCTCGTTGAGCAGCGCGATCAGCTCGCCGAGCGAGGCCTCGTACATCCGGTCCTCGTAGACCGTCCGGGGGCGCTCCGGCAGCTCGTGGACGGCGAGCTTCCAGGTCTCCCGGGTGCGGGCGGAAGTCGAGCACAGGGCCAGGTCGGGGGTGATGCCGGAACCGGCGAGCCGGCGGCCCGCGACGGGGGCGTCCTTGCGTCCACGGTCGGCGAGCGGCCGTTCGTGGTCGGACTCGTCCGACCATTCGGCCTTGGCGTGCCGGAGGATGATGATCCTGCGGGTCGTCTCGGAGCTCATGCCGTCCAGCTTCGCATGAAACGCACGGTGAGGCGCGGGGTGTTGGCAGGCTTACCCCCGCAGGGTGGCGGCCCCTCGCACGCGGGCGCTCACGGCGCCAGGCGCTCGGCCGAGTGCCGCACGAGCTGGACCACGCGCGCCATCGAGCCGCCCCCGGCGCCCGGGCCACTGTCCGCCGAGGCGGGCGACGCCGGCAGGCAGAACAGCGCGACGAACGCGGCTATGGGCAGCGCCAGGGCCCACCACGGCAGCCGGGTCTGCGGCCGGGCCCGGGAGCTGGCGGGGGTAGGGACCTGCCTGCCGGCGGACATGCGGATCGCCTCCGAGCGTTCGGTTCACCGCCACGTCGCGGTGTCCTACGAACCTACAAAGAGCACCTCGCGCCGCCCATCCGGCAACCCACCCACTTACCCCTGACGCCGTCCCCCTAGGGGACGGTGGGGGCAGCCCCACCCCGGGCAGCGGGCCTGCGGCGCCGCCGCGCGGGTCGGGGAGAGGCGTCAGGGAAGAGGCGTCAGGGAGAGGCGATCGTCGCGATCACGCTGATGACGACGGTGATGCCGAGCATCACGCCGAGGATGGTCAGCAGGGCCTTCTGGCCGTTCTTGGGGTTCTCGTCGAGGACGGGCATGGCACCAGTCTCCCACCCCCTTGCGGACCGCCGTCATCCGGGCGTATGGGTCACCCAGGCGCGGCGTATCCCCAGCCAGCAGCGCTGGGCGAGCGTGACGTGGCGGGCGGGTCCGACGGTGACGGGCGCGGTGTCCATGGCGGGGTCCCACCAGCGGGCGCACTCCAGGTGCAGCTGGACGCGGTCGAGTACGGCATTGCCGTTGAAGCAGTGGGTGGTGGCGTGGGACCCGTGGACGCGGGTGTGGCACTCCGCCTCGTGCGGGGCTTCCGGCGCCACGGGTCCGGCGGGAGCGGCGCTCGCGGTCGGCGCACCACCGAGGGCTACGGTCGCCAGCAGGAGCAGCGCCGCCGTGCGGCGAGCGGGGAAGCGCATGGCCCGTACCTCCTCCCTGGAACCCCAGTGTGCGGGCGTATGCCGCGCCGCACGACCCGGGAACGCGCGATGCCCGTCCCGGGGGGTTCCGGGACGGGCATCGGTTCACGCGTCGGCGCACCGGTTCATTCGTCGGCGCCGTTCGGCGGCGTTCGGGGCGGTCAGGCGCCCATCATGTGCACGCCACCGTCGACGTGCACGATCTCGCCCGTGGTGCGGGGGAAGAAGTCCGACAGCAGACCGACCACGCCGCGGCCGGCCGGCTCGGGGTCGGCCAGGTCCCAGCCGATGGGGGCGCGGTGGTTCCATACGTCCGCGAGCTCCTCGAAGCCCGGGATGGACTTGGCGGCCATCGACTTGATGGGGCCGGCGGAGACCAGGTTGCAGCGGATGCCCTTGGGGCCGAGGTCACGGGCCAGGTAGCGGTTGGTGCCCTCGAGGGCCGCCTTGGCCACGCCCATCCAGTCGTACTTCGGCCAGGCGATCTGCGCGTCGAAGGTCAGGCCGACGACCGAGGCGCCCTGCGGCATCAGCGGCAGGCAGGCCATGGCCAGCGCCTTGTACGAGTAGGCCGAGACCTGTACCGCCGTGGAGACGTCCTCCCAGGTCGCCTCCAGGAACTTGAAGGCGCCCTGCGGGCCGAAGGCGATGGAGTGCACGATGCCGTCGAGACCGGCGTTGTCACCCTGGAGTTCACGGACCTTGTCGGCCAGCCCGTCGAGCTGCTCCTGGTTGGTGACGTCCAGCTCGATGACGGGCGCCGGCTTGGGCAGCCGCTTGGCGATGCGCTCGACCAGCGACAGCCGGCCGAAGCCGGTCAGGATGACCTCGGCGCCCTCGTTCTGGGCGACCTTCGCCGCCTGGAAGGCGATCGAGGACTCGGTGAGGACACCCGTGACGAGGATGCGCTTGCCTGCGAGGATTCCACTCATGGCGATCAGTGACCCATGCCCAATCCGCCGTCGACAGGAATGACGGCTCCGGTGATGTATGCGGCGTCCTCGGAGGCGAGGAAGCGGACCGAGGCGGCGATCTCCTCGGGCTGCGCGTAGCGGCCCAGCGGGACGTTGCCGACGATTCCCGCGCGCTGCTCGTCGGTGAGCACGCGGGTCATGTCGGTGTCCACGAACCCGGGCGCGACGACGTTGACGGTGATGTTGCGGGAGCCCAGCTCGCGGGCGAGCGAGCGGGCGAAGCCGACGAGGCCGGCCTTGGAGGCCGCGTAGTTCGCCTGGCCGGGCGAGCCCATCAGGCCGACGACGGAAGAGATCAGCACGACGCGGCCCTTGCGGGCGCGCAGCATGCCCTTCGAGGCGCGCTTGACGACCCGGAAGGTGCCGGTGAGGTTGGTCTCCACCACCGAGGAGAAGTCCTCCTCCGACATGCGCAGCAGCAGCTGGTCGCGGGTGACGCCGGCGTTGGCCACCAGCACCTCGACCGCGCCCTGCTTCTCCTCGATCTCCTTGTAGGCCTGCTCGACCTGCTCCGAGTCCGTGATGTCGCACTTCACGGCGAGGAAGCCGGCGGGCGGTTCCCCCGAGCGGTAGGTGATGGCGACCTTGTCGCCCGCTTCGGCGAACGCGCGGGCGATAGCGAGGCCGATGCCACGGTTTCCTCCGGTGACGAGAACCGAGCGGCTCAAAGGATCACCCTTCCGTTTCGTTCCAATAGGTGTTGCTGAATACACCGAACGTATAGGTAGAGGTCGCGGAAGAGACAATCGACCTGCGACAGGGGCGGCCCGCAGTCCCTGTTGGATCTCTACAGAACCGGGTACGCCGGTTGCCCGGCCGCGGGCCGCCGACGGCATGGTTCACTGCGGACACACACCGAGAAGGAGAGTGGACCGTGCCGCATGAAATCGACCCTTCGTTTCTCGCGCTGCCGCTGCGCCCCTTGGCCGACGCGGCCCTCGCGCGGGCGCGGGCGCTGGGTTCCGAGCACGCGGACTTCCGCTTCGAGCGGGTGCGCAGCGCCTCGTGGCGGTTGCGGGACGCCCGGCCGTCGGGGTCCTCGGACGCCACCGACCTGGGATACGCGGTGCGTGTGGTGCACGGTGGGACGTGGGGCTTCGCCTCGGGTGTGGATCTGACGATGGACGCCGCGGCGCGGGTGGCGTCGCAGGCGGTGGCGATGGCGAAGCTGTCGGCCAAGGTCATCGCCGCCGCCGGGTCCGACGAGAGGGTGGAGCTGGCGGACGAGCCGGTGCACGAGGAGCGGACGTGGGTGTCGGCGTACGACATCGACCCCTTCACGGTGCCGGACGCCGAGAAGACGGGGCTGCTCGGGGAGTGGAGCGAGCGGCTGCTCAGGGCGGAGGGCGTCACGCACGTGGACGCGACGCTGACGACCGTGCACGAGAACAAGTTCTACGCGGACTCCGCCGGAACGACGACCACCCAGCAGCGCGTGCGGCTGCACCCGCAGCTCACGGCCGTCGCGGTGGAGGAGGCCACGGGCGGATTCGACTCCATGCGCACCCTCGCGCCACCCGTCGGGCGGGGCTGGGAGTACCTGACGGGCACGGGCGGCTGGGACTGGGACGCCGAGCTGGCGGAGATCCCCTCGCTGCTCGCCGAGAAGATGCGCGCGCCGAGCGTGCGGGCGGGCTCGTACGACCTGGTGGTCGACCCGTCCAACCTGTGGCTGACCATCCACGAGTCCATCGGCCACGCCACCGAGCTGGACCGGGCGCTGGGCTACGAGGCCGCGTACGCGGGCACCTCGTTCGCGACGCCCGACCTGCTGGGCACGCTCAAGTACGGCTCGAAGATCATGAATGTGACCGGGGACCGCACCGCCGAGCACGGCCTGGCGACCGTCGGGTACGACGACGAGGGCGTCGCGGGCCAGTCCTGGGACCTGGTCAGGGACGGCGTCCTCGTCGGCTACCAGACGGACCGGCGGATCGCGAGCCTCACCGGACTGGGGCGGTCCAACGGCTGCGCGTACGCCGACTCGCCCTCGCACGTGCCCGTGCAGCGGATGGCGAACGTCTCGCTGCGGCCCGCGCCGGACGGGCCGTCGACGCAGGAGCTCATCTCCGGGGTCGACAACGGCATCTACGTGGTCGGCGACCGGTCGTGGTCGATCGATATGCAGCGGTACAACTTTCAATTCACGCAGCAGAGGGCCTACGCGATCCGCAACGGCCGCCTGGCCGGGCAGCTCCGGGATGTTGCCTACCAGGGAGTCACCCCCGAGTTCTGGGGCTCCATGGAGGCGGTCGGAGGACCCCGGACCTACGTGCTGGGTGGGGCTTTCAACTGCGGAAAGGCCCAGCCGGGGCAGGTTGCCGCGGTGTCTCACGGGTGCCCGTCCGCACTGTTTCGGGACGTGAACATCCTCAACACTTCGGATGAGGCAGATCACGCCTGACAGGGCGTCCGCTCGGGGTGCGAAGTCTGCACCGGGTCGACACGGCGTCACGGCGAACCCCTTGCGCTGGAACGCACTCCAAGGCGCCCAACCGCGTTCGGTACCGAACGTTTCTCGACTCGTGCGGCAGCACAGGACTACGAGGGCACGGTCCGAACGCCCTTGCCCAGGAGGAACTATGCGAGCATCTCGCGCACTCATCGTGGCCGGAGCCGCGATGGCCATGCTGCTGGCCGGCTCTGGAGGCGCCTCGGCTGTAGGGGTCGAGTACGGCGTCACTTCAGGCAACGGCTCCATCCTGGGCGGCAATCAGGTCATCGCGCCTATTTCGATTCTGATCACTGTCTGTGGCAACGCCGTCGCCGTTCTCGGCATCAGTGGCTCGGGCTGCCTCAAAGGCTGAGCCCAGCAACCCCGGACAGGACAGGTACAGGCCCAGGGCGGCGCCGAGCCGGCCTATCCGCAGCATCGAGGGGGGCAGCGCTCCGCCTCGGCCTTCCGCACTCGGGCGGAAATGGCCGAAGGTGGGGCAACAGTCAACCGTCAACCGTCAACCGTCAACCGGTCGAGAGGAGTCGCCAGGATTGGTTCTTGCCGCCGATGCAGGACCACTGCTGCAGGTGCGTTCCCTGGCTAGGTGCGGTCAGGGCTGGGTTGTGGGCATCGAGGCACTTATGGCTGTGGTACGAGCGGATTTGCCACGTGTTATCTGCGCGGCGCTCCAGGTACCACAGCTGGTTGGATCCACCGTGGCAGGGCCACTGTATGATCCTGGCCCCGTCATGAGTCCCAAACCCCTGGACGTCCAAGCATTTTCCGCTGTTCTTTGCCACGATCTCGAATTTGTTCTGGAATACTCCGCCGTTACTGGTCCGAGGTGCTCTGAACTGAAATCGTTGATTGTCTCCTCCGGTCCGAACCCAAACGATCAGCTTTGCCGCGTTGTCGGTGCTGCCGCGAAAGACGTCGGCCACAAGTACATGCCGACCGTCGCGCTCCCGGGTGTCCGCACTCTGCATCAGGTAGTTGCTCTCCGGGTGGAGGAACGGGTGCGGGACAGGATTCCACCAATTGTTCCGGTCGGCAGTCGCCACCCAGTTGCTGGGCGCTCGTTCCGCGTCCCCACGTGCATTGTCCCGCGCGTGAGGCGCGACGCAGACGTTGTCGCCGGGGACCGCGTTGCGGGCAACGAAGCCTGACTTGCATCGGCCCGTAGCGGGATCGCGGTAAAAATTACTGAAATAATTCTCAAGGCCAATATCGCTCTGCCTTGAGGCGCCGATGCAGACGTGATCGTTGGGTGTGGTGAGGCGCCATTTGGTGCCCCCTACACAGGCGTCGGGGCTGGGGGGAGCCTCTGTTGTCGCCGCCAGGGTTGTGGCTGCGCCCGCTTGGGTGGCTCCCAAGACGGTGCTCATCAGGATTCCGGCCGTGAGGAGCCCGGGCCTGGTCTTCTTGCGAAGAACAGTCTTTGCTCTGACGCGGGACCGCACGTCCCCAGAACGCTTCGTTTCGAACATGGCTCTGCCACCTTCGCGTCTTGCAACGTAACGCAGCTCGATGGCGGGACCGTTCCGCGATGCACGATTCAGGCATCGGGAACGCGACTGATGCAGCCGGCTGGCTGTCCCGGTTCCAAGCACCCCTCATTTGCGGTGCCCGTACTTGGCTACCGTGCTTCTCCCACCAGGGTGCACCCTCGCCTTTGCATACGCATGTTCGGTCCCGTACTCGAACGGTATGCCCGCACACGCCGCGGGGCCCCTTGTGCCAGACGGTGCTCCGCGCCGCCCTGCACCCCGAGCACCAGGCAGTGCCGGACCTCACGCCGCCCACCGTGCCGGGCTTCCGATCGGACAGTCCCTGGCTCCGGCTCAGCTCACGCCCCACGCAGGCGGACTCTGTGGTCATTCGGTGCAGACCTCGTACGGCGCAGGCGCAGCATGGGCGCGTCTTTTACCGTTGCCCTCAAGGAGTACACAGCAAAGGAGCGTTGATGAGGAAGAAGCTCTCTGCACTGCTCGTAGCGGTGGCCGCCGCAACCGCCGCTGTGGTGCCGGTCTCCACGGCACACGCGGCCGACGGGTACGACCGGTGCCCCGACGGTTACTACTGCCTGTTCTCGGGCCTCGACGGAACCGGTGACATGATCAAGCTCAGGGGGAACACCCCGGATCTCGCGGCGCTCGGCATGAACGACCGGGCCAAGTCGGACTGGAACCGGACGCCCTCGACCATCTACCTCTGGTCCGATGCGAACTACAGCGGCTGCACGGCGGTGACCTCTGCCGGCCCGACCGGCAAAGGCAACTTCTTCCCTACGTACCAGGACTTCTTCAGCTCGGTGCAGTTCGACGGCCCGGGCGGCCCGAGCTGCGGCACACCGCCCGGAGAGGGCGGCTGAGCTTTACGGGCCGGTCCGGCTCCACCTGCAAGGGGCGGTGATCCGGCCTCGCAGTCCCGGCACCGCCAGGTGATCACGACTGGTGTCCGATGGCGAGGGGACAGATGGGGGGCGGGCTCATAGGTCGAGGTGCCGGGGTCGTGGTGGCTGGGCGCCGTACTCACGCCGTCGCGGATGCGGGCGCACGAGGAGACCGCGCCACCGGCCGTGGCCGAGGAGGAGCGGGTAGCTGCCCCGATGTGGCCGGGCCCGGTGGGGGCGCTCCGCTCAGCTCGCCACCATCGTGGCCGGGCGTCCGGTCGACGGATCTGTGGGTGGTGCTGCGTTATTGGTTGTGGTGACGGCGGACCTGTCGGGCGAAGCGCCGTACGGCGAGTTCACGGGCGATGCCGGGGCGAAGGTAGTGACTCAGGGCCAAGCTCACCCGGCCACAAGCGTGGGCCACGGCCCGACGACCACATCCCCCACGAGCACCCCGCCCACCAACAGCAACGCGCCTATGGCGACAGCAAGCGCCTGCTCCTCATCGCGCCGCATCATGTACCTCCCTTTGACCGCGAGAGGCACACGAGGTTAGCGACAAGAACCGACAACAGCCGAGGAATTTGCGGTACATGAGCAATCCATGCCGGGAGGCACGAGTGGGGGCACGTCTCTCAGCCCGCCCGCCGCAGGTCACCCGCGTTCCGCACCAGTTCCGCAACGGCCCGGACCATGTCCGTCGGCCACATCAGCCGCACGACTCCCGAACCGTCGGCCCGCGCCTGAGCCCTGGACGTCGAACCGCCCATCTCCACACCCGCACCCACAGCACGGCATCCGGCCCCTGCGGGGGGCAGCGAGGGAGGGACGACGAGGCCGGTCAACGGCCTCAGACCACCCTCGGCTCATCGCCGTGCTCCGGTGGCACCGCACCCCGCGCCATGGCGTGCCCCCTGCCACTGCTCTCGCAGCCCGAGAACACATCAGTGCCGGCTCAGCCGCGGCCTCCGGAAAGCTTCACTTGCTGTTGCGGGCCACCTCATGGGCACTTACGGTACTCACATCAATACTCTGAGTAGTCAATGTGGAGGTGGCGAATGAGCACCGAGAACATGAAGCCGGCGCCGGGACTTCCGCGGTTCGAGGAGGCCGAACCTCTCGGACCGCAGGACGCGGAATTCGTGCAGGATCTGGTCGCGGTCCTGGAAAAGCACGGCAACGTGGAGCGCTTCGGTCTGTGCCTGCTGCACGGCCACTTCCCGCTGGCTGCGGACGAGATCCTGGTCGAGACAACCGATGCGGAGACACGCACCCTCCGCACCAGCGTGGAGAAAGCGAGCCGGACCCGGCACAACAAGCCCTCCCAGTGGCGCTTCCTGCCCCGCGTTCACCACTCACGCCGCGCCGAGTTCGCCGGCGGTCCCTACGAGGTCGTCCTGGTATGTGACCCCTACAGCGGATGCCCGCCTCGGAAATGACCTCCCGGGTATGGCGGTGGATCGCACTCGCCTTCGTAGTGCTCGGGTGGTGGGCAGCACAACCGGCACAGGCAGACGCCGTCGAGGCGATGAGTTGCGGGAAGCTTCACCCTCAGAAGGTCGATGTTGACTCCGGGCTTCGCTTCCTCCACCAGAATCCCGATTTCATCGAGGTGCGGCAGGTAACCCGCGTCAAGGTGCCGGAAAAACAATGGGACCTCGCTAACGACCTGACACTCAGCCCTGATACCCCCAAGTATCGAAATGCTCTGCACTGCCTGCTGCACAGCAACAACACATCGCGTACAGCAACCGGTAAATGGCATCCGGAGTGGCGATCCAGTACTTCCCAGGCGACCAAGAGAGAGGGCCTGGTCACTGCGCCTTACGAGTCATGGAATCTGATCAGTTCCCCCGGCGTCTTCGAAGTGGGTCCATGGACAGTCACCGTCGAACCGGACAAGGACTGGACGGTAACCTTCCGCTCGCCCCACGCTCTGCGCGAAGCCTCGTGGGAGAAGATTGCGGTCGATCCAGGCAGCCTGAAACTCAGCGACGCCCCCGCAGCGTCGAGCACCAATAAAGAGAGCAGGGTCTGGAGCGGACGCAAAGCCCTGGATGACGTCAAAATCGTGCCACCGCAGGACCTCGCCCTGGGCCTGAGCAGGCGCTTTGCCTGGATCGGTTCGCTAGGCGTCCTCTCCTGGTGGGTCTGCGCCTCAATCGTGATCGCCTGGTCGGCATGGCCTTTCCTTCGCCCTGACAAGAGGAAGCCCAACGGCAGCTCCGAGACGGCCGCTTCCAGAATTGTGGCCCGCACAGTTTTGCAATGGGCGGTGCTGAGTGCAGCCCTTGGCTTGACATTGCTGCTGCTCCTGCACCCCTCTCCCAGCTCCCCCAGCGTAAATCGCTGGCGCGCCCTCGTCGGGATTTCCTCAGGTTTCACTCTCGCTCTCCTCGCACAACCATGGCTTTCATGGAATCAAGAACCCAACGGCAGCCACAGAGGACCGAAGAGGCGCAAGATGGTGGTCGTCGCCACCTCCGTAGCGACAGCGGCAGCGATCGGCCTGCTGGTGACCCTTGCCCCGCACCGTTTCGGCCTCCCGCCGAATCTGACGCCGACAACCCCGCCTCCGGCTTCGGGGATTGCCGGGCTAGCCCTGTTGGACGTGTCCATGCTGTGGCTGTGGCTGACCGCCATGGCTGCCTGGGCCTGGCGTTTTGCACGAGAAGGCAGGTTGGGCGAAGCCCCGACCGCAACCAAGCCCCCGCATCCCAAATCCTTGGGCGTAGACGGAATCAGGCCTCCCCTCCGCCGTATCGCTGCAATCGGAGTCGCGCTCGCCGTGGTGGCCGTCGTGGTGGTAGCTTGCCGGGCACTGTCCTTTGAACTCGGCTGGAAACGCGCCAACTGGATGGGGGAAGCAAGCGCGGTTCTCGGGGCCGACCACCGAAGCATCCTGGGACGGCAACTGGCGGACTTCGCATCCATGGGCCCTACATGGGTATACGCCTACACATGGGTACTGACTGGAATCGCACTTGTAGCGCTTCTCCACAACACCTCCCGAGGAAAGCCAGAAACGCCCCTTGAACCGAAAGGTGTTCATCTCCTCCCGTTGACCGGCGTCTTCGCCATCGCCGTATCTCTGAGGGGGGCGTCATTTGCTGGAAGCTCGGCAGCACTGTACGGAATCTGGCTACCTTTTAATATGATCGCCCTCTACGCCATGGTGTTGGCAGGGCGCAGATGGTCGGTGCTGAGCCGAGTTGATCGAGAAACAGAGACGAATTGCGTCGTGGCAGAACTCAGCACCTCGTCAGGGCATAGAAAGCTGATGGAAGATGCCCGCAGCTGCCGCGATCTGCTCCACCGACTGCACCTGGTTGATCACGGGCGCGCAGAGGGCACCACAAGACGAAGTCTGGAGACGCAACTCCACACACTGCACCACTGGCGGCCCGCCGAATGTCACCGCGACTGCCTGCCAGACCCTGTATCCGTGGTCGATGTCGCCCTCAGCTGGGGGCCGAAACACCATTGGTGGGACAACGCCCTCAACGCTGCGCGTTGGGCCTCTATCTTCGGAATCCTCCCGAGCATGGTCACCTCCTGGTATCAGAAGGCATACGGTGCCAAACACTGGACGTTCACACTCAACTTGCCTACGGGCATTCCGGATACAGTCGGGACGTTCCTGACACAGGAAATCTCCTTCGCCGGTGCGGGACTGGTCCTGGGAGCGTTGTGGCGCGTACTGCCAGGAGAGCGCGGGCCCATGCGGGCTTTCAACCTGTTCATCGCCTGGCTCATCCCCATCGGCGTGGTTGCCGCGCTCAGCCTGGGCATCGGCCGCAGGGAACTGGGCTTGGAAGTCCTGAACGTCGTGCTGATGCTCATGGTGCTGACGCTGACGAGCATGTGGGTGGACACCGACACCTTCAGCCATGAACGGCACTTCTGGACAAAACGCCTTGGTCTGCTGACATCGGTCTACCAGGTGCACGGCCTTTCCGGGCAGGTCGCCTTCCTGGTCGTGCAAGCGGCGGCTGCGGTGACGATTTGGCACCAGATCGTCACTCCATCGAAGTGACCGACGGCCCATGACGCCCGCGCGTCGTGCGGGTTGGCGGCCGGTGCCGGCGTTGACAGCGGCTCCGGCCCCTCGGCCGGAACGACCGCTGCTCGGTAAGCTCAGTAGGCTCTGACCCGAGTCGCCACGAGGTCATTCACCAGGACCCCGTACTGGATACCACGCAGGAGGCCGGTCGATGAGCACGCGCACGAACAAGCCCCACGAGATCGTCGAGCGCGCCCTCGAGCTCTCCCGTGCCGACGGCTGTGTCGTCATCGCCGGGGAGCACTCCACCGCCAATCTGCGCTGGGCCGGCAACGCGCTCACCACCAACGGCGTCACCCGGGGCCGCGCCGTCACCGTCATCGCGACCGTGGACGGCGGCGAGGGCACGGCCTCCGGGGTCGTGACCCGCTCGGCCGTCACCGCCGGCGACCTGGAGCCGCTGGTGCGGGCGGCGGAGGCCGCCGCCCGTGAGGCGGGGCCGGCCGAGGACGCACAGCCGCTGGTGTCGGACGTGCCGCACTCCCCCTCCTTCACCGACGCGCCCGAGGAGACCTCCTCCGCGGTCTTCGACACCTTCGCCCCGGCCCTCGGCGAGGCGTTCGCCCGGGCCCGGTCCGCGGGCCGCGAGCTGTACGGCTTCGCCCAGCACGAGGTCGTCTCCAGCTATCTGGGCACCTCCACCGGCCTGCGGCTCCGCCACGACCAGCCCACCGGCACCCTGGAGCTGAACGCCAAGAGCCCGGACCGCACCCGCTCCGCGTGGGCCGGCCGGGCCACGCGGGACTTCACCGACGTGGACCCGGGGGCGATGGACGCCGAGCTGGCCGAGCGGCTGGCGTGGGCGCGGCGGAAGGTCGGGCTGCCCGCCGGGCGGTACGAGACGCTGCTGCCGCCGACTGCCGTGGCCGATCTGCTGATCTACCAGCAGTGGTCGGCCACGGCGCGGGACGCGGCCGAAGGCCGCACCGTCTTCTCCCAGGCCGGCGGCGGCACCCGGATCGGGGAGAAGCTGTCCCCGCTGCCGCTGACGCTGCGCAGCGACCCGCACGCGCCGGGCCTGGAGTGCGCGCCGTTCGTCCTGACCGGCAGCTCGGGGGACGACGCGTCGGTCTTCGACAACGGCCTGCCGCTCGGCCCCACGGACTGGATCCGCGACGGGGTGCTGGAGCACCTGCTGACCACCCGGCACAGCGCGGGCCTGACGGATCTGCCGGTGACGCCGTACACGGACAATCTGCTCCTGGAGGCGGGCGGCACCCGCTCCCTGGCGGAAATGGTGGCCGCGAGCGGGCACGACGGGCCGGCACTGCTGCTGACCTGCCTGTGGTACATCCGCGAGGTGGACCCGGCGTCCCTGCTGCTGACCGGGCTGACCAGGGACGGCGTCTATCTCGTGGAGAAGGGGGAGGTCGTCGGCGAGGTCAACAACTTCCGCTTCAACGAGTCGCCGGTGGGGCTGCTGTCCCGGGCCACGGAGGCGGGCCGCACCGAGCCGACGCTGCCGCGCGAGTGGGGGGATTACTTCACCCGGGCGGCGATGCCGGCCCTGCGGATCCCGGACTTCAACATGAGCTCGGTCAGCCAGGGTGTATGACCGCGCCAAAATCGGTGGCGCCGAGGAAATAGACTCGGTCTGTCCTTTGTCCGACAACCACTACAGGAACGTCACGATGACACGCCTCGGCGACTCCGTCGCGCGCGCCAGCGCACTGCTGGCGCAGGACCTCTCCACCGAATCGACCGTGGAGCAGCTGCTCACGGAGACCAAGGCGCGGCGCTATCTGGACCTGACGGACCTGCCGGCGAAGGACCAGGCCGAGCTCATCGCCGCGCGCACGGTCGAGGTGCTGCCCGCCGTGAGCAAGCTCGCCGAGCGCATCGAGGCGCGGCAGTCCGAGGGCAAGGGCCTGCACATCAAGCTGGGCATCGACCCGACGGCGGCCGATGTGCACCTCGGGCACGCCGTGCCGATCATCGTCCTCAGCCGCTTCCAGCGCATGGGGCACGACGTCACCCTGCTCATCGGTGACTTCACCGCCAAGATCGGTGACCCGACGGGCCGCACGGCGGAGCGCCCGCCACTGACGGACGAGGACATCGCCGCGAACCTCGCGGGTTACCGCGAGCAGGTCCGGCCCTTCTTCGACTTCGAGAAGGTCCGCTTCCGGCAGAACAGCGAGTGGCTGGCGCCGTACACCTTCCCGGAGCTGCTCGGCGTGCTGGCGCAGGTGCCGGTCTCCCAGCTGCTCCAGCGCGAGGACTTCCGCAACCGTCTCGCCTCGGGCTCCGGCCTGACCATGACGGAGCTGCTCTACCCCATCGCCCAGGCGCTGGACTCCGTGGCGCTGGACTGCGACGTGGAGCTCGGCGGCGCCGACCAGCTGCTCAACCTGCAGATGGGCCGGAAGCTGATGGAGGTGCACGGCCAGAAGCCGCAGCTGGTCGTCACCATGCCGCTGATCGAGGGCACGGACGGCACCGGCGCCAAGATGTCCAAGTCCAAGGGCAACTACGTGGGCCTGTCCGCGCCCGCCCACGACGTCTTCGGCAAGATCATGTCGGTCCCGGACCGGCTGATGGAGCCGTACCTGAAGGCGTGGACGGAGTGGACGGACGCGGAGATCGCCCTGGTCCTCTCGCGCATCGGGGAGAAGTCGCTGCACCCGATGGACCTGAAGAAGGTCCTCGCGGGCGAGGTCGTGGCCGCGCTGTACGGCGTGGAGGCGGCGATGGCGGCGCGCGCCGGCTTCGTCGCGCAGTTCTCCAAGAAGAGCTTCACCGACGTCGAGACGCCGGTGGTGGACCTGGCCGAGCACGGCGAGGAGCCCGCCACGGCCGTGCTCAGCAAGGTGCTGGGCTTCCAGCCGAGCGCTTCGGCCGCCCGCCGGGTCGCCAAGCAGAACGGCCTGCGGCTGGTCCTTGAGTCCGACGGCGGCCAGGAGGCCGTCGTGCTGGCCGAGGCCGACGCGATCCGCCCGCTGGGCGAGGTGGCCCGGGAACTGCTCGCCGGGCGTGCGGTGAGCGGCGTCTACCTCAAGGCCGGCCGCAAGATCGCCGAGCTGCGCGGGCTGTAGGGGCCTCATGACTCCCGGGGCGGCCGGTGCGTGTGATGCGCACCGGCCGCCCCGTTTCGCGACCGTCCCGGGCCGGGGCTCAGGTGGTCCGGCGCCTGCCGCCTCGCATCCCGACCCACAGCCGGTCGCCGATCGCTACCAGGATCACCGCGCCGGCCAGCTGCAGCAGATGCCGGATCCAGTCGATTCCCTTGGTGTGCTCGACGCCCAGCGCCGAGGCCGCCCAGTTGCCGAGCAGGGCGCCGATCAGGCCGAGGATGATCGTGAGCCAGAGCGGGACCTGCTGCTTGCCCGGCAGGATCGCCTTGGCGATCAGACCCAGGACCAGTCCGACGATGATTGCCCACAACCAGTTCATGCCGCCTCCTCGTGGATAGCGATGTGGCGTGCTCCGCCATTCTGGGTCCGTCCCCCCTACGGCGCACGTCGGAGTGGCCTGTACGCCGTATGCGCACGTCGGGCGCCTGCCGGGAAGCCGACGGGAGGGTGCCCCGGTCTCGTACCCGGCGCTGGCTCGGCGTAACGTTGAGTACGTAGGTGCCCGAAGGGCGTCGGCGCGGCAGTCGGGTGGTGGAACGTGATGCGGAAGCTGGGCGGTACGGAGGTCTTCCGGATCACCGGGGCCCGGCAGGGCCTGGCCGAGGACGTGCGCGGCCGGCAGCGGCGGTACGTCATCTCGATGGTCATCCGCACCCTGTCCGTGGTGCTGACCGTGATCCTGTGGAACATCGAGCGCTACGTGGCGATGGGCACGCTCGTCCTGGGTGCCCTGCTGCCCTATGTGGCCGTCGTGATCGCCAACGCGGGCCGGGAGAACGCCCCTTCGCTGCCGGGCACGTTCGTCCCGGCGCCGACGCGCCCGGTGCTGACCGCCGGTCCGGCGGGGGCTGCAGGCGGCGCGGCGGAACCCGCCGCGGAAGGCGACCGGTCCTCCCGGCACGATCAGGAGCCCGATCACGGCTGATCCTCCGCTTCCGGCGGGCACCCGGAGGACGGTGTGACAAGCTCAAGAAAACCTCAGATCAATCATGTGGATCGGTGCCCCGCGCCGGGCACCCCGTGACATACTTCGTAGGCGCTCCGCATCCCCCGTCGGAGCGACAGACCGACGCCGGGCGGCTCCCCCCGTGGCTGCCCGGCGTCGCCGTGTCTGCCGGGGTCGTCACGATCTCCGGGGCCGTAGAGTCTTCGGGGTGAACTCCCCCGAGAACGCAGTGATCTGCTCCGCCAAGGGCTGCCGCGCCGCCGCGGTGTGGGTGCTGGCGTGGAACAACCCGAAGCTGCACACCCCCGAGCGCCGCAAGACGTGGCTCGCCTGCGACGAGCACCGCGAGCACCTGTCCAACTTCCTTGCCCTGCGCGGTTTCCTCAAGGACGTGGTGACCTTGGCGGAGTGGGAGGCGTCAGCCTCCGATCGCTGACATCGGGCGCGCGGGCTGCAGGAAGGCCGGGTCGTCCAGGCCCGAGCCCGCCTTCTTGCCCCACATCGCTGTCCGCCACAGCCCCGTGATCTCCTCGTCCGTGGCCCCCGAGCGCAGCGCACCGCGCAGGTCGGACTCCTCGGTGGCGAACAGGCACGTGCGCACCTGCCCGTCGGCGGTCAGCCGGGTGCGGTCGCAGGCGGCACAGAAGGGCCGGGTGACCGAGCCGATGACGCCGACGCGGGCCGGCCCGCCGTCGACGATCCAGCGCTCGGCGGGGGCGGACCCCCGCTCGTCGTCGGCCTCGGGGCTGAGGGTGAAGCGGGTGCGCAGGCTCGCCAGGATCGCTTCAGCGGTGATCATGCCGTCGCGCTTCCAGCCGTGCTGGGCGTCGAGGGGCATCTGCTCGATGAAGCGCAGCTCGTAGCCGCGCTCGACGGCCCAGGCGAGGAGGCCGGGTGCCTCGTCGTCGTTGCGGCCGGGCATCAGCACCGCGTTGACCTTGACGGGGGTGAGCCCGGCGGTGTGCGCGGCGGCCAGGCCGTCGAGGACGTCCTGGTGGCGCTTGCGGCGGGTCATGGCGGTGAAGACCTCGGGCCGCAGGGTGTCGAGGGAGACGTTGACGCGGTCCAGGCCGGCGTCCTTCAGAGCCCGCGCGGTGCGGGCCAGGCCGATGCCGTTGGTGGTCAGCGACAGGCGGGGGCGGGGGGCCAGGGCGGCGCAGCGCTCGACGATGCCGACGAGGCCGGGGCGCAGCAGGGGCTCGCCACCGGTGAAGCGGACCTCGGTGACGCCGAGGCCGGTGACGGCGATGCCGACCAGGCGGACGATCTCGTCGTCGGTGAGCAGGTCGGGCTTGGCGAGCCACTGCAGGCCCTCTTCGGGCATGCAGTAGGTGCAGCGCAGGTTGCAGCGGTCGGTCAGGGAGACACGCAGGTCCGTGGCGACGCGGCCGTAGGTGTCGATGAGCACGGGCGCCTCCGGCGGACTCGGACCTGAACATTCGTTCGCTGTCCGCAGCGTACGTGATGGCCGCGGCCACGGGTCTTTCCGGGGCTTCGCCCGGACCGGAGTCCGGGGCGCCGGGCGGGCTGGTCTCAGCCCGCCCGGCGCCCCGGGACAACAGCGGTCCGGCGGGTGCGGGAAGAACGTCAGTGCGCGCCGAATCCGGTGAGGGCGCGGACCTCGAGCTCGGCGTACTTCTTCTCGTCCGGCGCTTCCTTGGACAGCAGCGAACCCGCCCAGCCGAGCAGGAAGCCGAGTGGGATGGAGACCAGGCCTGGGTTGCCGAGGGGGAAGTAGTCGAAGCTCAGCCCCGGGAAGAGGGCCTTGGGGTTGCCGGAGACGACCGGGGAGAGGATGACCAGGGTGACCGAGGAGACCAGGCCGCCGTAGATCGACCAGAGGGCGCCCCGAGTGGTGAAGCGCTTCCAGAACAGGCTGTAGAGGATCGTCGGCAGATTGGCGGAGGCGGCGACCGCGAAGGCGAGGGCCACCAGGGCGGCGGCGTTGAGCCGGTGGGCGAAGATGCCCAGCGCGATGGAGATCGCGCCGATGACGACCGCGGCGAACTTGGCGGTGAGGATCTCCTCCTTCTCGCTCGTCCGTCCCTTGCGGATGACGTTGGCCCACAGGTCGTGGGCGAAGGACGCCGACGAGGCCAGGGTCAGGCCGGCGACGACGGCGAGGATGGTCGCGAAGGCGACCGCGGAGATCACGGCGAGCAGGATCGCCCCGCCCGTGGAGCCGGCGCCGCCGCCGACCTCCTGGGCGAGCAGCGGTGCGGCGGTGTTGCCGGACTCGTTCGAGGCGGTGATCGCCTTGGGGCCGACGAGGGCCGCGGCGCCGAAGCCGAGGGCGATGGTCATCAGGTAGAAGGCGCCGATGATGCCGATCGCCCAGTTCACGGACTTCCGGGCGGCCCGGGCGGTGGGCACCGTGTAGAAGCGGATCAGGATGTGGGGCAGTCCGGCCGTGCCGAGGACGAGCGCCAGGCCGAGTGAGACGAAGTTGAGCTTGGAGGTGCCGTCCTTGCCGTACTGCAGTCCCGGCTCCAGGAAGGCCCTGCCCTTGCCGCTCTCCTCGGCGGCGCGGCCCAGGAGGGTGGAGAGGTTCCAGTTGAATTTGTTGAGCACCAGGATGGTGATCAACAGGGTTCCCGCGATGAGCAGGACCGCCTTGACGATCTGCACCCAGGTGGTGCCCTTCATGCCGCCGACGGTCACGTACAGCACCATGACCAGGCCGACCAGGACGATGATCCAGCGCCGCGAGCCCTCGCCGCTCGCGCCGAGCAGCAGGGCCACCAGGGCGCCGGCGCCGACCATCTGGGCGAGCAGGTAGAAGATCGAGACGACGATGGTGGAGGTGCCGGCGGCGGTGCGTACGGGCCGCTGCCTGAGCCGGTAGGCGAGCACGTCGGCCATGGTGAAGCGGCCGGAGTTGCGCAGCGGCTCGGCGACGAGCAGCAGGGCGACCAGCCAGGCGACGAGGAAGCCGATGGAGTAGAGGAAGCCGTCGTAGCCGAAGAGCGAGATGGCGCCGGCGATGCCCAGGAAGGACGCGGCGGACATGTAGTCGCCGGAGATGGCCAGGCCGTTCTGGAAGCCGGTGAAGGAACGGCCGCCCGCGTAGAAGTCGGTGGCGTCCTTGGTCTGGCGCCCGGCCCAGACGGTGATGCCGAGGGTGATGGCGACGAAGACGGAGAACAGCGTGATGATCAGGGTGCGGTGCTCACTGGCGCCGCCTGCGGCGAGCGGGTGGGCGGTGACGTTCATCAGGGTGGTGCTCGGGCTCATTCCCCCGCCTCCATACGGGCCTTGAGGGCCTCGGCCTTAGGGTCGATCTTCGCTTCGGCGTGCTTGGCGTACCACCAGGCGATCAGGAAGGTGGTGAGGAACTGCGCCAGCCCGAACACGAAGGCGATGTTGATGTTGCCGACGACCGTGGTGTCCATGAGCCCGCCCGCGTAATTGGAGAGCAGGACGTAGAGCAGGTACCAGGTGACGAAGGCGAGGGTGAGCGGGAAGGCGAAGGAACGGTGCGCCCTGCGCAGTTCACCGAATTCGCTGCTCGCCTGCATGGCGGTGAAGCTGTCGGCCTGAGCGGGGATGGCGGGGCGAGCGGGCCCGTCCGGCCCCTCGGCTGTGGAAGGGGTCGTGCCCACGGCCTCTTCTGAGTCCACGGTCTCTCCTGACAAGTGACATGCGGGGCGCGAGCCAAGCCTGTGACTCGGATCACGCATCGTAGAGGGACACCGCAGTATGCGACAGGGGGCGGTTCGCTGAATGTCGCAGCGCCCACCGGGCGGGGCAAAGCCGCCCGCCGCCGGGCTCGTTGACCCTGGTGCGGGCATCGTCCCGGGTCCTGCGCGGCCGTCCCCCGGCCGGCGCCCCTTCGGGAGCGTCAGGTTGACGGCTCCCCTTCCGGCGGTGCGCGCGGGCCGGCCCCGGCCGTGGGATCACTCCACGTGGAGCCCCTGACTCCACTGTGTTTCTCGGAGAATTCATTGCCCGGGGCCATGATCGGCGATAGCTTCACTCGTCATGCACCCGCCCACGCACACCTGTGCGGCCGGGCGGATTTCCGGATGATGTGGAGTACCCGTGGCTCATCTGCGATCCAGACGCCGGCACGCCCTGCTGGCGGCCCCCGTCGGACTGGCGCTCACCGCCTCCCTCGGCTTCCTGCCCGGCGCCGCCTCGGCCGCCCCGCAGGACGGCCCCGCCACGCAGGCGGCCGTCACGACGGACGGCCCGCTGCTGTCGTACGTCGTGAACACCTCCGCCGACCGCGGCACGCTCGGCAAGGTGAAGAAGGCCGTGACCCGGGCCGGTGGCACCGTCGTGGCCTCCTACGACAAAATCGGCGTCATCGTCGCGCACTCGAAGAACCCCGGGTTCGGCGAGGCGCTGCGCGCGGTGCCGGGTGTGGAGTCGGCGGGTGCGACCCGCACCGCACCGCTGAAGACCGCGGCCACCACCGAGTACGGCAAGCCGGAGAAGCTGAAGCTGTCGAAGGACGGTGCCCGCTCGCTGGCCGCCGGCTCGGCGGCCAGCGGCAAGGAGCCGCTGGAGGGCCTCCAGTGGGACCTCGGCGCCATCGGCGCCGACAAGGCAGCCAAGGTCAACCCGGGCAGCAGGAACGTCACGGTCGCCGTCATCGACACCGGCGTCGACGACACCCACCCGGACATAGCCCCGAACTTCTCCCGGAGCCAGTCCGCCAGCTGCGTCTCCGGCAAGGCCGACACCAGCGCCGGCGCCTGGCGCCCGTTCGACCCGAACGAGGACTACCACGGCACGCACGTGGCCGGTTCCATAGCCGCGGCCCGCAACGGCGTCGGCGTGGCCGGTGTCGCCCCGGGCGTGAAGGTCTCCGGCATCAAGGTCAGCACCCCGAAGGACAGCTTCTTCTACGCGGAGAGCGTCGTCTGCGCGTTCGTCTTCGCCGCCGACCACGGCGTCGCGGTGACGAACAACAGCTACTACGTCGACCCGTGGCTGTTCAACTGCCCCGACAACGCGGACCAGAAGGCGATAGCCGACGCGGTCGGCCGGGCCGCGAAGTACGCCCAGGACAAGGGCGCGGTCAACGTCGCCTCCGCGGGCAACTCCAACTTCGACCTGGCGGCCAAGGAGATCACCGACAACTCCAGCCCGAACGACTCCAAGCCGGCGCCGCGCACGGTGGACCCGAAGAAGTGCCTCGACGTTCCCGCCCAGCTCCCGGGCGTCGTCACGGTCGCGGCCACGGGCGTGAAGTCGCAGAAGTCGTTCTACTCCAACTACGGCAAGGACGCGATCGACGTCGCGGCCCCCGGCGGTGACACGTACCAGGTGCCCGAGCTGCCCGCCAAGGACGGCCGCATCCTGTCGACCATGCCGGGCGGCGACTGGGGCTACCTGCAGGGCACCTCGATGGCCGGCCCGCACGTCGCGGGCGTGGCGGCGCTGCTGAAGAGCGCGCACCCGAAGGCGAGCCCGCAGGAGATCCAGTGGCTGCTGAAGGCGCAGGCGAAGAACCCGGGCTGCCCGACGGCGGCGTACGACCCGGACGGGAAGGGTAGCTGGAAGGCCACCTGCTCCGGCACCAAGCACGTCAACAGCTTCTACGGCTACGGCATCGTCGACGCCCTGGCGGCGGTCCAGGACTGACCCGGCCGGTGAGCGCTGGAGGGGCCGGGCGGCCGCTGCCCGGCCCCTTCTTCTTTGCCTCCGTCGCAGGCCAGGACCCCGTAGGTCAGCAGGGACTGCGCCGCCAGGTACGTGAGCATGATCCAGAACTGCGGTGCCGGTGCCTGCGGCCAGCCGGCGAGCCCGCCGGCGATGAGCGTGTCCGACAGCAGGAACAGTGCCCCGCCCGCCCCGGACCGCCACCGTGCCCGCGTCGCGCCGAGCGCCATCGCGGTCAGCAGCAGGCTGTAGAGCGCGACGGGTGCCCGCAGTCCCGCTTCCAGGCCGGGCCACAGCAGTGCCAGCGCGCCGAGCCAGGCGGCGGCGTACGCGCCCGCGAGCCGGTGGGTGCGGGCGCCGCCCGGGCTGCCGCGGCGGGCGAACAGCAGGAGGTAGCACACGTGCCCGGCCGCGAACGAGCCCATTCCCAGCAGGAAGAGAGCGTCCTGGCCGGTCTGCAGCAGGATGTCGCCGCCGCAGCCGAACAGCAGGGCCACGGCGAGCAGGCGCGGGCCGCCGCGCGTGAGGACGCACATCGCCAGCAGCGGCATGAGCACGGGCTTGGTGAGGTGGGCGAGCGCCGGTACGCCCGCCAGGAGGGCCGCGAGGTGCGCCGCCGAGGCCGCGGCGAACGCGGCCGGTGCCGCACGGCCCCCTCTCACGCGACCTTCTCGGCGACGCCGGCGGTGCTCGCGGCGGGCCCGTCCGCCCGCTCCGCGGCAGACACCGGCTGCCAGCCCGGCCCGCGGAAGATCCGCCCGGCCCGCTCCCGCCAGCCGCGCGCCGCCTTCAGGTCGCGGGCGATGGCCGCGTACTCGTGGGTGGCGACGCGCAGTGGGTTGTAGGTGTCGATGTTCTTCGTCAGTCCGTAGACGGGACGCTCCCCCTCGGGGACGAACGAGCCGAACATCCGGTCCCAGACGATGAGGATCCCGCCGAAGTTGCGGTCCAGGTAGCCGCCCTGCGAGGCGTGGTGGACGCGGTGGTGGGAGGGCGTGTTCAGGACGTACTCGAAGGGCCGGGGCAGCCTGCCGACCCGCTCGGTGTGCACCCAGAACTGGTAGACGAGGTTGACCGACGAGCAGAACGCCACCGCGGCCGGGTGCACGCCGAGCGCGATCATCGGCACGTAGAACGGCCATACCGTCAGCGAGGTCCACGGCTGGCGCAGCGCGGTGGTCAGGTTGAAGTTCCGGCTGGAGTGGTGCACCACGTGGCAGGCCCACAGGATCCGGACGACGTGGTGGCCGCGGTGCGACCAGTAGTAGAAGAAGTCCTGCGCGAGCAGCATCAGCGGCAGCGTCCACCACAGGACGGGCAAGCGCAGCGGGGTCAGCTCGTACAGGACGGTGTAGAGGGCGACGATGGGGATCTTCCAGAGGGCGTCGAAGGCCAGGCTGCCCAGGCCCATGCCGATGCTGGTGGCCGCGTCCTTGGCCTCGTAGCCCTCCGCCTGGTCGTCGGGGTGCAGCCGGTAGCTCACCAACTCCAGTGCGGTGAGCAGGACGAAGGCGGGGACGGACCACAACACGACATCGGGAAGGTGCGGCATGGCGGCACCATAAGGGCGTCGGCGGGGGTGCCGCTAGAGGTTGTTACCTCCGGGTACCGAAGTCGGTTACCTGCGGTTCGGTGGCGGTGCCACGAATGCGGTGCCGACGAGCAGGGGTCCACCTTCCGGGTGACAGCGATTCCCGGGGCGCGGGCCGGACCGGCGGTGGGAGGGGCACGCCCGGCGCGCGGAGCCCCGGCCTGATCCCGGGTCACGGCACCGGCCGGATCCCGCGTTGTCAGCGGTGGCCCGTAAGCTCTTGGACCATGCTCGAAGACCACACTGCCGCCGCCTCGCCCACCCCGTGGCCGACCGCGTATCCCGAGGGATACGCGGTCGTCGACGTGGAGACCACCGGGCTCGCCCGGGACGACCGGATAGTGTCGGCAGCGGTCTATCAGCTGGACGCCCGCGGCGGGGTGGAGGACCAGTGGTACACGCTGGTCAATCCCCAGCGGGACCCCGGGCCGGTGTGGATCCACGGGCTCACCTCCGAAGTCCTCGCCGACGCGCCGCTGTTCCCGGAGATCGCCGGGGAGTTCGCGCGGCGGCTCGACGGGCGCGTTCTCGTGGCGCACAATGCGGCCTTCGACTGGTCGATGATCGCACGGGAGTACGCCCGCGCGAGCGCCGCCGCCCCGGTGCGCCAGCGCCTGTGCACCATCGCGCTGTCGAAGGAGCTGCGGCTGCCGCTGCCCAACCACAAGCTGGAGTCGCTGGCCGCCCACTACGGCGTCGTGCAGCAGCGCGCCCACCACGCGCTGGACGACGCCCGGGTGCTCGCCGAGGCGTTCCGGCCCAGCCTTCACCTGGCGGCCGAGACGGGGCTACGGCTGCCGCTGCTGGCCTGCCAGCCGCTGACCGAGTGGTCCGACGGCCCGGCGACGGCACCGGCGGCGACCCGCTCGGCGAGGGTCGGGTACCAGCCGTCCTACCGGCCCACCACCTGGCGGCCCAGCCGGAAGCGCCCGGCCTGCCCGCACCCCAACCCCGGCCGGTACGAATCGGGCGAACAGCTCATTCAGGGCATGCGGGTGGCGTTCTCCGGCGACACCTCCATCGACCGCGAGCTGCTGGAGGACCGGGCCGTCGACGCCGGGCTGCATGTGGCCACCAGCGTCTCCCGGCTCACCAGCCTGCTGGTGACCAACGACCCCGACTCCCCCACCTCCAAGACCACCAAGGCCCGTTCCTTCGGCACACCCGTGATCGACGAGGCCGCCTTCATACAGCTGCTGTCGCATGTGACCCCGGCCGGGACGCAGCAGCCCGGAACAAAAGGCGCATGACTGGGGCAGACCACCATAGTCGTCGCGTGGCACCCGCCCGTCGGGGGGCGAACCCCACCAGGTACCGTCAAAGCGTGTACCGCTTCCTGTTGTCCCGGCAGTGGGTGATCACCACACTCGTGGGACTCGCCCTCATCCCGGTGATGATCAAACTGGGCTTCTGGCAGCTGCATCGCCACGAGCACCGGGTCGCGCGGAACGACCAGATCGCCCGGAGCCTGTCCGCCGCTCCCGTCCCCGTGACCGAGCTCACCTCGCCCGGCCACGTGGTGACGCGCGACGACATATGGCGCACCGTCACCGCGAGCGGCACCTACGACCGCCAGGGCGAGGTCGTCGCCCGGATGCGGACCGACTCCGACGGCAATCAGGGCTACTTCGTCCTCACCCCCCTGGTGATGACCGACGGCAGGGCCGTCCTGGTCAACCGCGGCTGGGTGCCGGCCGACGGCGACCTCACCAGGTTCCCGGAGGTACCCCCCGCCCCGGCGGGCAGCGTCACCGTCACCGGCCGGCTCAAGGCCGACGAGACCACGGCCAGCGGCATCAAGAACACCGCGGGCCTGCCGCCCCGCCAGGTGATGCTCATCAACAGCGAGCAGCGCGCCGCGGCACTGCACCGACCGCTGCTCGGCGGCTACCTCGAACTCACCGCCCCCGCGGGCAAGGACCAGCCGAAGACCGTCTCCGCCCCGGACCACAGCAGCATCGGCCCGCACATGGCGTACGCCGTGCAGTGGTGGCTGTTCGCCGCGTTCGTCCCCGTCGGCTGGTTCATCCTGGTCCGCCGGGAGCGCCGCGACCGCGCGGCGGCGGCCGCCGCCGGCGCACAGCAGGCCACCGGCGCACGGGAAGCCGCGGACGAGGGCGGCGAAGACATCGCCCGGACAGCCTCGGCACCGGAGTAACACCCGTCCGATCAGGGAAGACGCCTCGCGTGGCAGCACTCATCGAGGACTACGCGCTCATCGGCGATCTCCAGACCGCCGCCCTGGTCGGCCGCGACGGCTCGGTCGACTGGCTCTGTCTGCCCCGCTTCGACTCACCGGCCTGCTTCGCCGCGCTCCTGGGCGGCGAGGACAACGGCCACTGGCGGCTCGCCCCCGCCGAGGGCGGCCCCTGCACCCGGCGCGCCTACCTGGAGGGCTCCCTCGTCCTGGAATCCGTCTGGGAGACGGCCACCGGCACCGTCAAGGTCACCGACTTCATGCCCCAGCGCGACCACGCCCCCGACCTCGTACGCATCGTCGAGGGCGTCAGCGGCAGCGTCGAGATGCTCGGCGTGCTGCGGCTGCGCTTCGACTACGGCCACGCCGTGCCGTGGATACGCCGCACCGACGGCCACCGCGTCGCCGTCGCCGGGCCCGACTCGGCCTGGCTGCGCAGCGAACCGGAGGTGCGCACCTACGGCCAGGACTTCAGCACCCGCTCCGAGTTCACCGTCACCGCCGGGGAGAAGGTCGCCTTCGTCCTGACCTGGCACCCCTCCCACGAACCCCGCCCCGCTCTCGTCGACCCGCACGAGTCGCTCCGGCACAGCCTGCAGGACTGGCGGGAGTGGAGCGAGCGCTGCCGCTACCGGGGCCCGTACCGCGAGGCGGTCCTCCGCTCCCTGATCACCCTCAAGGCGCTGACCTACGCCCCCACCGGCGGCATCGTCGCCGCCCCCACCACCTCCCTGCCCGAGGAGATCGGGGGCGTGCGCAACTGGGACTACCGCTACTGCTGGCTGCGCGACTCCACCCTCACGCTGAACGCCCTGCTCTCCGTCGGCTACGCGGACGAGGCCGCCGCCTGGCGCGACTGGCTGATGCGCGCGGTCGCAGGCGACCCCGCCGACCTGCAGATCATGTACGGGCTCGGGGGCGAGCGCCGGCTCCCGGAGACGGACGTGCCCTGGCTGGCGGGGTACGAGCGGTCCTTCCCGGTCCGCATCGGCAACACCGCCGCGACCCAGTTCCAGCTCGACATCTACGGCGAGGTCATCGACTCCCTGCACGTCGCCCGCGGCAGCGGGCTGGGCGCCGACCCGCACGCGTGGAACATCCAGCGCTGCTTCCTGGAGTTCCTCGCGGCGCACTGGCGCGAGCCCGACGAGGGCCTGTGGGAGATCCGTGGCCCGCGCCGGCACTTCGTGCACTCCAAGGTGATGGCATGGGTCGCCGCCGACCGGGCGGTGCGCGCCCTGGAGGCCGACCCCGAGCTGGACGGTGACCTCGACGGCTGGCGCACGATGCGCGACGAGGTCCACCGCGAGGTCTGCGAACGGGGCTACGACGCCGAGCGCGGCACCTTCACCCAGTACTACGGCTCGCACGAACTCGACGCGGCCACCCTCCTCATCCCCCGCGTCGGCTTCCTGCCCCCGCACGACCCGCGCGTGGTCGGCACGGTCGACGCGGTCCGCCGGGAGCTGTGCCGCGGCGGCCTCGTGCGCCGCTACACCTCCGAGTTCTCCCCCGGCGGCCCCGTCGACGGGATCCCCGGCGGCGAGGGGACCTTCCTCGTCTGCTCGTTCTGGCTGGCCGACGCGCTGCACATGACCGGGCGCACGAAGGAGGCCCGGGAGCTGTTCGAGCGGCTGCTCGGGCTGTGCAACGACGTGGGACTGCTGGCCGAGGAGTACGACCCCCGGGCCGGCCGGCAGCTCGGCAACTTCCCCCAGGCGTTCAGCCACATCGGCCTGGTGGGGACGGCTCTTCTGCTGTCCGGGGAGAACACGGCAGACTGAGGTCATGGATCTTGGACTGAAGGACCGGGTGTACGTACTGACCGGCGCCAGCCGTGGGCTGGGCTTCGCCACCGCCCGCGAACTGGCGGCCGACGGCGCCCGGGTGGTCGTCTCCGGGCGCGACGAGAAGGCAGCGGCGGCGGCAGCGCGGGAGCTCGGCCCGACGGCCGTGGGGGTCGGCGCGGACAACGCCGACCCCCAGGCGGCGGCGCGGCTCATCGCCGTGGCGCGCGAGCGCTTCGGGCGCTTCGACGGCATCCTCATCAGCGTCGGCGGCCCGCCGCCGGGCTCGGCGGCAGACAACGACGACGCCCAGTGGCAGGCCGCGTTCGAGTCCGTCTTCCTGGGCGCGGTCCGGCTGGCCCGGACCGCCGCGGCGGAGCTGTCCGAGGGCGGTGTGATCGGCTTCGTCCTGTCGGCGTCGGTCCACGAGCCGATCCCGGGCCTGACGATCTCCAACGGCCTGCGCCCGGGCCTCGCGGGCTTCGCGAAGTCGCTGTCCGTGGACCTGGGACCGCGCGGGATCCGGGTCGTGGGGCTGGCGCCCGGCCGCATCGACACCGACCGGCTGCGCGAGCTCGACGCGCTCTCGGGCGACGCCGAGGCGACACGGGCCCGCCGCTCGGCGTCGATCCCGCTGGGGCGCTACGGCACCCCGCAGGAATTCGGCAGGACCGCGGCGTTCGTGCTCTCCCCTGCGGCGTCGTACCTGACGGGCGTGATGCTGTCCGTGGACGGCGGCGCCCGGCACGGCTTCTGACCCTCCGTCTCACCCCACGCGCTCCGCGCGGTGGCGCACCGCACCGAGCCGGATCTCCGCGGGCAGGCGGGCCAGGCCGGCCGAGACCCTGCCCTGCTGCAGGACCTCGGCGCAGAGCCGGTGCACGGCCGTGGCGGGGGCGCCGCGGGGCGCCAGGATCAGCCGGACGTGCGCCTCGGGCGCCGTGCGCCGGCCGACGAGGGTGACCAGGACGTGGTCCACCCCGTCCAGGGCACCGGCCTGCGCGGCCAGCGCGTCCTCCAGCGCCCTGCCCCGCACGAGCGCCACCTGCCCGTCGCCGCAGTCGACGACCACTTCGCGCAGCCGGCGCGGACGCCACTGGACGAGCAGCCACCACAGGGCCGCCAGCACGACGACGGCCAGGGCGATGATGGCCACCGGCCACCACCAGCCACTCCCGCGCCACCTGCGCCGGTCAGCGTCGGTGAGCAGCACGTCGTGCGGCCCGTCGAAGGGCCAGGCCGAGGGCAGCGTGAAACTCCAGCGCCGCTGCAGGTCCAGCGCTCCGATCAGCACGGCGGCGCCGAGCGCCAGCAGCACCACCCCGGCCAGCCCCACCAGGATCCGGTTGACGGTCTTCAGCACCGCGCGCTCACCTCTTCACCGGCCGGCGTACGCGCACGGACAGCGACGGCTCCCGGGACAGTCCCAACTCCCGTACGCCGTCGGCCAGTACACAGTTCACGTCCGTCCGCACCTCGTCCAGGTCCCGGAAGTGGGACTGCGCACGGGCCCTGACCACGCGGCGGCCGACGTCGACCTGTACGGACTGCACCCCGGCCACTTCCATGGCACGGTCGCGCAGCACCAGCGCCGCCGCCCTGCGGTCGAGCCCGGCCCGTACGTCCGGGACGGCGCGCCGCATGGGCAGGACCTTGCGCAGGCCGGGGGTGACGGCCAGGGCGATCAGCCACAGCCCCAGCAGTACGGCCGCGACGGCGCCCGTAATCAGCCAGCCGTCGTCGAGGGGGCGGGTGGCCAGCTCGTGCGCGAGGTTACGACGCCAGCTCATGGCGGGGCGGCCGGTCCGGACGGAGACGACGTCGTAGAGGAGGACGCCGACGGCGCCCAGCACCACGGCCACGACGAGCGCGGCGGGCAGGCGGCGCGCGGACCAGAAGCGGTGCGCGCGGGCGCCGGCGGGCGCGCTCCCCTGCGGCGGCTCCTGCGGCGGCTGCTCCTGCGGCGGTTGTTTCTCCAGGGAGACGGGGCCGCTCACCGGACCCGCTCCCTGCCCGCGTGGTCCGTGTGCGGCGAGTGCAGCCGCTCCACCGTGATCACCACCTCCGGGACCTCCATGCCCGCCAGGCCGCGCACGCGCTCGACGACCCGCCCGCGCACCGCGCGGCAACGCTCGCCGATGTCCACCGGGTAGTCCAGCTCCAGATGGACCCGTACCCGGGCCGAGCCGTCGTGGACGACCACCAAGGCGTGCGGGGGCTCGTGGTGCTCCGCCGCCGTGCCGCTCAGTGCCTCGCGCGCCGCCCGCGAAGCGATCTTCGCGACGACACGGTCGGCGATACGGGTCGCTCCGCGCTCGGCGGGCTCCACCGCGCGTCCGTCCTCCACGCCCTACCTCCCGCGCCCGTCACGGTCGCGAGGACGCAGGAGCCGCGAGAATTCGCCCGGCTCCAGGTCGCCGTCGAGGAACCGTCCCGCCACGAACCCGATGGCGCCCAACACCGCCACCAGCAAAAAGGCCCCGAATCCGCCGAAGTAACCGGCGAACCCGAGCGCAATGCCGGCCATCAGGCCGGCCACGGCCATGCTCATCGCGCGCTCCTTATTGGATCCTGGGCCCGGGCTCTTCCTCTTCCTCGTCCGGCAGCTTCACGTCTGTCACCGCGATGTTGACCTCGACGACCTGCAGGCTCGTCATGCGTTCCACCGCCGCAATGACGTTTTCCCGCACCGCGCGGGCCACATCCGCGATCGCGAAGCCGTAATCCACGACGATCTCCAGGTCGAGCGCCGTCTGGACCTCACCGACCTCCGCCTTCACGCCCCGGGCGACGGACCTGGTGCCGCCGGGCACCCGGTCACGCACGGCCCCGAAGGTGCGGGAGAAGCCGCTGCCCATCGCATGGACGCCCACCACGTCGCGGGCCGCCATGCCGGCGATCTTCTCCACGACGCCGTCGGCGATGGTGGTGCGGCCCCGGTCGGCGGGGGCGATCTTCGCCACCTTGCTCCGGTCGCCGGCCTGGCTGGTCTGGCTTGTGGTGTCGCTCATCGTCGATCGCCTTTCTTCCAGTCCTTTTGCCACCCTAGGCCGGGTTACCCCGGCGCGCCCAGGCGATGCGGGGGAAAGCGGGGAGAGGGAGCGGCGGAGCCCGCCGTCCGAGTGGAGCGGGCTCCGCCGGGACGGCGCAGCGGGGGTTACTCCCCCATTCCCGCCAGGTCGCGCAGGCGGCGGGCCTGGGCGGCACGCTCGGCGACGCGCTGGTCGTCGTAGGTGCGGCCCGCGGCCCCCGCGAGCAGCGCCTTGGTCTCGATGAGCGCGTCGCGCGGCGCGGCCAGCAGGGCCGCGGCCAGGTCGTCCGCGGCGGCGCCCAGCTCCGTGAGCGGGACGACGACGTTGGCCAGGCCCATCCCTTCGGCCTCCGCGGCGTGGACGAAGCGCCCGGTCGCACAGATCTCCAGCGCGCGGGCGTAGCCCACCAGCGAGACCAGCGGATGCGTCCCCGCGAGGTCGGGCACCAGGCCCAGGCTGGTCTCACGCATGGCGAACTGCGCGTCCTCCGCGCACACGCGCAGGTCGCAGGCGAGGGCGAGCTGGAAGCCCGCGCCGACGGCATGGCCCTGGACGGCCGCTATGGAGACGATGTCGCTGCGCCGCCACCAGGTGAACGCCTGCTGGTACGTGGCGATTTCGACGTCGAGCGCCTCGTCCGTACCGCGCGCGAGATCGAGGAAGGACGGCTCACCGTCGAAGCCCTCGGGGGTGAACGCCTGGCGGTCGAGCCCGGCGGAGAAGGACTTGCCTTCGCCCCTGAGCACGACGACGCGCACAGTGCCCGGCAGCAGCCGTCCCGCCTCGGCCAGCGCGCGCCACAGCGCAGGCGACTGGGCGTTGCGCTTGGCGGGGTTGGTGAGGGTGACGGTGGCCACCGCGTCATCGACGGTGAGCTGTACGCCATCCTGGTCGAGCAGGGTCTTGCGGGCAGTCATGGGGGCCTCCGGATCGGCCGCAGTCGCGTTGGTCGACTGCACAGTAACCACCCGGAGGACCGGCCGGCCGACCGGGTGGTGACTGCCCTGACTGCTGTGCTCCGACTGCTTGTGCTCCCAGTGCGCGGCGTCAGGCCGAGGCGGCCTTCTTGCCGCGCGTGGCTCCGCCGCGACCCCGCAGGATCACGCCGGATTCGCTGAGCATCCGGTGAACGAAGCCGTAGGAGCGACCGGTCTCTTCGGCCAGCGCCCTGATACTCGCACCGGAGTCGTACTTCTTCTTCAGGTCTGCCGCGAGCTTTTCGCGCGCGGCGCCGGTTACCCGGCTGCCCTTCTTCAGAGTCTCGGCCACCCGTGCCTCCTCATGGGAGATGCGCCTCTTGTCTCTCATGATCACCCCTTGGCGGCCTCATGGCCACCCATTCGGCAAGGTCCATGCGAAGTCGAGGGGAACGAGCGTCCGGGATTTCCGGCCGCGGCAGCGCCCGGAGCAGGGGATTCCGAGCGATCCGGCTCGTACGGCCGTACGGGTGGCGGGGTGAATCGCCAGGTCAGGCGGGGGCCCTCGCGCACGGCGCGAACGGCGCCCCGCACCTCACACAGCGCACGCGCCGGTGCACCCAGCGGCATCGGGGTACGAGCCGTACTCACTCAGATGATGGATCACCTGTCGGCCGAATGATCGGGACGACACTGATCAAGAGACCGGCCGGGCCGCGCGGGCCGCCCGTCCGGCGGATCAGGCGAGGGCCACCAGGTCGGCGTAGTCCGGGCCCCACAGGTCCTCGATGCCGTCCGGGAGCAGGATGATCCGCTCGGGCTCCAGGGCGTCGACGGCACCCTCGTCGTGGGTCACCAGCACCACGGCGCCCTTGTAGGTGCGCAGCGCGCCCAGGATCTCCTCGCGGCTGGCCGGGTCGAGGTTGTTGGTGGGCTCGTCCAGCAGGAGCACATTGGCGGAGGAGACGACCAGGGTGGCCAGGGCCAGGCGGGTCTTCTCGCCGCCGGAGAGCACGCCGGCGGGCTTGTCGACGTCGTCGCCGGAGAAGAGGAAGGAGCCCAGCGTCTTGCGGACCTCGACGAGGTCGAGGTCGGGCGCGGAGGAGCGCATGTTCTCCAGGACCGTACGGTCCGGGTCGAGCGTCTCGTGCTCCTGGGCGTAGTAGCCGAGCTTGAGGCCGTGACCGGGGGTGACCTGGCCGGTGTCGGGCTTCTCGGTGCCGGCGAGCAGCCGCAGCAGCGTGGTCTTGCCCGCGCCGTTGAGACCGAGGATGACCACGCGCGAACCCTTGTCGATGGCCAGGTCGACGTCGGTGAAGATCTCCAGCGAGCCGTAGGACTTCGACAGGCCCTCGGCGGTGAGCGGCGTCTTGCCGCAGGGCGCGGGCTCCGGGAAGCGCAGCTTGGCGACCTTGTCGGAGGCGCGCACGGCCTCCAGGCCCGAGAGCAGCTTCTCGGCGCGCTTGGCCATGTTCTGCGCGGCGACGGTCTTGGTGGCCTTGGCGCGCATCTTGTCGGCCTGCGAATTGAGGGCGGCGGCCTTCTTCTCGGCGTTCTGCCGCTCGCGCTTGCGGCGCTTCTCGTCGGCCTCGCGCTGCTGCTGGTAGAGCTTCCAGCCCATGTTGTAGACGTCGATCTGCGAACGGTTCGCGTCCAGGTAGAAGACCTTGTTGACGACGGTCTCGACGAGGTCGACGTCGTGGGAGATGACGATGAAGCCGCCGCGGTAGGTCTTGAGGTAGTCGCGAAGCCAGACGATGGAGTCGGCGTCGAGGTGGTTGGTGGGCTCGTCGAGAAGGAGCGTGTCGGCGTCGGAGAAGAGGATCCGGGCCAGCTCGACGCGGCGGCGCTGACCACCGGAGAGCGTGTGCAGGGGCTGGGTGAGGATGCGGTCGGGCAGGCCCAGGCTGGCGGCGATGGTCGCGGCCTCCGCCTCGGCGGCGTAACCGCCCTTGGTCAGGAACTCCGTCTCCAGGCGCTCGTACTTCTTCATCGCCTTCTCGCGGGTGGCCCCCTTGCCGTTGGCCATCCGGTCCTCGTTCTCGCGCATCTTGCGCAGGACGGAGTCCAGGTCGCGCGCGGAGAGGATGCGGTCGCGGGCCAGGACGTCGAGGTCGCCGGTGCGCGGGTCCTGCGGGAGGTAGCCGACCTCGCCGGAGCGGGCGATGGTGCCCGCGGCGGGGATGCCCTCGCCGGCGAGGCACTTGGTGAGGGTGGTCTTGCCCGCACCGTTGCGGCCGACGAGGCCGACGCGGTCGCCCTTGGCGATGCGGAAGGTGGCGGACTCGATGAGGACGCGTGCGCCGGCGCGCAGCTCGATGCCGGAGGCGGTGATCACGGGGTTCTACTCCTGAGCAGGGTGGACGGCGGTGGGACGGGATGGGGTCGCTATGACGCCGTCTAATGCACGAGGAGGAATGCCATAGGGACCAGTCTAACGGGGGCGCGCAAGCCGGTTTCCGGGGTCGCCCGCCAGGTGCTCACCGCCCCCACGCGCCGAAAAGGGCGGGGAAAGGGTGATTCGCGGATACTCGGGGTGGAAAACCTGGCGGGAGAGCCGGAGAGGCGGTGGTGCATGCAGTTCGACGACGACGCGGACCTCGACACCTCCCAGGTCCAGGACCGGCGCGGCCGGATCCCCGGTGGCGGGCTCACGATCGGCGGCGGGGTCGTGGGGCTGCTCGCCCTGGTGCTGGGGCTCTTCTTCGGCATCGGCCCGAGTGAGCTCGGTCTCACCTCGCAGGAGCCGGGGGCGCGGGGCACCGCCAGTACGGACACGCAGGTCTCCGGCAGCTGCCGTACGGGGCGGGACGCCAATACGCGCCAGGACTGCCGGATCGTGGCGGTCGTCAACAGCGCACAGTCCTTCTGGAGCCGGGAGTTCACCCGCCGTTCAAGCACCTACACGCCCGCGTCCACCGTCTTCTTCACCGGCCAGGTCCGCACGGCCTGCGGGGCCGCGACCTCGGCGGTGGGGCCGTTCTACTGCCCGGGCGACCGCAAGGTCTATCTGGACCTGGGCTTCTTCGACGACCTGCGGTCGAAGTTCGGGGCGAGCGGCGGCCCGTTCGCGCAGGCCTACGTCGTCGCCCACGAGTACGGCCACCACGTGCAGAACCTGACCGGCGTTCTCGGCCGCTCCCAGGACCGGCGCACGGGCGCCGACAGCGACTCGGTCAAGGTCGAGCTGCAGGCCGACTGCTACGCCGGGGTCTGGGCGCGGCACGCGACCACGACGCCCGAGAAGTCCACGGGACGGCCGCTGGTCGAGCAGCTGACGCGGGCCGACATCGACGACGGCCTGTCCGCTGCCGCGGCGGTCGGCGACGACCGCATCCAGGAGAGGTTCCAGGGGCGGGTCACCCCGGAGAGCTGGACGCACGGCTCCGCGGCGCAGCGCCGGCAGTGGTTCTCCACCGGCTATTCCACCGGTGACATGGAGCGCTGCGACACCTTCCGCTGAACCAACCCGAGGAGTGATCGTCATGGCGGATACGAGCACGATCGCGCCGGCCATCTGCCCGGCACTGCTGTACCGGGACGCGAAGGCGGCGATCCGGCAGCTCACCGAGGCGTTCGGTTTCCGGCGTACCGCGATCTACGAGAGCGAGGACGGCACGGTGCTGCACGCCGAGCTGGTCTACGGCAACGGCATGGTGATGATCGGTTCCAGAGGGCGGGGCGGGGTGTTCGACGAGGCCATGTCGGATGCGGGGCCGTGCGGCATCTATGTGGTGGTCGAGGACACCGACGCCCACCACCGGCGGGCGGTGGAGCACGGCGTGCAGATCCTGATGCCGCCGACGGACCAGGAGTACGGGTCGCGGGACTACATGGCCCGCGATGTCGGCGGCAACCTGTGGAGCTTCGGCACGTACGCCCCGAAGGGGCCGGAGATCGTGGGCTGAGGGGGCGGGGGGATCCTGCCCCTGCCCCGCCCCTTCACCTCCCCCGGCTACCGCTGGGAGGTGCCCCCGGACGGGCTGGTTCTGATCAGGCCCCGCCGCGGTGGACCTGGAACGCGGCACGGCGCACGGCCTTGGCGAGGGCCGGGTCCGGGTGCGCCGCGGCCAGCGCGACGAGCACCTGGACCGTGCGGGGATGGCCGACGGCCCGGACCTCCTCCAGCAGGCCGGGCACCGTGCCCTGCACCGCCGATTCCAGGTGCCGCACCAGCAGCCGGCTCTCGCCGTGGTCCGCCACGGCGGCCGCGGTGTCCACCCACAGCCAGGTCGCCTCCTCGCGGGTGAGCACCTCCGCGGCCTCCTCGGGGTCGTGCCCCTCGTGCTCGGCGAGCCACAGCAGGGCGTACGGGCGCAGGACGGGCTCCCCGGCCGCGGCCCGCACCGCCGGTTCGGCGGGGGCGCCCACGGCGCGCAGTGCCTCGAAGGCGAGGCCGCGCACCATCGCGTCGTCGCCGCGGGCGGTGCCGAGGAGTTCCTCGACGGCGCTGCGCACGGGACGGGCGGCCAGCCAGGCGCGGTACTCGGCACGGGCGGGACCCGGGGTCAGGTCGGCGCAGCCGCGCAGCATGGCTTCGGCGGACAGCTCGATGTTCCCGGCGGGGCTCTGGGCGGCGACGCAGATCTGTTCGAGCTTGACCCACACGGCCCAGTTGCCGAGCGGTGTCAGGACGGCCTCGGCCCGGGGGCCGGAGCCGCCGCGCACGACCAGGGCGCCGACGGAGGCGAGGGCTTCGAGGGCCCAGTGGAGCAGCTCGGGCAGCGGGTCGCCGCCGGTGGCGGGGGCCGGCGGGGCCGGGGGCACGTGCGGGGGCCCGTAGGGGACCTCGCAGCGCTCGGCGCGGATCTCGGCGACGCGCTGCTGGAGCAGGTCCAGGAGCATCGCGACGGAGACGGGTCCGGCCGACAGGTGCATGACGGACAGCAGCTGGGGGGCCGCCTCGACGACCTCGGCGGCGACGGTGGAGTCGGTGCCGGCGGGCTCGGGGTGGGCGAGGGACCAGGCGTCGAAGAGGGCGACCCAGCCGCGCAGCACGGCGCTGTCGTCGCGGTCCCAGGCCTGCAGGCGCCAGCCGGGGCGGGCGGTTCCGCCGTGCAGTTCGAGGAGTCCGGCGAGGCGGGCCCGGTCCCAGTCGGCCCGTACCTGGCTTGCCGTCAGCCCCAGGGCGGCGGCGGCCCGCTCGACCGTTTCCTCGCTCAGCCCCCCGGCCGTGCCCGGCCGCAGTGTGGTGCCGTGACCGCACTCGGCGGCCGCCCAGCGGGCCAGGCGGACGGCGCCGGCCAGCCCGCCTCTCGCCTGGTGGGCGAGTTCCGGCCGGGCCGGGGTGCCCGCGGGCGGGCGGGGAGCCGGGCGGGAGCCTCGGTTCGCCACGGCCCGGCGGGCGGCGGCGATCGGCTGTCGGGGGACGAGTCTGAGCCGGGAGTCGCGCGGAGTACGGGACGTCACAGGAGCAGTCTTGCCGTTCACGCTCCGAAAACCCAATCGGAATCAACTATCCGGCCGCCGACGAGCGGTGACGGCCGGTGGCGAGGGTGCCGGCGGGGGGCCGCGGGCGCCCTACATGAGGGGGGTCAGGAAGCGCCGCAGGGCCTCTTCGTAGCCCTGCGGATCGGCGTTCCAGGACCCGGCGTGACCGGCTCCGCGCACCGTCCGCAAGGTGATCAGTTCCGGTCGTCCGGCGACGAGTTCACGCGAGTGCGCCAGGGGCGCGAGGGTGTCGTCGGTGCCGTGCACGACGAGCGTCGGCACGGTCAGCCGGGCCGGGTCGGCGGCGGCCAGCAGGGCGCCGGGGGCGAGGCCGGTGCGGCCCTCGGTCGCCCGGACCGCAAGCGGAATGAGGGATGCCGGGACGCGGCGGCCGGCGAGGGCACGCAGCGCGGCCGGCCAGTCCAGGACCGGGGCGTCCAGGACGAGGCCGCCGATGCGGCCGCGCAGTTGCGGGTCCGTGCCCTCCACGGCGGCCAGCAGGGCCATGGTGGCGCCGGTGGACCAGCCGTGCAGGACCACCCGGCGGGCGCCGTAGCGGACCGCGTAGCGGATGGCGGCGTCGAGATCCCGCCACTCACCGGCGCCGAAATGGCTGATTCCGTGCGCCGGGCGGGGCGCGTCGGCGTCGCCGCGGTAGGCGAGGCAGAGCACGGGGAGCCGCTGCCGGTGCAGGAACGGCAGGATCACCATGGGGTGCTCGCGGGTGGTGCCCAGCCCGTGCACGGTGATCACCCAGGTGTCGCGGGTGCCGGGCACGAACCACGCGGGCAGCGGGCCCAGCTCGCCGGGGACGTCCACCTCCGCGTGGTCGAGGCCGAGGGCCGTGCGCGGGTTGCCGGTGTGCACCTGCGGGGTGAGCCAGACGTGGTCGCCCGGCCGCGGGCTGCCGTGGGTGACGCGCTCCAGGCGGCGGACCACGCGGTCGTGCGGGTGGGAGACGTCCGCGACGACCGGCCCGACGACGGCGCGCATGCGGCGCCCGGCGAGCCCGTAGGTGCCCGGGCGCAGGGACGCGGGGGTGCGGCCGAGGGTGACCGTGCCGTCCGCGACGTCGTGGAGGGCCAGGCGCGGTTCGCCCGGCAGCGGCCGGCCGGGGTCCGCCTTGAGGGCGGCGTCACCGGCGTACCGCCCGGCCGCCACCGCGGCCGCTCCGGCACCGATCAGTGTGGTGGCGGCCACGGCCGCCGCTGTGCGGAGCACCATCGCCTCCAGTGTGGGCGCGGGTCGCGGTGGTGGCCAGCGGGCGGGGCTCAGCCGCGCTGTCCGTACCCCCGGAGCTTGTCGGCGGCCTCGTCGAGCCGCTCGGGGGTCAGCAGGGACGGGGTGCGGCCGGGGAGGGCGGCGGCCGTGAGCCAGACCCGGCACATCCACTCCAGCTGGGCGGTGCGGTCGTAGGCCTGGTCGAGGGTGGCGCCGTAGGTGAGGGTGCCGTGGTTCTGCAGCAGGCAGCCGGTGCGGCCGTCGAGGGCGCGCAGGATGTGGCCGGCCAGTTCCTCGGTGCCGTAGAGGGCGTAGGGGGCGACGCGGACCGGTCCGCCGAGGGCGGCGGCCATGTAGTGGATCAGCGGTACCTCGGTGACGAGGGTGGAGACGGCGGTGGCGTGCACGGCGTGGGTGTGCACGATGGCGGCGGCGTCGGTGGAGCGGTAGACGGCGAGGTGCATCGGCAGCTCGCTGGTGGGGCTCAGCTCGCCGAGGACCTGACGGCCCTGAAGGTCCACGCCGACCGCGTCGCCGGGTCCGAGCCGGTCGTAGGGGACGCCGGTGGGAGTGACGAGCACCACGTCGCCGACGCGTGCGGAGACGTTCCCCGAGGTGCCCACCACGAGCCCGTCGGCGGTGGTGCGGCGGGCCGTGGCCACGACCCGGCCCCATATGTGCGGTATGCCGTCCTGCCCGCCCACAGCCTGTTCGTATGCCGTCATCGGTCTCCGCCTCCGGTTCGCGTCATCGCTCAGCCCGTCCCAGTTCACCTTCCGTTCACCCTGGGTCCCTACGGTCGCCGCGTACTGACCATCGAGCTGATTGCCTGGGTGAATGGAAAACATCACGCTTCTCATCGGGATCGTGATCGTCACGGCCTTGGTGTTCGACTTTACGAACGGCTTCCACGACACGGCCAACGCCATGGCCACCACCATCTCCACGGGCGCCCTCAAGCCCAAGGTCGCGGTGGCCATGTCGGCGGTGCTCAACCTCGTCGGCGCGTTCCTCTCCGTGGAGGTCGCCAAGACGATCTCGGGCGGCATCATCGACGAGGCCGCCGGCATCCGGCCGGAAGTGATCTTCGCCGGGCTGGTCGGCGCGATCGTCTGGAACCTGCTGACCTGGCTGGCCGGACTGCCCTCCAGCTCCTCCCACGCCCTCTTCGGTGGTCTGATCGGTGCGACCGTCGTCGCCGTCGGCTTCGACGCGGTCAACGCCGACAAGGTCGTCATGAAGGTCCTCATCCCGGCGGTCGCCGCGCCGGTCGTGGCCGGCCTCGCCGCCTGGTGCGCGACCCGGCTCACCTACCGCCTGACCCGCGGCCGCGACGAGCAGGAGACCGCCAAGGGCTACCGTGCCGGGCAGATCGCCTCGGCCGCCCTGGTCTCCCTCGCGCACGGCACCAACGATGCCCAGAAGACGATGGGCGTGATCACCCTCGCCCTGGTCGCCGGCGGCGTGGTCGCCCCGCACTCCGACCCGCCGATGTGGGTCATCGTCTCCGCGGGCCTGGCCATCGCGCTCGGTACGTACCTGGGCGGCTGGCGCATCATCCAGACGCTCGGCAAGGGCCTCACCGACATCAAGCCGGCGCAGGGCTTCGCCGCCCAGACCGGCGCCGCGACGGTGATCCTCGCCTCCTCGCACATCGGCTTCGCGCTCTCCACCACCCAGGTCTGCTCCGGCTCGATCATGGGCGCCGGCCTCGGCCGCAAGGGCGGCGTGGTGCGCTGGTCGACCGCCGGCCGCATGGTCCTCGCCTGGGGCCTGACCCTGCCCGCCGCGGGCCTGGTCGCCGGTGGCGCGGCCCTCCTCGCCGACCAGGGCGACTGGGGCGTGGCCGCGGTCGCCGTCCTCGGCCTGGCCGTGTCCGGCGCGATCTGGGCGGCCTCGCGCCGCAAGCCGGTCACGCACGACAACGTCAACGACCTCAACCAGCCGCAGGGCCTGCCCGCCGAGCCCGCCGGTGTCATCACCGCCGCCCTCCAGGCCGTCGCCCCGCCGCCGGCCGGCCCCCTCTCCGCCGCCCCCGCCCCCGCCGAGCGGGCAGCCGCTCCGGCGGCCGCCGCGGCGACGAGCTAAGGAACCAAGGAATCCCGTCATGCAGATCAACTGGGAAGCCCTCGGCCAGGTCTTCGGCGTCAGCCTCGTGGTGACCGTCGCCCTCGTGGGCGTCTTCACCCTCGGCATCGTCGGCACGTCGTCCCGCAAGCCCCAGGTGCAGCCGGACGGACCCGCCGACGGGGCAGTCACGGCCGGCGGCCCGGGCACGCTCACGCGCGCCGGCGCCTACGCCTGTTTCGCGCTGTGCGCGGCGGCCGTCGGGTACGGCATCCACCTCATCGTCTCCTGAGCCCCTCGAACGCCGCGAATACCTCCCCCACGGCCCGGGAAGGCCGCAGGTCAACCGTGAGTTGACTGCCCTTCCCGGGCCGTGGTGGACTTCCGGAGCCAAACGGCGACAGCAGAGGAAGCCGGTGCGAATCCGGCGCGGTCCCGCCACTGTCACCGGGGAGTGTCCCCCACCGAGGGCCACGGTCCGCCAGCGCGGGCCGGAAGGCCGGGGCGACGCCGATCCGGGAGCCAGGAGACTCTGGTCGCCGGTCACGTCGAGCCAGGGCGCGGACCCTGAGTGAGGACACATCACCATGCCTGGCTGCCGCCGACCACTGCCCCCTGTGCACCGTCCCCGCCAAGGCCTCACGGCGGCCTGACCGGTGCGCGCGATGCGCAGGCATCACCTGCGTGAGGATCACATCGGTTTCGTCTGCGGTGCCGCGCTCGGCTTCGCCTGCGACCTCGTGCTGGGCGACCCGCGCCGCGGTCACCCCGTCGCCGCGTTCGGGCGCGCCGCACACGCCGTCGAACAGCGCCTGTGGCGCGACCACCGCGGCTACGGCACCCTGCACGCCCTGTTGTGCGCGGGCGGCGCAGCGGCCGGCGCCGCGCTGCTGGCCCGTACCGCGCGCCGCTCCCCCGCCGCCGGCACCGCGCTGACCGCCGCCGCGACGTGGGCGGTGCTGGGCGGTACGTCCCTGGGCCGTGAGGCGCGGGCCGTCGGCGGTGCCCTCGCGGCCGGCGACCTGGAGGTCGCCCGGGAGCGGCTGCCGCACCTGTGCGGGCGCGACCCGCAGGCCCTGGACGGGCAGCAGATCGCACGGGCGGTCGTCGAGTCCGTCGCCGAGAACACCTCCGACGCCGTCGTGGGCGCCCTCGTCTGGGGGGCCCTGGCGGGGGTGCCCGGCCTGGTGGGCTTCCGCGCGGTCAACACCCTGGACGCCATGGTCGGTCACAAGTCGCCCCGCCACCGGCGGTTCGGCTGGGCCTCCGCCCGGCTCGACGACGTCGCAGGCTGGCCCGGCGCCCGGCTCACCGCCGCCCTCACCGTGCTCGCCGGACCGGACCCGCGCGGCGCCTGGCGCGTGGCCCGGCGCGACGCCTCCCGCCACCCCAGCCCCAACGCCGGACCGGTCGAGGCCGCGTTCGCCGGCGCGCTGGGGGTGCGCCTGGGCGGCACCCTCGCCTACGCCGGCCGCGTCGAACACCGCCCCGTACTCGGCGCGGAGAACCGGCCCGTGGAGGTGGCGGACATCGAACGCGCGGTGCGGCTCTCGCGCCGGGTCTCGGCGCTGGCCCTGGGGGCCGCCGTCGTGGGCAGGCTCTCTCTCGCAAGCGTCGCAAGGAGGAGGAATCGGTGACAGCCGACAGGAGTGGGCCCACGCGCCCGCTGGGCGGGGGCCTGCTGGTGGCCGGGACCACCTCGGACGCAGGCAAGAGCGTCGTGACCGCCGGCATCTGCCGCTGGCTGGTCCGCAAGGGCGTCAAGGTCGCGCCGTTCAAGGCGCAGAACATGTCGCTCAACTCCTACGTCACGCGCGAGGGCGCGGAGATAGGGCGCGCGCAGGCCATGCAGGCGGCCGCGGCGCGCGTCGAGCCGAGCGCGCTCATGAACCCCGTGCTGCTCAAGCCCGGCGGGGACCGCAGCAGCCAGGTCGTCCTCATGGGCAGGCCGGTGGGCGAGCTCAGTGCCCGCGGCTACCACGCGGGCCGGCAGGAGCAGTTGTTCGGCACGGTCACCCAGTGCCTGGAGGAACTGCGGCGTACGCACGACGCGGTGATCTGCGAGGGCGCGGGCAGCCCGGCGGAGATCAACCTGCGCCGCAGCGACATCGTCAACATGGGCATCGCCCGGGCGGGCCGGCTGCCGGTGGTCGTGGTCGGCGACATCGACCGGGGCGGGGTCTTCGCGTCCTTCTTCGGCACGACGGCGCTGCTCTCCCGCGAGGACCAGGAGCTGATAGCGGGCTACATGGTCAACAAGTTCCGGGGCGACGTCACGCTGCTGGAACCGGGCCTGGCCATGCTCCGCGATCTCACCGGCCGGCCGACCGTGGGCGTCCTGCCGTTCACGCACGGCCTGGGCATCGACGAGGAGGACGGCCTGCGGGTCTCGCTGCGCGGTGCGGTCCGCGAGTCGGTGGTGGCCCCGCCGCACGGCGCCGACGTCCTGCGGGTGGCCGTGTGCGCGGTGCCGCTGATGTCCAACTTCACCGATGTGGACGCCCTCGCCGCCGAACCGGGTGTGGTCGTCCGCTTCGTGGACCGCCCCGAGGAGCTCGCCGACGCCGACCTGGTCGTCGTGCCGGGCACCCGCGGCACGGTACGGGCGCTGGCCTGGCTGCGCGAGCGCGGCCTCGCGGACGCGCTGCTGCGACGGGCCGCGCAGGGCCGTCCCGTGCTCGGCATCTGTGGCGGCTTCCAGGTGCTGGGCGAGCGGATCGACGACGATGTGGAGTCCAGGGCCGGGTCCGTGGAGGGCCTGGGGCTGCTGCCGGTGCGGGTGCGGTTCGCGGTCGACAAGACCCTGGCGCGGCCCGTGGGCGAGGCCCTGGGCGAGCGGGTGGAGGGGTACGAGATCCACCACGGCGTCGCCGACGTGCTGGGCGGGGACGAGCCGTTCCTGGACGGCTGCAGGGTGGGCGCCGTGTGGGGCACGCACTGGCACGGCTCGCTGGAGAGCGACGGCTTCCGGCGGGCGTTCCTGCGTAAGGTCGCCCACGCGGCGGGACGGGCGTTCGTACCGGCGCCCGACACGAGCTTCGGCGCGCTGCGGGAGGAACAGCTGGACCGGCTGGGGGACTTGATCGAGGAACACGCGGACACCGGTGCGCTGCTGCGGCTCATCGAGGGCGGGGTGCCGGTCGGTCACCCGTTCATACCGCCGGGGGCACCACCTCCGCCTGCGCGGAGCCCCCAGGGCCCGGACAGTCCTCGTCCTGGCAGTGCCCGGCTCACCCCCGCTCCCGCGGGGCGGAGCGACAGCCCGGCAGGCCCAGCGGCCGCCGCTGCGCCCAGTCGGATCGATTCCCTCGAAGGGGGTAACACCTGATGGCTCCGGCCACCTACCCGTTCACCGCGATCGTCGGCATGGACGACATGCGACTGGGCCTCGTCCTCAACGCCGTCTCCCCATCGATCGGCGGCGTGCTCGTCCGTGGGGAGAAGGGGGCCGCGAAGTCCACGGCGGTACGAGGCGTCGCCGCCCTGATGCCGGCCATCGATGTGGTGAGCGGTTGCCGGTTCTCCTGCGCCCCGGCAGCCCCCGACCCGGAGTGCCCGGACGGTCCCCACGAGTCCGCCGCTGCGCACACCCGCCGCGCGCAGGTGGTCGAACTGCCTGTCGGCGCGTCCGAGGACCGGCTCGTCGGTGCTCTCGACATCGAGCGGGCGCTGTCCGAGGGCGTGAAGGCCTTCGAGCCCGGCCTGCTGGCCGCCGCGCACCGGGGTGTGCTGTACGTCGACGAGGTCAACCTGTTGCACGACCACCTGGTCGACCTGCTGCTCGACGCGGCAGCCATGGGCGCCTCCTACGTCGAACGTGAAGGCGTCTCCGTCCGCCACGCGAGCCGCTTCCTCCTCGTCGGCACCATGAACCCCGAAGAGGGCGAGCTGCGCCCGCAGTTGCTGGACCGCTTCGGCCTGACCGTGGAGGTCGCGGCCTCGCGGGAGACGGAGGAGCGGGTGGAGGTCGTGCGCCGCCGGCTCGCCTACGACGAGGATCCCGCGGCCTTCACCGCCAAGTGGGCCGCCGAGGAGGAGGCGCTGCGCGAACGCATCGCCGCCGCCCGCGCGCTGTTGCCGGAGGTACGGCTCGGGGACGGCGCGCTGCGCCGGATCGCGGCGGTGTGCGCCGGGTTCGAGGTGGACGGCATGCGCGCCGACATCGTGACCGCACGGGCGGCGACCGCGCTGGCCGCGTGGGCGGGTCGTACGGACGTGAGCACCGAGGACGTACGGCAGGCGGCGCTGCTGTCGCTGCCGCACCGCCGGCGGCGGGCGCCCTTCGACGCGCCGGGGCTCGACGAGGACAAGCTCGACGAGATCCTGCGGCAGTTCGAGGAGGACGAGCCCGAACCGGACCCCGAGCCGGACCCCGGGCCCGAGGACCCGGACGGCGAGGGCGACGGCCCCGGGAGCGGTCCCGGCGGCGGCGGGCAGCCGCCGCAGGACGGGCCGGGGCCCGACGGCACGTCCGACGTGCCGCAGCAGCGGCAGGACTCCGGTTCCCCCGCCCCGCAGGAGAACGCGGGCGCGCCCGCGAGCACGCCCGGCGACAGCCCGGCGGAGATGCCCGCCGTCGCCGCGGCGGAGCCGTTCCGCACCCGCAGGTTCGACGTGCCCGGCCTGGGTGAGGGCGCCGACGGGCGCCGCTCGCGCGCGCTCACCGCGCACGGGCGCACGACGGGGGCGCGCCGTCCCCGGGGCGGCACCCTGTCCAAGCTGCACCTCGCCGCGACCGTGCAGGCCGCCGCCCCGCACCAGCGGGCGCGGGGCCGTTCGGGGCCCGGGCTCGTCGTGCGCCGCGACGACCTGCGGGAGGCGGTGCGCGAGGGCCGGGAGGGCAACCTGGTGCTGTTCGTGGTGGACGCCTCCGGCTCCATGGCGGCACGCAAGCGGATGAGCGCGGTCAAGGGTGCGGTGATGTCGCTGCTGCTGGACGCCTACCAGCGGCGCGACAAGATCGGCATGGTCACCTTCCGTGGCTCGGGGGCGGAGGTGGCGCTGCCGCCGACGTCGTCGGTGGAGGCGGGCGCGGCGCGGCTGGAGAAGCTGCCGACCGGCGGCCGTACCCCGCTGGCCGCGGGACTGCTGCAGGCGCACGACGTGCTGCGGGTGGAGCGGATGCGGGACCCGTCCCGCCGCCCGCTGCTGGTCGTGGTCACCGACGGGCGGGCCACCGGCGGGCCCGAGCCGCTGGCCCGCGCCTCGCGCGCGGCCCGGCTGCTGGCCGGCGAGGGCACGGCCTCGGTCGTCGTGGACTGCGAGGCGGGGCCGGTGCGGCTCGGTCTGGCGGGCGAGCTGGGCCGCGCGCTGGGCGGCCCGGTCGTGACGCTTGAGGAGTTGCGCGCCGACAGCGTCTCCGCACTGGTACGTACCGTACGGAACACCAACACCAGGAGGGTGGCGTAATGCCCCAGGGACAGCCGGCCATCGTGCCCGACGACGGGCTCACCACGCGCCAGCGCCGCAACCGGCCGCTGGTCTTCGTCCACACCGGCATCGGCAAGGGCAAGTCGACCGCCGCCTTCGGCCTGGCGCTGCGGGCCTGGAACCAGGGCTGGCCGGTCGGGGTGTTCCAGTTCGTGAAGTCCGCGAAGTGGAAGGTCGGCGAGGAGAACGCGCTGCGGGTGCTCGGCGCCTCGGGCGAGGGCGGAAGCGTCGACTGGCACAAGATGGGCGAGGGCTGGTCGTGGATCCAGCGCGACGCCAAGGACGGGGAACCGAGCAACGAGGAGAAGGCGCGCGAGGGCTGGGAGCAGGTCAAGCGCGACCTGGCGGCGCAGAAGTACAAGCTCTACGTGCTGGACGAGTTCGCGTACCCGATGCACTGGGGCTGGATCGACACCGACGAGGTGATCGAGGTGCTGCGGAACCGCCCGGGCACCCAGCACGTGGTGATCACGGGCCGCAACGCGCCGGAGAAGCTGGTGGACTTCGCCGATCTGGTGACGGACATGTCCAAGGTCAAGCACCCGATGGACACCGGCCAGAAGGGCCAGCGGGGCATCGAGTGGTGAGTACGCACCTGCCCCGGCTGGTCATCGCCGCTCCCGCTTCCGGCAGCGGCAAGACGACGGTGGCCACCGGCCTGATGCGGGCCTTCGCGGACGCGGGCCTCGCGGTGTCCCCGCACAAGGTCGGCCCGGACTACATCGACCCGGGCTACCACGCGCTCGCGACCGGGCGGCCGGGCCGCAACCTCGACGCCCACATGTGCGGCCCGGAGCGGATCGCCCCGCTGTTCCTGCACGGTGCCGCGGGCTGCGATCTCGCCGTGGTCGAGGGCGTGATGGGCCTGTACGACGGTGCGGCCGGGCAGGGCGAGCTGGCGTCGACGGCGCACGTGGCGAAGCTGCTGCGGGCGCCGGTCGTGCTGGTCGTCGACGCGTCGTCGCAGTCGCGGTCGGTGGCGGCGCTGGTGCACGGCTTCGCGTCCTGGGATCCCGGGGTGCGGGTGGCGGGCGTGATCCTCAACAAGGTCGGCTCGGACCGGCACGAGGCGCTGCTGCGGGAGGCGCTGGAGGAGTCGGGGGTGCAGGTGCTGGGGGTGGTGCGGCGGGTGCGTCAGGTCGGCACTCCTAGCCGTCACCTCGGGCTGATTCCGGTCGCGGAGCGGCGGTTGGAGGCGCTGGAGTCGGTGGCCGCGCAGGCGGACCAGGTTCGCGAGGGCTGCGACCTCGACGCCCTGCTGGCGCTGGCGCGCAGCGCCCCGCCGGTGCCGGGGCCGACGTGGGACCCGGCGGATTCCTTCCCCCACCCCGCCCCTTCCCGTAACCGGGGCTCCGCCCCGGACCCCGGTCCTCAAACGCCGGACGGGCTGGAGGGTGCCCCGCAGCCCGGCGGCAGTCCCGTGATCGCCGTCGCCGGCGGTGCCGCGTTCACCTTCTCGTACGCCGAGCACACCGAACTGCTGACCGCTGCCGGCGCGCAGGTGGTCACCTTCGACCCGCTGCGGGACGAGGCGCTCCCCGAGAACACCGCCGGCATCCTCATCGGCGGCGGCTTCCCCGAGATGTACGCCTCGGAGCTGTCCGCCAACGAGCCCCTGCGCGCGGCCGTCGCCGCCCTCGCGGCAACCGGCGCCCCGGTCGCCGCGGAGTGCGCGGGCCTGCTCTACCTGGCCCGTTCCCTGGACGGCAAGCCGATGTGCGGCGTGCTCCCGGCGGAGGCCCGGATGTCGGAGCGGCTCACGCTCGGCTACCGCGAGGCCGTGGCGATCTCCGACAACGTCCTCGCCGCGGCCGGCACCCGCGTGCGCGGGCACGAGTTCCACCGCACGGTGATCGAGCCCGCCGCGGGTGCCGTCCCCGCCTGGGGTCTGACGCGGCCGCAGCGGCGGGTGGAGGGCTTCGTGCAGGCCGGCGTGCACGCCTCGTACCTCCATGTGCACTGGGCGGGAGCCCCCGGCACCGCCGCCCGCTTCGTCGCCGCCGCGGCGGGCACGGGGTGAGCGCCCTCTATGTCGGCGTCGGCACCTGCCGGGACGTGGCCGCCGCCGAGGTGATCGCCCTGGTCGAACGGACCGTCACCGAAGCGGGGACGGGCGCGGGCCCGGTGGCGGCCCTGGCCACGGTCGACGTACGGGCCGCCGAACCCGGCCTGCTGGCGGCGGCGGAACGGCTCGGTGTGCCGCTCACGGCGTACGCGCCCGCCGCGCTCGCCGCGCAGCCGGTGCCGCACCCCTCGGAAGCCGCCCGCCGGACGCTCGGCACGGCGGGCGTCGCCGAGGCGGCCGCACTGCTCGCGGCCGGGCCCGGGGCGGTTCTTCTCGTGGGGAAGCGGAAGTCCGCGCAGGCCACCTGCGCCGTCGCCCGCGGACCCGGCTGACGGGGGCCCACGGGGCCTCAGTACCGTCTAAGGACTGACCCGCACAGCCCCTTCGAGCCGGAAGCGAGCCGTACCCGCCCATGCACACATCCGCCGAACCCGACCTGCGCCACCACGGTGACGCCGAAGTGCGGGGCATGAGCGCGGAACTGACCGATCTCGCCGTCAACGTGCGTTCCGGTACGCCCCCCCAGTGGCTGCGCGAGCGCATAGCCGACTCGCTCGGCACGCTCGCCGCGTACCCGGACGGGCGCGCGGCCCGCCGGGCCGTGGCGGAGCGGCACGGGCTGCCCGAGGAGCGGGTACTGCTGACGGCGGGGGCGGCCGAGGCGTTCGTGCTGCTGGCCCGGGCGCTGCCGGTGCGGCGCCCCGTGGTCGTGCACCCCCAGTTCACCGAGCCGGAGGCGGCGCTGCGGGATGCCGGGCACACGGTGGAGCGGGTGCTGCTCGACCCGGCGGACGGGTTCCGGTTCGATCCGCGTGCGGTGCCCGGGGACGCGGACCTGGTGATCGTGGGCAACCCCACGAACCCGACGTCGGTCCTCCACCCGGCGGGGGCGCTGGCACGCCTCGCCCGTCCCGGACGGACCCTGGTCGTCGACGAGGCGTTCATGGACGCGGTGCCGGGCGAGCGGGAGTCGCTGGCGGCCCGTACGGACCTGCCGGGGCTGGTGGTGCTGCGCAGCCTCACCAAGACCTGGGGCCTGGCGGGGCTGCGCATCGGTTACGTACTGGCCTCGCCCGGCACGACGGCCAGGCTGGAGCGGGCCCAGCCGCTGTGGCCGGTGTCGTCACCGGCGCTCGCCGCGGCCGAGGCGTGCAGCGCGCCACCGGCGCTCGCGGAGGCCGCGCAGGCGGCGGACCGGATCGCCTCGGACCGCTCCCATCTGCAGCTGCGGCTGGCGGAGTTCCCCGAGGTGACCGTGTGCGGTCCGGCGGCCGGGCCCTTCGTGCTGATCCACCTGGAGCGGGCGGCGGCCGTACGGACCCGGCTGCGCGGCCTCGGCTTCGCGGTGCGCCGGGGCGATACGTTCCCGGGCCTGGGCCCGGACTACCTGCGCCTGGCGGTCCGGGACCGTGCGACCACGGACCGCTTCGTATCCGCCCTGGGCGAGGCGCTGACGGCGCGGTGAGCGGCCCGGCCGGGAGCCGGGTCCTTGTCTCAGTCGCTCTCGCGCGTGGCCTTGCGGCGGCGGGAGGCCAGGAGGGCTCCTCCGCCCGCGACGACCAGCAGCCCCGCCCCGCCGGCGATGTAGGGCGTGGTAGAACTGCCACCGGTCTCGGCGAGGTCCTCCTTCGCGGGCCGGCCGGCCGTGCGGGCGGCCGCCTGCGGCTTGAGGGCCGTGCCGGAGGTGTCCTTCGCGGGGTTCTCCTTCGCCGGGCCGGTCCCCGCGGGCGGCGCCTCGCAGCCGGCCCGGACGAGCGTGACCGTGCCCCGTACCTTGGCCACGCCCAGGGCCAGCGGGTCGATGGCGACGTCGAGCCCCAGCGCCGTGGCCGCCGCCGTGCGGGAGGTGGTGGAGGTCTTCGACAGCTCCAGGCGCACGTCGCCGACGCCGGGCACGGTGACTTCGGTGGGGCCGGTGGCGCTGAGCGTGACCTTCTTGCCGAGCACCGAGACGCTGCCGAGCACGCGGGAGGTGGCGGTGGGCTTCGCGCCCGCCTCGCACACGGCCTCCGAGGTGACCTGCCGGACCTCGATGAGCGAGCGCAGCGGCAGGCCGGGGACGTGCACCGTGGCGCGGACGAGGTTGGCGTAGCCCTTGGCCGCGGTGCGGTCGGCCGTGGCGCGGGAGGTGGCGGCGTCGGCGCGCAGGAGGGTGACGGGCCTGCCCTGTTCGACTCCGTCGAGGGTGACGGTGAGCGTGGTCCTGGCGGCGTCGGCCGGTGCCCGCACGTCGTTGAGGGCGGCGTCGACCGGTACGTGTGCGGTCCCGCCGAGCAGGGAGACGTCGAGGCCGGCGCGCAGGACGCTCGCCGTCGCCTTGCCGGAGTCCGTGGCGTGCGCGGGTGAGGCGCCCAGGGTGAGCGCGGTGGCGGTGACCGTCGCGGCGACGGCCGTCAGCCGGCGTGCGGGCATGCCGAAGGAGGAGCTGGTGGTGCTGAACACGTGTGTGGAACCCCCACGGGAGAACGGAGCCGCCGGCGCGCCAATGGGGGACATCGCGCGCCGACGGCATCGACCCCGCAATGTTCGATGCCCGAAGAGTGAACGGACAGCGCCCGGGCGCCAGTTCACTCCAAAGAATGGGTTTCGCTTCCGTATTCGATTCACGCGGCACAGAAGTGGCGGACAGCCTCGCCGGCACCGGTGCGACTGATGCCTTCACCCGGCCTGCGGCTCCCCGCCCCCGTCACGACCTCAGCCCACGACCCGTCCCCGCAGCACGACCCGCCGTGGCGCCCCGAGCACCCGGATGTCCGCACGCGGGTCGGCGTCGTAGACGACGAGGTCGGCCGGCGCACCCTCCTCCAGGCCCGGGCGGCCCAGCCACTCGCGCGCTCCCCACGCCGTCGCCGCGAGCGCGGCCGTGGCCGGGATGCCCGCCTTGACCAGCTCGGCGACCTCCTGCGCGACCAGCCCGTGAGGCAGCGAGCCACCCGCGTCCGTACCGACGTAGACGGGGATCCCGGCGTCGTGAGCGGCGCCCACGGTCTCGTAGCGGCGTGCGTGCAGGCGGCGCATGTGGTCCGCCCAGCGCGGGAACTTGCCCTGGCCGGCCTCGGCGAGCCGGGGGAAGGTGGCGATGTTGACGAGCGTCGGCACGATGGCCACGCCCCGCTCGGCGAAGAGCGGAATCGTCTCCTCGGTCAGCCCGGTGGCGTGCTCGATGCAGTCGATGCCCGCCTCCACCAGCGGGGCGAGGCTCTCCTCGGCGAAGCAGTGCGCGGTGACGCGGGCGCCCAGACGGTGTGCCTCGGCGATGGCGGCCCGCACCTCCTCGCGCGGCCAGCACGCCCCCAGGTCGCCCGTCTCCCGGTCGAGCCAGTCGCCGACGAGCTTGACCCAGCCGTCGCCCCGCTGCGCCTCGCGGGCCACATAGGCCACCAGGTCCCCGGGCTCGATCTCGTGCGCGTAGTTGCGGATGTAACGGCGTGTGCGGGCGATGTGCCGGCCGGCGCGGATGATGCGCGGCAGGTCCGCACGGTCGTCGACCCAGCGGGTGTCGGAGGGGGAACCGGCGTCGCGCAGCAGCAGCGCGCCCGCGTGGCGCTCGGTCAACGCCTGCTTCTCGGTGGTCGGTTCGTCGACCGCGCCGTGCGCGTCGAGCCCGACGTGACAGTGCGCGTCCACCAGGCCGGGCAGCGCCCAGCCCTCGATCGTGGTGACGTCCCGCACTCCGGCCGGCCGGTCGAAGGTGATCCGCCCGCCGACCGCCCACAGCTCGTCGCGCACCCCGCTCACGGGGTCGGGGCCGACCAATATCCGTCCCTTGATGTGCAGTACCGGCTGCTCCGGCGGTGCCGCGCCCGCGTCCTTGAAGACCATGCCCTGGGAGACCATGAACGCACTGTACGAGCCCGCCGTCATGCGCTGCCGGTCACCATCGGCTTCGTCCCGTGGGTGGGCGATGACGCGCCGGGCGGGGTGCCCGGCGGCGGAGCGCCGGTGGCGGCCCCGGGCCGTGAGGACGAGAGGCGGTTCCGCCGCGCGGCGGAGAGGGTCCGCCGCCCGGGCCGAGGCGCCGGGCGCGGTGTCAGGGAAGTCTGGTCCTATGAGCCGCACACCGCTGTTCCCGCCCCCACCGGCCTCCGCGGGCCCCGCACCGCACGGCGCCCAGGAGCACGGGTGGGACGATCACGTCACGGTCCGCCGCCTCCTGCGGGCGCTCGCCATCGCCGCCTGCGCTCCCTATCTCTCCCTGAAGGTGGCCTGGCTGGCCGGGAGCCGGATCGGCATCCCGCAGGGCAGCACGCTGCTGGACGACGACATGATCCTCAAGGCGGCCAACGCGGTCACGGTTCTCATGGACCTGGGCGTCATCGGGCTGGCCCTGCTGCTGACCCGCCCCTGGGGCCGACGCATCCCCTCCTGGCTCCTGCTCCTGCCGATGTGGGGCGCGACCGGGTTGCTGATCCCCGTCATGGCCGGCTTCCCGGCGCAGCTCCTGCTGCGGGCCCTGGGGGTCACGAGCGCCGAAAAGCCCTCAGGGGCAGGGCCGTTCCTGGCCGAGTGGGTCTTCCAAGTGGTCTACGGCGGGTTCATCGTCCAGGGCCTGGCGCTGGGCGCGCTGTTCACGCTGTACGCCCGCCGGCGGTGGGGTCACCTGTGGCAGGGCGACACCGGCGAGGCCGCCGGTGCGCTGTGGGGGCGGGGACAGCAGCTCGCCGCGGGGGCGGCGGCCCTGCTCGCGGTCGCGCAGGCAGGCGTGCACCTGATGTGGGCGTCCGGCTCGCGGGACGGCCTGCCGCCGACGCTGGCCGGGCAGTACACCGCGGACATGGCGGTGCAGGACGCGGCGTACGCGTTGTACGGGGCCCTGGCCGTGACCGGCCTGGTGCTGCTGCGCCGTGGGGGCCGCGCCCTGCCGCTGCGGGGGCCGCTGCTGCTGGCGGGGGTGGGCTCGTCGGCGGTCGGCTGCTGGGGCGCCTGGATGCTGGCGGCCTCGCTGCTCCGGCTGCACGACGGCGACCGGGCCGCGACCGGGCTGATGATGATCACCTACTCTGTGCAGGTGATCGTCGGACTGCTGGTACTCGCGGCCGGTGCCCGCTTCTTCAGCCGGCGAGCGGCTTCGGAGCCCGCCTCGTGACGGCCGCGCCACGGCGGCTGGCGGGCGCGGCGCTGGGGCGCCGCGCCCGGTTGCGCTGGGTGCACCTGCTGCTCGGCGGTGCCCTGCTCACGCCGTACTACCTGCTGGCGAACACGCTGATGGTGCTCGTCTGGAACCCCGCGGAGTCCTTCCGCGCCACCTCCGTGGCGTGGCAGTTCATGATCTTCGCTCTGGCGCTCGTCCCGGCGGCCGTCACGGCCCTCTACCCGCTCGTACGGCCGCTGGAGGGCACGGCGGCCCGGGCGCTGTGCGGGGTGGCGGAGGCCGAACTGGCGCTGGGTCCCAGCCAGTCGTGGGCGGCGCGGGGGCGTACGGCCGCCTGGTACACGCTGCATCTGCTGACGGGCGGCATCGTCAGCGGCATGTCGCTGGCCGTGCCGCCGTTCGCCGTCGTGCTGATCACCGCGCCGGTCACCGGCGCACCGGCCGGTCTCTTGGAGGCGTACCGGCTCGGTGGCCTTGAGTTGCCGTGGCGCGCGCTGACGCCCGTGCTGGGGCTCGCCTCGCTCGCGCTGGTCGTCGGCACGTCGTGGGCGGCGGGCTCGCTCCTGGCGCGCTGGGCGCCCGTACTGCTGGGCCCCACAGCGGCCGACCGGCTCGCGGCATCCGAGGAACGCGCCCTGCGGCTGGCGCTGCGCAACCGGCTGGCGCGTGAGCTCCACGACTCGGTCGGGCACGCCCTCAGCGCGGTGACCCTGCAGGCCGGAGCCGCGCGCAAGGTCCTCGACGCCGACCCGGAATTCGCCCGGCAGGCGCTGGCCTCGATCGAGAGGACGACCCGCGAGGCGGTCGGTGAACTCGACACCGTCCTGGGCCTGCTGCGCGAGGACGGCGCCGCCTCCGCCGCTCCCACGCCCACCCTCGCCGACGTGGACGGGCTGCTGGAGCGGACGCGGGCGGCGGGCGGCACGGTCGACTTCCGCACGCACGGCCGGCTGGAGAAGGTGCCGTCGGTCGTCTCGCGCGAGGCCTACCGCATCGTGCAGGAGGGGCTCAGCAATGCCCTGCGGCACGCGGGCCGGGTGCCCGTGCGGCTGCGGATAGCGGTACACGACGATGACGTGGAGGTCACCTTGGAGAACCCCGTGAAGCCCGGTTCGGGGCCCGCCCACCGCCGCCAGGGCGGCGGCCGGGGACTGCTGGGCATCGCCGAGCGGGCCCGGCTGCTGCGCGGCAGCAGCGCCTCGGGCGAGCGCGACGGCGTGTGGCAGCTCTCGGTACGCCTGCCGTTGCGCGGTGACGCCCGGTGAACGGCACACCGATACGCATCGTCCTCGCGGACGACGAGCACCTGGTCCGCACCGCCCTGCGCGCCATCCTGGGCGCCGAGTCCGGCCTGGAGGTCGTCGGCGAGGCGGCCACCGGCGCGGAGGCGGTGTCGCTCGTGCGCGAGCTGCGCCCCGACATCGTGCTGATGGACGTGCGAATGCCCGAGGTCGACGGCATCCGCGCCACCGAGCGGATCATGACCGGCATGACCGGGCCGCCCCGGGTCATCGTCGTCACGACGTTCGAGAACGACAGCTACGTGTACGAGGCGCTGCGCGCCGGGGCCTGCGGCTTCCTCCTCAAGCGCGCGGGCGCCGACGAACTCGTCCAGGCCGTCAGGATGGTCGCCCACAGCGACTCGCTGCTCTTCCCCTCGGCCGTACGGGCCCTGGCCGCCGCGCACGTGCACTGCGGGTCCGCCCGCGAGGAGGAGGCGGCGCGGCTGCGCAAGCGGCTCTCGGAGCGGGAGGCGGAGGTCCTGCGGCTGATGACGGCCGGGCTGTCGAACGCCGAGATCGCCGCCCGGATGACGGTGGGCCCGGCGACCGTCAAGACGCACGTCGCCGGGGTGCTCGCCAAGCTGGGCGTACGGGACCGCACGCAGGCGGTCATCGCCGCCTACGAGAGCGGTTTCGTCTCCCCTCGGTGAGCACCCCGCCCGTGCGTCAGCCGCCGGTGACGCAGTCGCGTACGGCCTTGGCCAGGAAGGCCACCTCCGGGGCCGCACCGCCCGGGTAGGCGAACCGGCGCCGGTTGTAGCCGAAGGCGAGGCCGGTGCTCGGGTCGGCGAAGGCCTGCGACCCGGCGGCACCGCTGTGCCCGAAGGCGCGGGCACCCAGGAACGGATAGGCGTCGGCCGAGACGGCGAAGCCCAGGCCGAAGGCGTTGTGCTTGCGCAGCACCAGGTCGTAGCCGACCGAGTGCGCCTGGGCGAACTCGGCCGCCGTACCGGCCGTCAGCAGCGGGGCCTTGCCGTCGACCTCGCTGATGGCGGCCGCGTACATACGGGCGAGGCCCCGCGCGGAGGCCATGCCCCCGACGGAGGCCGGCCCGGCGGCCCGCACGGCCCGGGAGTTGGGCAGGCCGGGAAGGTCGGTCGGCTGGGGGTGGTTCAGGTTGAAGGCGACCCCGCCCATGCTGTGCGGGCCGTGCGCGTTCTCCTGCAGGACGCGCTTCTGCTCGGGCGTGGGGTCCATGGGCTGGATGTCGAGCACCCGGTGCTCCTGGTCCTCGGGCAGGCCCATGTAGAAGTCGATGCCGTACGGGGCGCGGACCCGCGCCTCGTAGACCTGCTGCATGGTCTGCCCGGTGGCGCGGCGGACGATCTCGCCGGTCAGCGCGCCGATGACGTACGCGTGATAGCCGAAGGACGCACCGGGCCGCCAGTACGGCCGCTCACCGGCCAGCCGCTCGGCGATCGCACGGTCGTCGGCTATCTCCTGCGCGGTGAAGCCGCCCTCGACACCGATCAGCCCCGCCCGGTGGGCCAGCAGGTCCCGGAGGGTGATGTTCTCCTTGCCTTCGGCGCCGAACTCCGGCCAGTAGTGCCGCACCGCCTTGTCCAGCTCCAGCGCGCCCTCCTGGACCAGCAGCGCGACGACGAGATGCGCCGCGCCCTTGGTGGAGGAGAACACTCCGGTGAGTGAGTCCCCCGCGATCCCGGGCCCGCCCCACAGGTCCACGACCTGCTGCCCGTCCACGTAGGCCGCCAGCTGCGCGGAGTGCCCGTGCCGCTCCTCGGCGAGGCTGGCCTCGAACGCCTCCCGTACCGCCTCGAACCCACCGGCGACGCTCCCCTGAACCCCGTCCGTGTTCCGGTCCGGCATGCTTACCCCCATTTTCAAGATCGAACTTCCGGGGGCTTCAGCCACGGGCCGCGTTCGAAAATTCCTCACCCTGTTCGACTCCCGGGTCATGGAACCGTAAAGCCCCCCGGCTCGTTACCCGGGACATGACCGCTATGACACCCGGCTCGAACATCCCCCTCTCCGTCGCGCGCGTGACGGTGGACGTCACCGCCCCGGTGCGGCTCGACGTTTCGGGCCTGCTGCTCACCGCCGACGGCAAGGTGCGCTCCGACGACGACTTCGTCTTCTACAACCAGCCCAGCGGCCCGGGCGTGACCCACCGCGCCGCGTCCGGCGCCACGCCCGACGCGATCACCGTCGACACGACGGCCGTGCCCGCCGGCATCGAGAAGATCGTCGTCACCGCGAGCCCGGACGCCGCGGGCGCCACCTTCGCCGGCACCGAGCCGACCGCCACCATCCGCAACGCCGACGACGGCTCCGTGATCGCCACCTTCACCCCGCCCGGGCTGACCACGGAGACGGCACTGGTGACCGTCGAGGTCTACCGCCGCAACGGCGCGTGGAAGGTCCGCGCGGTGGGCCAGGGCTATGCGAACGGCCTGGCAGGCATCGCGACGGACTTCGGCGTGAGCGTCGAGGAGCCCGCCCCCGCCCCCGCGGCGGCCCCCGCGGCCCCGCCGATGCCGGCCACCGCTCCCCCGCCCCCGCCGGCCGCCCCCGGGAAGGTCAACCTGGACAAGGGCAGGGTCAGCCTGCGCAAGAACGAGACGGTGTCGCTGGTCAAGGGCGGCCGGCCGCTGACGCAGTCGGTGCGGATGGGCCTGGGCTGGGAGCCCGCCTGGAACAGCCGCGCCATCGACCTGGACGCCTCGGTCATCGCCTACGGCCCCGACCGCAACATGATCGACGCCTGCTACTTCGGCCGCCTCCAGATTCTCAACGGCACCATCCAGCACTCCGGCGACAACCTCACCGGCGACGGCTCGGGCGACGACGAGAGCATCACGGTCCACATGGGCGGCCTGCCGCCCGAGGTGACGGGCCTGGTCTTCACCGTCAGCTCGTTCAGCGGCCAGAAGTTCACCGAGGTGGCCAAGGCCTACTGCCGCCTGCTGGATGCGCAGAGCGGCGAAGAGCTGGTGCGCTTCGACCTGACGGGCTCGGAGCCGAAGACGGGCGTTCTCATGTGCAAGTTCGTCCGCCAGTTCTCGGGCGAGTGGGAGATGACGGCCATCGGTGAGTACGTGAAGGCGAAGACGGTACGCGACCTGGTGAAGCCGGGAGCGGGAGCGCTGTAGGACCGGACGGCCGGCGGGAGGCCAGGACGCAGAACCCCAGCTCAGCCCGCCCGGTCGGCGGACCACCGGCGGGAGGGGCCGGGGCGGGACGGGTCCCGGCAGGGGCGTAAAGCGTGATTTGCGGCGGCATGCGGGGCACCCTCGACAGCTGACGGTGCCCGCCGTAAATCATGCAGCCCCAGAGGGACCCGTCCCGCCCCGGCCCCGCCCCACCACACCGGCGAGCCTCCGATAGGAGTCCACCAACGCGTCACGGTCGTACGAACTGGTGGTGACAAGCACCTCCTGCGCCTCCGTGCACCGGACGAGCGCGTCGAGGGCGGCGCCGACCTCGTCCTCGCTGCCGTGAATATGCCCGCGCAGCGCCGCCTCGTAGAACCCGCGCTCCCGCCCCGACATCGCCAGCCCCTCCACCTCCTCGACGGGCACCAGCGGCGGGAACACCCCGTGCGTACGCGAGTACGCCAGCGCCCACGCCTCGGGCACCAGCAACCGCCGGGCAGCCTCCGCGGTCCCGGCCACGGCGACATTGCCCGCGACCACCACGTACGGCTTCTCCCACCACTGCGAAGGCCGGAAGGCCTCCCGGTACCGCTCGACGGCGCGCAGCATCGCGTCGTCCCCCCTGAGCCCCCCGATGACCAGCGCCGCACCGGCAGCGGCGGCGAAATCCGCCCCCGCCTCGTTGGCGAGGACGAACAGGGGCACGCGCAACCCCTCCGCGGGCACGGCGTGCACCCCGGGAACCGGCGGGCGGCCGTCGAACCACCCCGCCAGCTCGCCGAGCTGCGCCCCGAAGTCCCCCACCGCCCCCTTGTCCGTGCCCAGCGCCCGCCGGATGCCGTCCGTGAACCCCACCGACCGCCCCAGCCCCATGTCGATGCGCCCAGGGAAGAGCGACTCCAGCACCCCGAACTGTTCCGCGACGACCAACGGCCGGTGATTGGGCAGCATCACCCCGCCCGTACCGACCCGGATGCGCGAAGTGGAAGCGGCGACGGCCGCCGCGAGCACGGTGGGCGCCGACCCGGCCACCCCCGGCACGCTGTGGTGCTCGGACACCCAGAACCGGTGGTAGCCGAGGGCTTCCGCCTCCCGCGCGAACCGCACGGTCTCGCGCAGCGCCTCGCCGGGCTCCCGCCCCTGCCGGGTGCGGGAGCGGTCCAGTACGGAAAGCCGAAGGGTCACCCTCCCTTCAACGCCGCCTACACCTCAGGATTCCCCCGGCGCCCCTGCCGGCCCCTACCGCCCCTACCGCCCCTGCCGCCGCCACGGCCCGGTGATCGCGAGCATGATGCCGGGGTCCTGGATGTTGGCGAACAGCGTCCGTCCGTCCGGCGCGAACGTCACCCCCGTGAACTCGCTGTACTCCGGCTTCCCGGGGGTGCCGATGTTGAGCTCGTTCCGGGCGATCGGATACGTACGCCCGTCGTCGGCGGCGCCGAACAGGTGCTGAACGCCCTCGCCGTCCTCGGCTATGACCAGGCCCCCGTAGGGCGAGACGGTGATGTTGTCGGGTCCGTCGAAGGCCCCGTCGCGCCCGGGGTCCTTGTTGACGCCGAGCAGCACCTTCAGCGTGAGGGTGCGGCGGCGCGGGTTGTAGAACCACACCTGACCGTCGTGCTGGAGCGGGCTCTCCTCCCGGGCGAAGGACGCGACGACGTACACGCCGCCGTCGCCCCACCACATGCCCTCGAGCTTGCGCGCCCGGGTGACCTGCCCGTCCTTGAACTGCTTGCGCACCGGCACGGACCTCGCGTCACGGTCGGGCACCTCCGCCCAGTCCACGCCGTAGACCGTGCCGGCGCGCGTGGCGCGGGAGAGGTCGTCGACGAACCGGCCGCCGGAGTCGTAACACCTGAACGCCTGCAGCACGCCCGCGCCGTCGGCGAGCGTGCGCAGCCGCCCGCGCCCGTGCCGGAAGCCGCCGGGCGGCGTCCACCGGTAGAACAGCCCGTTGGGCCCGGAGGCGTCCTCGGTCAGGTAGAGGTGCCCGCGGCCCGGGTCGACGACGACGGCCTCGTGGGCGTAACGGCCCAGCGCCTTGACGGGCCTGGGCTCGCGGTTGGCGCGCCGGTCCTGCGGGTCGACCTCGAAGACGTAGCCGTGGTCCTTGGTCATGCCGTTCTGGCCGGCCTTGTCCTCGGTCTCCTCGCACGTCAGCCACGTCCCCCAAGGGGTGCTGCCGCCCGCGCAGTTCGTGGACGTGCCGGCGATGCCGACCCACTCCGCGACGTGCTCGCCGTGGCGCGCGACCTCCACCACCGTGCAGCCGCCGGACGCGGCGGGGTCGTAGACGAGCCCACCGGCGAGCGGCACCGGGTGTTTCCAGCCGGAGCGGGGGCCCTTGAGCTCGTGGTTGTTGACCAGCAGCGTCGTTCCCCGCCGCCCCTCGAAGGCGGCGGTGCCGTCGTGGTTGGACGGCGTGTACTCCCCCGACTCCAGCTTCGTGACGCCGCAGCGGGTGACGACGCGGTACGAGAAGCCGGCGGGCAGCGCGAGGATGCCGGCGGGGTCGGGGAGCAGCGGCCCGTACCCGATCCGGCCGGCCGCGAGGGAGCCGGCGGCGCTCCCCGTGCCGCCCACCGCTGCGTCGCCCGCGGCACCTTCGGCGCCGGTGGCGGCGGCGAGCGCGCCGGGTGCGCTGGCGAGCACACCGACGCTGCCGGCCAGCGCCACCCCGGCGCCGGTGAACGCGGTTCGCGTGGTGAAGTCTCTTCGGCTGAGAGTCATCTACGTCTCCAGGGACCGGGGTCGGCGGTTCGACGCCCCGGGCCCCCGCGAGGCGGACCCGGGACGGCGCTTACGTTCCCGTTCCCCACCGAATGGGGGATGAACACACGCCGACACCGCCGCAACGAGACGAAGGCGGCGGCAAGCCGCGGTCGCACCCGGCGCCCGGGCACCAACCGGGGCGCACGCGGCACACCTGCCGCCGCAGCTCCTGGAGGGACTACGCGCGGGAGCGTGCCTTGAAGGCGGCCTTGCGGGCTTCCTTCGCGGTCTTCCTGTCCGGGTGGAGCCGCCCCATCGCCTCCAGGACGTCGGCCGTCGCCGGGTGGTCCACCTTCCACGCGGCATCGAAGAAGCCGCTGTGGCGGCCGACCAGGCTCTCGACGAGGCCCTGGAGCTCCTCCGTCTCGCCCTCGGCGGCCAGCTGGGCGGCGATCGTGTCGATGGTCAGCCAGAAGACCATGGTCTCCCCGGGCTCGGGGATGTCCGTGGCGCCGTGTTCGGCGAGCCAGACGCGGGCGAGGCCGCCGAGCTGGGGGTCGTCGAGGACCTCGCGCAGCGCGGGCTCGGCCTCGGCGCCGACGAGGGAGAGCGTCTGCTGACAGGCGAGGCGGCGGCCCGGCGCCTCCTCGTCGGCGCCGCGCGCGGCGGCGAGCAGCTCACGGGCGGCGTCGAGCGGCGTACGGCGGGCGAGCCACATTTCGGCCTCGTCGCGGACGGCCGTCCCGGGGTGGTTGGGCAGGGCCGCCAGGAGCTCCTCCGCGCCGGCCTCGGCGAGGTCGCCGACGGCGGGGGCGTCGATGCCGGCGTCGAGCATCCGGGTCCGTACCGCGAAGACGCCGAGCGGGGTGAGGCCGACCATGCCGTAGCGGGTGACGTCCTCGTCCTCGGGCAGTTCGGAGGTCACGCCGTCGACGGACTCACGGATGTGGCCCTCACCGTCGACCACCTCGATGAGGGACTCGTCTACGGGCCGGTACTCCACCAGCCCGGTCGGGGCGAGCAGCCGGAACTGGTCGTCCAGTCGCATCATCGCGTCGGAGACCTCTTCGAGGACGTCGTCCGTGGGCTCGTCCATGTCGTCCGGCACGATCATGGACGCGGCGAGCGCCGGCAGGGGTACGGGCCGCTCGGCCGAGCCCTCGTCGAGCGCGGTCAGCAGATAGAGGTTGCCGAGGATGCCGTCGAGGAAGTCGGCCTCCTCCTCGGGGTTCCAGTCGATCCCGTCGAGGTCGATGTCACCGGTGCCGGAGTCGGTGAGCTGCTCGACGAGGTCGCCGAGGTCGGGCGCGGCGGCGTCGGCCAGTACGGTCTCCAGGCCGCCGAGCCACAGCTCCAGGATGTCCTGCGGGCTGCCGGAGGTGAGCGTGGCGAGCTCCTCGCCGGCGACGGCGGTGCCGGACGGCTCGTCGGCATCGGCGTCGGCGGCCCCGGCGTCCGGGTTCTCCGTGAACTCCACCAGGCCGGTGTCCAGCGCCAGCTGCCAGGCCTCGGCGGCGTACGCGGTGCCGTCCTCCTCGTCGTCCAGGCCCAGGAGCTCGGTGGCGTCGCGCAGTTGACCGGCGAGCAGCTCGCCTCCCGCACCGACCGGGGTGCCCTCGCCGGCCCAGCGGGCGAGCTTCGCGGCGCGGGCGAACAGCGGCGCGGAGAGCGCGTCCCGCGCGAGCTCCGCGTCGGAGGGGAGCCGCACCGGCGGCATGGTCGGGCGGTCTCCGGACATCAGGGGGGTCATCTCCTTGTGGTGACGGCCGCGCCGTGGTTCAGGGCGCGCAGGTGCCAAGCCTAGGCCGTGCCCGGGGTTGTCCTTCCCCTGACCCGCCCCTTCCCTCCCCCGGCTGCCGCTGGGAGGTGTCCCCGGACGGGCTGCATGCGCAGCCCGTCCGGCGCTTGAGGACACAGCACAGCCGGCCCGTCCGGCGCCTGAGGACACACCACATCCCCGAACCCTTGACAACGCCCCTTGCCACACACGACATTGACGCGCGTAGATTGTGTGTCACTCCCGTGACGACGTGTAATCACCCGGCATCTGACGATCACCCGCTTGGCCGACCCCCTACACCACTCCCACCCGGAGGCCTCCGTGCTGCCCACCCGCCGTTCCCCGCGCCGCCGTACCGCGACCGTCGGCACCCTCATAGCCGGCGCGCTCGCGGCCGGGCTGCTCGTCCCCCAGTCCGCGAGCGCGGACGGGGCAACCGGGGTCCGCATCCATGACATCCAGGGCACCACGCGGATATCCCCGCTCGCCGGCCGGCAGGTCGCGGACGTGCCCGGCATCGTCACGGCCGTCAAGAACTTCGGTTCCGCACGCGGCTTCTGGGTCCAGGACCCGCAGCCCGACAAGGACGACGCGACCAGTGAGGCCGTCTTCGTCTTCACCGGCAAGGACGCCCCGGCCGTAGCCGTCGGCGACCGCGTGCTCGTCTCCGGCACGGTCGGCGAGTACTACCCGGGCGGCGAGGCGGCGGGCCTGCAGTCGGTGACCCAGCTCACCAAGCCCGGCGTCACCGTCCAGTCCTCCGGCAACGCCCTGCCCGCCGCCGTCCGGCTGCGCCCGTCCACGGTCCCGGCCACGTACGCGCCCGACGCGCACGGCGGTTCCATCGAGAAGCTCCCGCTCAAGCCCGGCCGCTACGCCCTGGACCGCTACGAGTCCCTGGAGGGCATGCGGGTGGAGGTCCGCGACGCCCCCGTCGTCGGCGCCACCAGCGAGCACAAGGACCTGTGGGTCACCACCGACCCGCGCCACAACCGCACCGAGCGCGGCGGCACGGTCTACGGCTCCTACCGCGACCCGAACGCCGGCCGGGTGAAGGTCGTCTCGCTGCTCCCCTACGCGCAGCACCCCTTCCCGGTCGCGAACGTCGGCGACAAGCTGGCCGGCACCACGGCCGGCCCGCTGGACTACGACAACTTCGGCGGCTACACCGTCCAGGCCACCGAGCTGGGCACGCTCGAGGACCACAAGCTGCAGCGCGAGACCACGCGCAAGCAGAAGAGCGACGAGCTGGCCGTGGCCACGTACAACGTCGAGAACCTCTCGCCGAAGACCCCGCAGGCGAAGTTCGACCGCCTGGCCGCCGCGCTGGTGACCAACCTCGCCTCGCCCGACGTCGTCGCCCTCGAAGAGGTCCAGGACGACAACGGCACGACGAACGACGGCGTCGTGGACGCCGGGCAGACGCTCAAGAAGCTCACGGACGCCGTCGCGGCGGCGGGCGGACCGGCCTACCAGTGGCGGCAGATCAACCCGGTCGACGGCCAGGACGGCGGTCAGCCGGGCGGCAACATCCGCACCGCCTTCCTCTTCAACCCCGCACGCGTCTCGTTCAAGGACGTGCCGGGCGGCGACGCCACCACGGCGGTGAAGGCCGTCCGCGAGGGCGGCAAGGCGGCGCTGTCCGCCTCCCCCGGCCGCATCGACCCGGCGAACACCGCCTGGGCCAACAGCCGCAAGCCGCTGGCGGGACAGTTCTCCTTCCGGGGCCGGGACGTCTTCGTCATCGCCAACCACTTCAACTCCAAGGGCGGCGACCAGGGCCTCGACAGCCGCTTCCAGCCCCCGGCCCGCTCCTCGGAGACCCAGCGCAACCGGCAGGCGCAGGCCGTCAACGCCTTCGTGAAGCAGCTCCTGGCCGCCGACCGGCACGCGAACGTGATCGTCGCCGGCGACCTGAACGACTATCAGTTCTCGCCCGCGCTCAAGGCGCTCACCGCGGGCGGCGTGCTGAACGACCTGGTCGGCCGGCTCCCGAAGAAGGAGCGTTACGGCTACGTCTACCAGGGCGACTCGCAGGTCCTGGACCACATCCTGACCAGCCGCAGCCTCGGGCGCGTCGACTACGACATCGTCCATGTCAACGCGGAGTTCGCCGACCAGGCGAGCGACCACGACCCGCAGGTGCTGCGCTGGAAGCCGTAGCAACCCTTAGCGGAACCAGGCAGAACAATTAAATAGACCTGTATGGTCGAGGGGGCCCAGACTTCGGGGAACACCACCACCCCGACCCGGAGCGTGACGCATGCCGCACACCAGCCCCTTCGGCCGTACCCTCTGCGCGATGGTCACCCCCTTCACCCCGGACGGGTCCCTCGACCTCGACGGCGCGCAGCGCCTCGCCGACCACCTCGTCGGCGGGCGCGGCGGCTGCGACGGGCTCGTCCTCAGCGGCACCACGGGCGAGTCGCCCACCACGAGCGACGCGGAGAAGAGCGCGCTCATCCGGGCCGTGGCGGAGGCCGTCGGCGACCGCGCCCGGATCACGGCCGGCGTGGGCACGGCGGACACCCGGCACACCGTGGAGCTGGCCCGGGCCGCGGAGAAGGCCGGGGCGCACGGGGTGCTGGTGGTCACCCCTTACTACAGCAAGCCGCCCCAGGAGGACATCGCCGAGCACTTCCGCACGGTGGCCGACGCGACCGGCATCCCGGTGATGCTGTACGACATCCCCGGCCGCACCGGCACCCGCATCGAGCCCGAGACCATGCTGCGGCTGGCGGAGCACCCGCGCGTCGCGGGGGTCAAGGACTGCTCGAACGACCTGCTCGGCAGCTCGAAGATGATCGCGGAGACCGGCCTCGCCTACTACTCCGGATCCGAGGAGATGAACCTTCCGCTGCGGGCGGTGGGCGCCGTCGGCTACGTCAGCACGGTGGCCAATGCCGCGGGACCGGTCCTGGCCGCGGCCCTGGACGCCCACGACCGGGGTGCGAACGCGGAGGCGACGCTCCACCACCAGCGGGTGCTGCCGCTGGTGGAGCTGATGATGGCCGCGGGCCTGCCCGGAACGGTCACGGCGAAGGCCCTGCTGGGCGCCCTGGGCCTGCCCGGCGGCCCGGTCCGGGCACCGCTGCGCGCGGCGTCACCGGACCGGACGACGGCCCTGGTGAAGGCGTACGAGAACACCATCGCCGGACAGGCTTGACCAAGCCCGTCCGGCGGCACCTCCCAGCGGTAACCGGGGGAGATTGAGGACCGGTGTCCGGGGCGGAGCCCCACCCACCTCAGTTGTGGCTGTGCAGCACCTCGTTGAGACCGCCCCACGTGCTCTTGTACGGGCGGGCCTCGACGGCGCCGGTGGTGGAATTGCGGCGGAAGAGGATGTTGTCGGCGCCGGAGAGCTCCAGGGCCTTGACGACCTGGCCGTCCGGCAGCGTGACGCGGGTGCCGGCGGTGACGTACAGGCCCGCCTCCACCACGCACTCGTCGCCCAGCGCGATGCCGATGCCCGACTCCGCGCCCAGCAGGCAGCGCTCGCCGATGGAGATGATCTGCTTGCCACCGCCGGAGAGGGTGCCCATCGTGGAGGCGCCGCCGCCGATGTCGGTGCCGTCGCCGACGACGACGCCCGCGCTGATGCGGCCCTCGACCATGGAGGTGCCGAGCGTGCCGGCGTTGAAGTTGACGAAGCCCTCGTGCATGACGGTGGTGCCGGAGCCGAGGTACGCGCCGAGCCGGACGCGGTCGGCGTCGGCGATGCGTACGCCGGAGGGGGCGACGTAGTCGGTCATGCGCGGGAACTTGTCGATGCTGGTGACCTGCAGGTGCAGGCCCTCGGCCCGGGCGTTGAGGCGCACGGTCTCGACCTGGTCGACGGCGACGGGGCCGAGCGAGGTCCAGGCGACGTTGGCGAGCAGGCCGAAGATGCCGTCGAGGTTCTGGCCGTGCGGCTTGACCAGGCGGCCGGAGAGCAGGTGCAGGCGCAGATAGGCGTCGTGCGCGTCGACCGGCTTCTCCTCCAGCGAGGCGATGACCGTGCGGACGGCCACGACCTGGACGCCGCGGCGCGGGTCCGGGCCGACCGCCTTGAGGGCGGCCTCGCCCAGCAGCTCGGCGGTGGCGTCGGCGGTCAGCGTCTGAGTGCCGGCGGGGCCGGGCTCGGCGACCAGCTCGGGGGCGGGGAACCAGGTGTCGAGGACGGTACCGTCCGCGGCGATCGTGGCAAGGCCGGCGGCGACGGCGCCGGTGGCGGTACGGGTGGTGGCAACAGCATCGGTCATGTCCGAAAACCTAACCGGCCGGGCCCGCTCAAGGCGAACCGGTGGCCCGGTCGGGCCCGGGCCCGGCCCCGACGCGTCCTCGCCGGTCCGGCCGGGGCGTACCTCACGCGGGTGGCGCAGTGGTGCCAGCCAGTCGGCCCAGCTCAGATCGCGGACGGAAACAAAGTCGACATATCTATAGGGAGGACGGCTCCGTGGGCACGCTCCCGCTCACGGAGCCGGCCCGGTCCCCCGCCGGAACGTACGCCGCCACGAACGGAACCCGCATGAGACTGCCCCGAAGCTGCCTGCCCGCAGCGGCCCTGCTCCTGGCCGTTCCCCCGGCCAACGCCTCGGCCGCCCCGGCGGGGCCCACGGCGGACGGTCCGGTCCGGCCCGCCCCACTGCGGCCGACGGCGGGCGAGCGCGTGCCCGACCACTACATCGTCACCCTGCGCACCGGATCCAGCCCGCGCACCCTGGCGAGCCGGGTGGGCGTGAACCCGGACTTCATCTACACCCACGCCCTCAACGGCTTCGCCGCCACGCTCACCGCGGAGCAGCTGGAGGCCGTGCGCAGCGCCCCCTACGTCGCGGCCGTCGAGCAGGACGCGGTCCTCGCACAGGCCGATGCACCCCGGGCCGGCGTATCCCCGGCCGATGTACCCCGGGCCGGCGTATCCCCGGCCGACGTCCGCGGTGTCGGTCCCCGCGTGGGGACGGACACTTATGGCCTGGACCGCATCGACCAGCGCAACCTCCCCCTCGACAGCCGGTTCAACGCCACCTCCACGGGCGAGGGCGCCACCGCCTACGTGATGGACACCGGCATCGACTACACCCACCCCGACTTCGGGGGCCGCGCGAAGAACGGCACCGACCTCGTCACCTCCGGCGGCGACGGTGCCGACTGCCCCACCGGGAGCGGCCACGGCACGCATGTGGCGGGCGTCATCGGCGGCGCCGCGTACGGCGTGGCCCGCAGGGCGACCCTGGTCAGCGTGCGCGTGCTGGACTGCACGGGCAAGACGACCATCGCCAAGTTCATCGCGGGGTTCGACTACGTGGCCAGGACCGCGGTCCCCGCCTCCGTCCTCAACGCCTCGCTCAGCGGCCCCGCCTCGCAGGCCGTGAACACCGCCGTCGGCAACGTCGCCGCCAGGGGCGTGCCACTCGTCGTCGCGGCCGGCAACGAGAACGACAATGCCTGCAACCACTCCCCCGCCGGCACGCTCACGGCCCTGGCGGTCGGGGCGACCGACCGGCTGGACCGGATGACCGACTTCACCGACTACGGCCCGTGCGCCCGCATCCTCGCCCCCGGTGCGGACATCGTCTCGGACCGCATCGGCGGCGGCACCACCACCAAGAGCGGAACCTCCCAGGCCGCGCCCCACGTGGCCGGCGTGGCGGCGCTCTACAAGGCCCGCAACCCGGCCGCCTCCTCGGCCACGGTCATCAACTGGCTCATCGAGCAGTCCACCAAGAACGTGGCCAGGGACATGAAGCCCGGCACCCCCAACCGGCTCCTGTACACCGGCGGCCTGTGAGGCGAAGCCCCGTACGGCCCCCGGCGGCCGCAGGGGCGAGCGGGCGGCCGGGGCGAGCGGGCGGCCGGGGCGAAACGATATAGCGTGCGAAAGCAGCTACGCCGCGAGCCCGAGGAACCGACGATGAATCACATGCCGTCCGAGTCGCTGCCGCACGCCCGGACCTTCATGGGCTGGCCGCCCGCCGGCTCGGTCTGGGGGCGGGACACGGCGGCCGTGCGCGAGGACGTCGCCGCCATCGCCCGCACGATCGCGGAGTACGAGCCGGTCGTGCTGCTCGCCGGGCCGGGGGACGCCGAGGGTGCCCGGTCGGCGTGCGGCGAAGCCGTCGAGGTCGCGCCGGTGCCCGTGGACGACCTGTGGCTGCGGGATTCGGGTCCGGTGTTCGTCACCGCGGCCGACGGCACCGTCCACGGCGTCGACTTCCGCTTCAACGGCTGGGGCGGCAAGCAGGAACACCCCCGTGACGGCCGGGTGGCCCGGCGCGTCCTGGAGGCGTTCGGCGTTCCCCGCGTGGAGGCCCCGGTCGTCGCCGAGGGCGGCTCGCTGGAGACCGACGGCGCCGGCACCCTCCTGGCCACCGAGAGCTCCCTGGTCAACGACAACCGCAACCCGGGCCGCTCCCGCGACGACATCGAACAGGCCCTCACGGCCCTGCTCGGCGTCCGCAAGGTGATCTGGCTGGAGGGCGTGCGCGGCGAGGACATCACCGACTGCCACGTCGACGCCCTCGCCCGCTTCGTGGGACCGGGCGAGGTGCTGCTCAGCCGCCCTCCGCGGTCGGCCCGGCCCGACGTGTGGGCACGGGTGTACGAGCAGGCCCGTACGGCTCTGGAGGCCGCCACCGACGCGGACGGCCGCGTCCTGGAGATCATCGACCTGCCCGAGCCCGACCCGGCCGAACTCGGCGACCGCGGCGCCGACTTCCTCGGCACCTACATCAACTACTACGTCGCCAACGGCGCCGTGATCGTGCCCCGCTTCGGCGACCGGCGCGCGGACGAGGAGGCGGCGGCCCTGCTGGCCGCCCTGCACCCGGGCCGCGACCTGCGCACCGTCGAGATCAACACCCTGGCCGAGGGCGGCGGCGGCATCCACTGCACCACACAGCAGCAGCCCGCCACCTGACGGGGTCGGGTGGCGGGCCGCCGGGGACGGGGGGTGCGGAGCTCAGACGTTGAAGCCCAGCGCCCGGAGCTGCTCGCGGCCCTCGTCGGTGATCTTGTCGGGGCCCCACGGCGGCATCCACACCCAGTTGATGCGGAGCTCGCTGACGATGCCCTCGGTGGCCGACTTCGCCTGGTCCTCGATGACGTCGGTCAGCGGGCAGGCCGCGGACGTCAGGGTCATGTCGAGGGTGGCGATGTTGGCGTCGTCGATGTGAACGCCGTAGATCAGGCCGAGGTTGACGACGTCGATGCCCAGCTCGGGGTCGACCACGTCGTAAAGGGCCTCGCGGACCTCCTCCTCCGTGGCCGGCTTGGTGGTCACCTCTGCGTTGTCACTCATGCGGTCTTCCTTGCTGTGTTCTCAGGGTTTTCGGGGCCTGCGCCCAGAGCCTGGGCGGTCGCGTCCTTCCACGCCATCCAGCTCAGCAGAGCACACTTCACCCGCGCGGGGTACTTGGAGACGCCGGCGAACGCGACCGCGTCCTCCAGCACCTCCTCCATCGCGTCGTCCGGTTCGAGCTTGCCCTTGGACTGCATCAGCTCCAGGAACGTCTCCTGGATCCGGCGGGCCTCGTCGAGGTCCTTGCCGACCAGCAGCTCGTTGAGCACCGAGGCGCTCGCCTGGCTGATGGAGCAGCCCTGGCCCTCGTAGGAGACGTCTTCGATCGTCTCACCGGCCAGCCGCACGCGCAGCGTGATCTCGTCGCCGCACGTGGGGTTGACGTGGTGCACCTCGGCATCGCCGTCGCGCAGGCCCCGCCCGTGCGGATTCTTGTAGTGGTCCAGGATGACGTCCTGGTACATCGAATCAAGCTTCACAGTCCGCAGCCCTCGCCGTCAGCCGAAAAAGTTCCGTACGTGCTCCAGGCCCTCGATCAAGGCGTCGACCTCGCCGGGCGTGGAGTACAGATAGAACGACGCCCGGGTGGTCGCGGGAATTCCGTACCGCAGGCACACGGGGCGGGCGCAGTGGTGGCCGACCCGGACCGCGATGCCCTGCTCGTCGAGGACCTGGCCCACGTCGTGCGGGTGGATGTCACCGAGCGTGAAGGAGACGGCGGCGCCGCGGTCCTCGGCCGTGGTGGGGCCGATGATGCGCAGGTCGGGGACCTCCTGGAGCCTGCGGATCGCGTACTCGGTGATCGCGTGCTCGTGGGCGGCGATGTTCTCCATGCCGATCGAGGTGAGGTAGTCCACCGCGGCGCCGAGGCCAACGGCCTGGGCGATCGGGGGCGTACCGGCCTCGAACTTGTGCGGCGCGGGGGCGTACGTCGAGGAGTGCATCGAGACGGTCTCGATCATCTCGCCGCCGCCGAGGAACGGCGGCAGGTCCTCGAGCAGCTCCTGGCGGCCCCACAGGACGCCGATGCCGTCGGGGGCACACATCTTGTGGCCGGTGAAGGCCACGAAGTCGGCCTGGAGCGCCTGGACGTCCAGCGGCATGTGCGGGGCGGCCTGCGAGGCGTCGACGACGACCAGGGCGCCGACCTCCTGCGCGCGGCGGACGATCGCCTCGACCGGGTTGACCGTGCCCAGGATGTTGGAGACCAGCACGAAGGAGACGACCTTGGTCTTCTCGGTGATGATCTCTTCGATGTTGGACAGGTCGAGCCGGCCGTCGTCGGTGAGGCCGAACCACTTCAGCTTCGCGCCGGAGCGCTGCGCGAGCAGCTGCCACGGCACGATGTTGGAGTGGTGCTCCATCTCCGTGATGACGATCTCGGTGTCGTGGTCGACGCGGTAGGGCTCGTCGGCCCACGCGAGCATGTTCGCCACGAGGTTGAGCGACTCGGAGGCGTTCTTGGTGAAGATCACCTCATCGCGGCTCGGGGCGTTGATGAAGGCGGCGACCTTGTCGCGGGCGCCCTCGTAGAGCGCCGTGGCCTCCTCGGCGAGCACATGCACGCCGCGATGGACATTGGCGTTGTGCCGCTCGTAGTGCGCGTTGATCACGTCGAGCACCTGGCGCGGCTTCTGCGAGGTCGCGGCGTTGTCCAGGTAGACGAGCTTCTTCCCGTCGTGGACCACGCGGTCCAGGATCGGGAAGTCCTTGCGGATCGCGTCGGTGTCGAGGAGGCCCGGCAGCAGTATGGTCACGCCGTTACGCCACCCTTCGTCACATAGGACTCGTAGCCCTCGTTCTCCAGCTTGTCGGCGAGCTCGGCGCCGCCGGACTCGACGATGCGGCCGGCGGAGAAGACGTGCACGAAGTCGGGCTCGATGTAGCGCAGGATGCGCGTGTAGTGCGTGATCAGCAGGGTGCCGACCTCGCCGGTCCCGCGGACGCGGTTGACGCCCTCGGAGACCTGGCGCAGCGCGTCGACGTCCAGACCGGAGTCGGTCTCGTCGAGGATCGCGATCTTCGGCTTGAGCAGCTCGAGCTGGAGGATCTCGTGGCGCTTCTTCTCACCGCCGGAGAAGCCCTCGTTGACGTTGCGCTCGGCGAAGGCGGGGTCCATGTGCAGAAGCTCCATGGCGGACTTGACCTCCTTCACCCAGGTGCGCAGCTTGGGGGCCTCGCCGCGGATGGCGGTGGCGGAGGTGCGCAGGAAGTTGGAGACCGAGACGCCGGGGACCTCGACCGGGTACTGCATGGCGAGGAAGACACCGGCGCGGGCGCGCTCGTCGACGGACATCTCCAGGACGTCCTCACCGTCGAGGGTGACGGTGCCGCCGGTGATCGTGTACTTGGGGTGGCCGGCCAGCGAGTAGGCCAGGGTCGACTTGCCGGAGCCGTTGGGGCCCATGATGGCGTGGGTCTCGCCCTGCTTCACGGTCAGGTCGACGCCCTTGAGGATCTCCCGGGGGCCGTTCTCGGCCTCGACGGAGACGTGCAGGTCGTGGATCTCAAGCGTTGCCATGGGGAACTCAGGACTCCTGGGTGATGGAGACGAGCACGTCGTCCCCTTCGATCTTGACGGGGTATACGGGGACGGGACGCGTGGCGGGCAGGCCGTCGGGCTTGCCGGTGCGCAGGTCGAAGCTGGAGCCGTGCAGCCAGCACTCGATGTGGCAGTCCTCCACCTCGCCCTCGGACAGCGAGACGTTGGCGTGCGAGCAGATGTCGTTGATCGCGAACACCTCACCCTCGGTGCGGACGAGCGAGACGGGGGTGCCGTCGATCTCGACCCGCTTGGGGGTGTCCTCTTCCAGCTCGCTCAGGGTGGCTGCGCGTACGAAGACGGTCTCGCTCATGCCAGGGACGCCTCCAGCTCGGCCTCGATCTTGGCGATCAGGCGCTCCTCCAGGTCGGGGATACCGATCTGCTGCACGAGCTCGGCGAAGAAGCCGCGCACGACCAGCCGGCGGGCCTCGTCGGCCGGGATGCCGCGGGCCATCAGGTAGAAGAGCTGCTCGTCGTCGAAACGGCCGGTCGCCGAGGCGTGGCCGGCGCCGACGATCTCGCCGGTCTCGATCTCCAGGTTGGGCACCGAGTCGACGCGGGCGCCGTCGGTGAGAACGAGGTTGCGGTTGAGCTCGTAGGTGTCGGTGCCCTCGGCCTCCGCACGGATGAGCACGTCGCCGATCCACACGGCGTGGGCGTTCTGGCCCTGCAGCGCGCCCTTGTAGACGACGTTGCTGCGGCAGTGCGGGGTGTCGTGGTCGACGAGGAGACGGTGCTCCTGGTGCTGGCCGTTGTCGGTGAAGTACAGGCCGTAGAGCTCGGCCTCACCGCCGGGGCCGGCGTAGAGGACCCGGGGGTGCAGGCGGACCAGGTCGCCGCCCAGGGTGACGATCACGGACTTGAAGGTGGCGTCGCGGCCGACCAGGGCGGTGTGCTGGGCGGCGTGCACCGCGGTGTCGTCCCAGTCCTGGATGGAGACGACGGTGAGCTTGGCGCTGTCGCCGACGAGGAACTCGACGTTGGCGGCGAGCGTGGCGTCACCGGTGTGGTCGATGACGACGACGGCCTCGGAGAAGGCGCCGATCTCGATGAGCTGGTGGCCGAAGGCCACGCCGCCCTCGCCGTGCACGGCGACCCGGACGGGCTCGGTGAGCACCGTCTCCTTGGGGATCGAGATGACCGAGGCCTTCTCGAAGGAGCTGAACGCCTGAGCGGCGACCCGGTCGACCGGCTTGCCGGCCTTGCCCAGCCGCGCGTCGTCGCGGCCGACGGTCTCCACGCTCACGCCTTCGGGGGCGCTCACGTCGACCTTGACGCCGCCGCCGTTCGCCACGGCCGTGCCGTCGTGCAGGCCGCGCAGGCGCTCCAGCGGGGTGAACCGCCACTCCTCCTCGCGGCCGTGCGGCACGGGGAAGTCCGCGACGTCGTACGAGGCGGGGGCGCTGACCCGCGCGTCGATGGGCTGCTTCGGCCCGCCCACCTGGATGGCGCCGTCGGTCGTGCTGCCGGCGGGAGTGTTGTCAGCCATGGCTGTCGTCGTGCTCTCTTCCTGTCACAAAGGGTTCGCTGCGGTGTCCGGTGCCGGGGGCACCTCCCAGCGGTAGCTGGGGGAGGGTCAGCCGACGGCGCCTTCCATCTGCAGTTCGATCAGCCGGTTGAGCTCCAGCGCGTACTCCATGGGCAGCTCACGGGCGATCGGCTCGACGAAGCCGCGCACGATCATGGCCATGGCCTCGTCCTCGGACAGACCGCGGCTCATCAGGTAGAAGAGCTGGTCGTCGCTGACCTTGGAGACGGTCGCCTCGTGGCCCATGGAGACGTCGTCCTCGCGGACGTCGACGTAGGGGTAGGTGTCCGACCGGGAGATGGTGTCCACCAGCAGGGCGTCACAGAGCACGTTCGACTTGGAGCCGTGGGCGCCCTCGCCGATCTCGATGAGGCCGCGGTAGGAGGTGCGGCCGCCGCCCCGGGCCACCGACTTGGAGACGATGTTGGAGGAGGTGTTCGGCGCCATGTGGACCATCTTGGCGCCGGCGTCCTGGTGCTGGCCCTCGCCGGAGAAGGCGATGGAAAGGGTCTCGCCCTTGGCGTGCTCGCCCATCAGGTAGACGGCCGGGTACTTCATCGTCACCTTGGAGCCGATGTTGCCGTCGACCCACTCCATGGTCGCGCCCTCGTAGGCCACGGCCCGCTTGGTGACCAGGTTGTAGACGTTGTTCGACCAGTTCTGGATCGTCGTGTAGCGGCAGCGGCCGCCCTTCTTGACGATGATCTCCACGACGGCGCTGTGCAGCGAGTCCGAGGAGTAGATCGGCGCGGTGCAGCCCTCGACGTAGTGCACGTAGGCGTTCTCGTCGACGATGATCAGGGTCCGCTCGAACTGGCCCATGTTCTCCGTGTTGATACGGAAGTAGGCCTGCAGCGGGATGTCGACGTGGACGCCCGGCGGGACGTAGATGAAGGAGCCACCGGACCACACGGCGGAGTTCAGCGAGGCGAACTTGTTGTCGCCGACCGGGATCACCGTGCCGAAGTACTCCTGGAAGAGCTCCGGGTGCTCCTTCAGGGCGGTGTCGGTGTCCAGGAAGATGACGCCCTGCTCCTCCAGGTCCTCGCGGATCTGGTGGTAGACGACCTCGGACTCGTACTGCGCGGCGACACCGGCGACCAGGCGCTGCTTCTCCGCCTCGGGGATGCCGAGCTTGTCGTAGGTGTTCTTGATGTCCTCGGGCAGTTCCTCCCAGGAAGCGGCCTGCTTCTCGGTGGAGCGCACGAAGTACTTGATGTTGTCGAAGTCGATGCCGGAGAGGTCGGAGCCCCAGGTCGGCATGGGCTTCTTGGCGAACAGCTTCAGGCCCTTGAGACGGAGCTTCAGCATCCACTCGGGCTCGGACTTCTTGGCCGAGATGTCGCGGACGACCTCCTCGGAGAGGCCGCGCTTGGCCACGGCACCGGCCGCGTCGGAGTCGGCCCAGCCGTATTCGTACGTGCCCAGGCCCTCGAGCTCAGGGTGGGCAGTCTCCGTGGGGAGAGTCATGCGGGGTTCCTCCCGGCCGTGCTGGTGGATGCGGTGGTGGTCTTTTTGGGAATGAACGTCGTGCACACACCGTCACCGTGGGCGATGGTGGCGAGACGCTGCACATGCGTTCCGAGCAGGCGCGAGAAGACCTCGGTCTCCGCCTCGCACAGCTGCGGAAACTGCTCGGCGACATGGGCGACCGGGCAGTGGTGCTGGCAAAGCTGTTCGCCGACCGGCGCGCTACGCGCCGTAGCAGCGTACCCGTCCGCGGTCAATGCCCGGGCGAGGGCCTCCGCGCGGTCCTCGGGGGCGACGGCCTCCAGGGCCTTGCGATACGTCTCGGCCTGTGCGGTCATCCGGGCGCGGGCGAAGGCCGCGACCGCGGCCTCGCCCATCTCGCCGCCGCCGGCGGACTGCGCGATCCAGCGCAGGGCGTCCTCGGCGAGCTGGTCGTAGGCCTGGTCGAAGGCGTCCCGGCCGCAGTCGGTCAGGGCGAAGACCTTCGCGGGGCGACCCCGGGAGCGGGCGCCGTAGACGCGCTTCTCGCGGGGCTCGACCACGCCCTCGGCGGCGAGCGTGTCGAGGTGGCGGCGGACCGCCGCCTGGGTCAGTTCCAGCCGCAGGGCCAGCTCGGCCGCGGTGGACGGACCGTGATCGAGGATGGACCGGGCGACGCGGTTGCGGGTACCGGGCTGCTCGTCGTGGGCAGCGGGCACGCGGAAGCCCTCCCCGGCGGCCGGCTCGGCCACGGGACCCTGTGGAGCTTCGCCCGTGTATTTCACAACACCATTGTTGCGTAATTACCGCAGGCGCGACAAGCGCGTCCGGATCACGTAACGGTGGCTTTGATCACTTAGGGTCACCTAACCCACCCCGGCGGCCCGCGGGCGCCCCCGGGCTTCGTACACTTCCGGGCATGCATGCAGAGCCCGCGGTCGCAGTCCACGGCCTGGTCAAACGGTACGGAGCGAAAGCCGCGGTCAACGGTCTCGACCTGACGGTCGCTGCCGGCGGCGTGACCGCCGTGCTCGGGCCCAACGGGGCCGGCAAGACCACCACCATCGAGACCTGCGAGGGCTACCGCCGCCCCGACGCCGGCACCGTCCGCGTCCTCGGGCTCGACCCCGTCGCCGACTCCGCCGCGCTGCGCCCGCGCGTCGGCGTGATGCTGCAGAGCGGTGGCATCTACGCCGGCGCCCGCGCGGAGGAGATGCTCCGCCACACCGCGTCACTGCACGCGCATCCGCTGGACGTCGATGGGCTGATCGAGCGTCTCGGGCTGGGCGACTGCGGCCGTACGGCCTACCGGCGGCTGTCCGGCGGACAGCAGCAGCGCCTCTCGCTCGCCATGGCCGTCGTCGGCCGCCCCGAGCTGGTCTTCCTCGACGAACCGACCGCGGGCCTGGACCCGCAGGCCCGGCACGCGACCTGGAACCTGGTGCGCGAGCTGCGCACGGACGGCGTGACGGTCGTGCTGACGACGCACTACATGGACGAGGCCGAGCAGCTGGCCGACGACGTCGCCGTCATCGACGGCGGCAAGGTCGTCGCCCAGGGCAGCCCGGAGGAGCTGTGCCGGGGCGGCGCCGAGAACACCCTGCGCTTCCACGGCCGGCCCGGACTGGACCTGGCCTCGCTCCTGAAGGCCCTGCCCGCCGACTCCGCCGCCGTGGAGCCGGCCCCCGGCTCCTACCGCGTCAGCGGCAAGGTCGACCCGCAGCTGCTCGCGACGGTCACGTCGTGGTGTGCGCAGCACGGGGTGATGCCCGACCGGATAACGGTCGAGCGGCACACCCTCGAGGACGTCTTCCTGGAATTGACGGGCAAGGAGCTGCGGGCATGAGCGGGTACACACGCACCGGCCGGGGGCCCGGGGGCTGTCCCCCGGAGAACCGCAGCCTGGAATTGACGGGCAAGGAGCTGCGGGCATGAGCGGGTACACACGCACCGGCCGGGGGCCCGGGGGCTGCCTCCCGGAGAACCGCAGCCTGGAACTGACCGGCAAGGAGCTGTGCGCATGAGCGCGACCGGTACCTTCGCGCCGAAGCCCGGCGCGGCCCCCCTCGGCCGGATGATCCGGGCGCAGGCCGCGCTGGAGACGCGGATGCTGCTGCGCAACGGTGAGCAGCTGCTGCTGACCGTCGTCATCCCCACCCTCCTCTTGGTGCTCTTCAGCGCCGTCGACATCGTCACTGTGCCCACCGGAAAAACGGGCGGCGAGGGGAAGGCCGTCGACTTCCTGACGCCCGGCGTGCTGGCGCTGGCGGTGATGTCGACGGCGTTCACCGGCCAGGCCATCGCCACCGGCTTCGAACGCCGCTACGGCGTGCTCAAGCGGCTCGGCGCCTCCCCGCTGCCGCGCTGGGCGCTGATGACGGCAAAGACCTGCTCCGTGCTGGTCACCGAGGCCCTGCAGATCGTGCTGCTGACCGTGATCGCCTTCGCCCTCGGCTGGTCGCCGCACGGCAACCCCCTGGCCGTGCTCCTGCTGCTGGCGCTCGGCACGGCCGCGTTCTCCGGCCTCGGGCTGCTGATGGCCGGCACGCTCAAGGCGGAGGCGACGCTGGCCGCGGCCAACCTGGTCTTCCTGCTCCTGCTCGTCGGCGGCGGCGTCATCGTGCCCCTGGAGAAGTTCCCGGACGCCGCGCAGTCCGTGCTGGCGCTGCTGCCCATCGCGGCGCTCTCCGACGGCCTGCGCGACGTCCTGCGGGACGGCGCGGGCATGCCGTGGGGCGACCTCGGCATCCTGGCGGCGTGGGCCGTCGCCGGGCTGGGCGCGGCGGCCCGGTTCTTCCGCTGGGAGTAGCCGCCCCGGACCGCGGAACCGCGGGGGACAATCCACCACGCACCCCCCTCGTGAATCCGTGCACAAGCAGGCCCTTACGATGACTGCGTGCCGAACATGCCGAACCCCCTGCAGATGGTCGCCGACCGCTGGCAGCCCTCCGCCCGCTTCGTCCAGCGGGCGGCGCTGGCCTGCGTCGTGATGGCCGTGGTCATCGTCGTGACGGGTGGCGCTGTCCGGCTCACCCAGTCCGGGCTCGGCTGCCCCACGTGGCCGACCTGCACCGAGGACAGCCTGACGCCGACGCCCGCGATGGGCGTCAACGGCGTCATCGAGTTCACCAACCGCATGCTGACGTACGTGCTGTGCGCGGTCGTCGGCCTGACGATCATCGCGGCACGCGCGCGTGCCCCGCGCCGCCGCAGCCTCACCCGGCTCGGCTGGGCGCAGTTCTGGGTCGTCATGGGCAACGCCGTGGTCGGCGGCGTCACGGTGCTGACGGGCCTGAACCCGTACATCGTCAGCTCGCACTTCCTGCTGTCCACGGCGCTTCTGACGGTCGCCGTGGTGATGTGGCGGCGCACCCTGGAGGGCGACGACGAGCCCCGTGACCTGGTGGCCGGCCCGGTCCGCCAGCTGTCCTGGGTGCTGGTGGCGGCGAGCGCCCTGCTGATCGTGATCGGCACCGTGGTCACCGGTTCGGGCCGGCACGCGGGCGACGCGTCGAAGGACGTCCGCCGCATCCCGCTGGACTGGCACGAGATCACGCAGTTGCACGTGGACTTCGTCTACATCGTCGTCGGCCTCACCGTGGCCCTGTGGTTCGTGCTGCGCGCGGTGAAGGCCCCCGCGGCGGCCCGCCGTACGGTGGCCGAGCTGTTCGCCGTCCTGATGCTCCAGGGCGTCATCGGGTACGTGCAGTACTTCAACGACTCGCCCGAGTTCGTCGTCGGCACCCACATGTTCGGCTCCTGCCTGGTGTGGATCGCCGTCCTGCGGGTCTTCCTGTCGCTGCGCGAGCGGGGCGAGGCGGCGGCGCTGCCCGCGCCCGCCGCCGGGCACGAGGCACTCGCCGCGGATCAGCCCGCGACCGCGTCCAGCCGGTAGACCCTGCGGGCGGTACCGGCGGCCACCAGCGAGGCGATCCGCCCCGCGTCGGCCGCCCGGCACCAGCCGTCGGTGACCCAGTGCCCCATCAGCCGCTCCATGGCCCGTACGAACAGCCGGGCGGCCACCACGTACAGCTCGGCCGGCCCCCGGGCGCCCGTGGAGAACAGCAGCTTGCCGAACGGCGCCTCGCGCAGGGTCTCCTCGGGCCGGGCGCCGACGTCCGCGTAGACGTGCGGGAAGGCGGCGGCCAGCTGGGCCGCCTGCCGCCGGTTCCAGGGGGCCGGCAGCAGCACCAGGTCCGCGCCCCGGCTCGCGGTGGCCCGCAGGAAGCCGGTCAACCGCTGGGGATCGGGGCAGTGCAGCTGCACGGGCAGGCCCGTGGCGACCGCGCTCCACAGGAGATGCCGCACGAGGACGGGGTCGGCCGGCGGCTCGCCCGTGGGGCGGGTGCGCAGCCAGCGCCCGGCGGCCTCACGCACCTCGGCGGCCCCGGGCGGGCTGTCGTCGCAGAAGGTGACGCCGGAGGCGAAGGCCGTGGCGCTGCGGGCGGCCGCGTAGAGCGCTTCGGCCGTGCAGGCGAGGAAGGCGTCCGCGCCGCCGCAGGTGTCCGCGATGCGTGCGGCCAGCGGTTCGAGGCGTACGACCTCGTGGGCGCGGCCGTCGGCGGCGCGGGCGAGCTCGGCGGGCGAGGTGAGGCCGCCGGGCACCCCCGCCTCCAGCAGGAACGTGCCGATGCCGGCGCCGCGCAGCAGCAGGTGCCCCGCGCGGTAGGCGCCCAGCTCGCGGCGCCTGGCCAGGTAGCGGACGGGCGCGCAGTGCGGTTCCAGGCCCAGCAGGGGCGGGCACCAGCGGCGTACGGCGAGGCCCGCGCGGCTGTCGAAGAAGGTCGTGCCGGGCGGCGCGGGCCCGGTGGCCCCGGCGGCCTCGGCGAGGTGCGTCTCGAACTCGCCCAGCCCCAGGTCGCCGTGCACGGCTCCGTGGCTGTACTGGTCGACGAGCGGCGGTATGCCGTCCATCCGGCCGTCCATGCGCCCCTCCCTCGCCGGTCCCCACCGCGCGGCGCCGTGGCGCCGCTCCCGGTGGTTCTAACGGGCGAAAGGGCCGTCAGTTATCGGCGGGTCCGTTGGAGGGTCCGTCGATCTGCATGCCGGCCATGCGGGACCACTCGTAGGGGCCTGTGCGGACCTTGGCGGCGAACTCGCCGTCGAAGTCGTCGTGGAGGGTGATCCCGGCCAGCTCGGCGGCCTGCTGTGCCGTCTCGTACGAGCCGGCGACGAGGTTGCCCCACTCGCCGTTGGCGCCGACGAGGGCGATGCGGGTGCTGCCGCGGCCGATGTGCGCGAGCTGGCCCTCGGCGGCGCCGCCGTGGCTCCGGGCGAAGGCGGTGATCTGCTTGGCCAGTTTCGCTGCCTGCTTGTTGTCTCCCATGGCCAGGATACTACCGACGGGTAGCCCAAACGGCGATGGGCGGTGCAGGTGGCCTTGGCCACCTGCACCGCCCATCGGCGAAGTCGAAGGGATCAGCGCAGGAACGGGTCGATGGCGACGGCCGTGAACAGCAGCGACACGTAGGTGATCGACCAGTGGAACAGGCGCATCTCCTTGAGCTTGGCGCCCGTGACGCCGGCCTTGGCGCGCGCCTGCAGGGCGTGTGCCTCCTTCAGCCACAGGTAGCCGCAGGCGACGGCGACGAGCGTGTAGAACCAGCCGGTGTAGCCCAGCGGCTGCAGCAGCAGCGAGACGGCGACCATCACCCAGCTGTAGAGGACGATCTGCTTGGCCACGGCCTTGTTGCCCGCGACGACCGGCAGCATCGGCACGCCCACGCGCTCGTAGTCGTCCTTCACCTTCATCGACAGCGGCCAGTAGTGCGGCGGCGTCCAGAAGAAGATGACGAGGAAGAGGATCAGGGAGGCCCAGGAGACCTCGTTCTTCACCGCGGACCAGCCGATGATGACCGGCATGCAGCCGGCGATGCCGCCCCAGACGATGTTCTGCGCGGTACGCCGCTTGAGGATCATCGTGTAGACGACGACGTAGAACAGCGAGGCGCCCAGCGACAGCACCGCGGACAGGGGGTTGACCAGGGTCCAGAACCACACGGTCGACCCGATGGTCAGCACGGTGGCGAAGGCCAGGCACTCACGGGGGGAGACCATTCCCGTGACGAGCGGACGCTGGGACGTACGGTCCATCATCGCGTCGATGTCGCGGTCGATGTACATGTTGTAGGCACCCGCGCCACCGGCGGAGAGGTAACCGCCGACGCAGGTGGCCAGCACCAGCCAGAGGTTCGGGACGCCCTCGGCCGCCAGGAACATCACCGGCACCGTCGTCATCAGCAGCAGCTCGATGACGCGCGGCTTCGTCAGCGCCACGAACGCCTTGGCACGGGCCCCGAACGGCCGGTGACCGGGGTTCTCAACGAGGACCCCCGCAGGACGGGATTCGACGGCCGTCACGTACACCCCTGACAGAGATAAGGCCAGCAAGCGCGTCCGGTCGAGAATCCCGGGTAGATGCTTGCGCGTACCACGCCACTCTAGACGCAGGGGAGAGCGCGGCCTTCGCCGGGGTGGGGTCGTGTTGGGGCCCCGGCGCCGCCGGGACGCGCCGGGCCGAATCCGGCAGAACGGTCGCGTTCGGGAGGCGGGCGGACGCCATGCCCGGCAGGCTGGAGTCACGGCCGTCAATGCCATGAAAGGAATCTTCTATATCCGGATGATGTCGCGCGGGTCGCCCTCTCAAATGAGTGGTGGGCAGCCCGACTGTGAGTCGAAAAGATGCGCGTCCCAGCGGGGGTAGGCTCGACGACGCCGCGTCGTGGCGGGCAATACCGCCCCCGGCAGATTGAACATGTGGAGAGGAGCCCTGATCCGAGGGTGAGCACCAAGCCGACCACCACAGACCTCGAATGGACCGAACTGGACCAGCGGGCCGTCGATACCGCCCGCGTCCTGGCCATGGACTCCGTACAGAAGGTCGGCAACGGCCATCCGGGCACGGCCATGAGCCTGGCGCCCGCCGCCTACCTGCTGTTCCAGAAGCTGATGCGGCACGACCCCAGTGACGCCGACTGGACCGGCCGCGACCGGTTCGTCCTCTCCCCCGGTCACACCAGCCTGACCCTCTACGTCCAGCTCTTCATGGCCGGCTACGGCCTGGAGCTCGCGGACCTCAAGGCCTTCCGCACCTGGGACAGCAAGACCCCCGGTCACCCGGAGCACGGTCACACCCGCGGTGTGGAGACCACCACCGGCCCGCTGGGCCAGGGCATCGCCAACGCCGTGGGCATGGCGATGGCCGCCCGCTACGAGCGCGGCCTGTTCGACCCGGAGGCCCCGAAGGGCGAGTCGCCCTTCGACCACCACATCTGGGCGATCGTCTCCGACGGCGACCTGGAGGAGGGCATCTCCTCCGAGGCGTCCTCGCTGGCGGGCCACCAGAAGCTCGGCAACCTCATCGCGCTCTACGACGACAACCACATCTCGATCGAGGGCGACACCGAGACCGCCTTCTCGGAGGATGTCCTGGGGCGTTACGAGGCCTACGGCTGGCACGTCCAGCGCATCGAGCAGGCCGCCAACGGCGACTTCGACGTCCGGGCGCTGCACGCGGCGTACCGGGCCGCTCAGGCCGAGACCGAGCGCCCCTCGATCATCGCGGCCCGCACGATCATCGCCTGGCCCGCCCCGAACGCCCAGAACACCGAGGCCTCGCACGGCTCGGCGCTCGGCGACGCCGAGGTCGCGGCGACCAAGAAGGTGCTGGGCTTCGACCCCGAGCAGACCTTCCAGGTCGAGGACGAGGTCTTCGCGCACGTCCGCCAGGTCGTCGACCGCGGCCGTGAGGCGCACGCCTCCTGGGACAAGCGCCTGCAGGAGTGGCGTCAGGCCAACCCCGAGCGCGCCGCCGACTTCGACCGCATCAACGCGGGCGAGCTGCCCGACGGCTGGGAGAAGGCCGTCCCGGTCTTCCCCGCCGGCAAGGACGTCGCGACCCGCAAGGCGTCCGGTGAGGTCCTCAAGGCGCTGGGCGGCGTGATCCCCGAGCTGTGGGGCGGCTCCGCCGACCTCGCCGGCTCGAACAACACCACCATCGACGCGTCGTCGTCCTTCCTCCCCGAGGGCAACCCCCTCCCGGAGGCGAGCCCGTACGGCCGTACGATCCACTTCGGCATCCGCGAGCACGCCATGGGTTCGACCATGAACGGCATCGCGCTGCACGGCAACACCCGCGTCTACGGCGGCACCTTCCTGGTGTTCTCCGACTACATGCGCCCGGCCGTGCGCCTGGCCGCGCTGATGAAGCTGCCGGTCACCTACGTGTGGACGCACGACTCCATCGGCCTCGGCGAGGACGGCCCGACCCACCAGCCGGTCGAGCACATGGCCGCACTGCGCGCGATCCCGGGCCTGAACATGGTCCGCCCGGCCGACGCCAACGAGACGGCGATCGCCTGGCGCGAGATCACCAAGCGTCACACCACCAACCCGGCGCCGCACGGTCTGGCCCTCACCCGCCAGAACGTCCCGACGTACGAGGCCAACGAGGGCGTCGCCAAGGGCGGCTACGTCCTGTTCGAGGCCGAGGGCGGCCGCCCGCAGGTGATCCTCATCGCCACGGGTTCCGAGGTTCAGCTGGCCGTCGAAGCCCGCGCCGCGCTGCAGTCCGAGGGCATCCCGACCCGTGTGGTCTCGATGCCGTCCGTCGAGTGGTTCGAGGAGCAGGACCAGGCCTACCGCGACGGCGTGCTGCTGCCGGACGTCAAGGCCCGCGTGGCCGTCGAGGCGGGCATCGGCCTGACCTGGCACCGCTACGTCGGCGAGGCCGGCCGCATCGTCTCGCTCGAGCACTTCGGCGCCTCCGCCGACTACAAGGTGCTCTACCGCGAGTTCGGCCTGACCTCCGAGGCGGTCGTCGAGGCCGCCCGCGAGTCGATCGCCGACGTCAACCGCCGCTGACGCCCGTACACCATCAAGTAGGAGCCGAACCCATGACAGACGCACTCAAGCGCCTCTCCGACGAAGGCGTCGCGATCTGGCTGGACGACCTGTCCCGCAAGCGCATCACCTCCGGCAACCTCGCCGAGCTCATCGACCAGAGCCACGTCGTGGGCGTCACGACCAACCCGTCGATCTTCCAGAAGGCCATCTCCAGCGGTGACGGCTACGAGCAGCAGCTCGCCGACCTCGCCGTGCGCAAGGTGACCGTGGAAGAGGCCATCCGCATGATCACGACGGCGGACGTCCGCGACGCCGCCGACATCCTGCGCCCGGTCTTCGAGGCGACCGACGGCCAGGACGGCCGGGTCTCCATCGAGGTCGACCCCCGTCTGGCGCACGACACCCACGCCACGGTCGCCGAGGCCAAGCAGCTGGCCTGGCTGGTGGACCGCCCCAACACCCTCATCAAGATCCCGGCGACCGAGGCGGGCCTGCCCGCGATCGCCGAGACCATCGGCCGGGGCATCAGCGTCAACGTCACGCTGATCTTCTCGCTCGAGCGCTACCGCAAGGTGATGGACGCCTACCTGACCGGTCTGGAGAAGGCCAGGACCGCGGGCCTGGACCTCTCGCTGATCCACTCGGTCGCGTCCTTCTTCGTCTCGCGCGTGGACAGCGAGATCGACAAGCGCCTGGACGCGCTGGGCACGGACGAGGCCAAGGAGCTGCGCGGCAAGGCCGCCCTGGCCAACGCCCGCCTGGCCTACCAGGCCTACGAGGAGGTCTTCTCCTCGGACCGCTGGGCCGCCCTGGAGAAGGCAGGCGCCAACAAGCAGCGTCCGCTGTGGGCCTCGACCGGCGTCAAGGACCCGGCCTACAAGGACACCCTGTACGTGGACGACCTGGTCGCCCCCAACACGGTGAACACCATGCCGGAGGCCACCCTGGAGGCCACCGCCGACCACGGGCAGATCACCGGTGACACCGTGCGCGGCACGTACGAGCAGGCCAAGGCCGAGCTCGACGCGATCGCGAAGCTCGGGATCTCCTACGACGACGTCGTGCAGCTCCTGGAGGACGAGGGTGTCGACAAGTTCGAGCAGTCGTGGAACGACCTTCTGAAGTCCACTGAGGCGGAGCTCAAGCGCCTCGCCCCGGAGGCGTGAATTGAGCAGCAGCAATCCGCTGCGTGACGCATCGGACCGACGGCTCCCGCGTATCGCGGGGCCGTCGGGCCTGGTCATCTTTGGCGTCACGGGCGATTTGTCCCGTAAAAAGCTGATGCCCGCCGTCTATGACCTGGCCAACCGCGGCCTGCTGCCGCCGGGCTTCTCCCTGATCGGCTTCGCGCGCCGCTCCTGGGCGGACGAGGACTTCGCCCACGAGGTCTACAACGCCGTCAAGCAGCACGCGCGCACCCCCTTCCGTGAGGAGGTATGGCAGCAGCTGGTGCAGGGCTGCCGCTTCATCGAGGGCGACTTCGACGACGACGCGGCCTTCGAGAGGCTCAAGGACACCATCGAGGAGCTCGACAAGGCGCAGGGCACGGGCGGCAACTTCGCCTTCTACCTGTCCGTGCCGCCGAAGTTCTTCCCCACGGTCGTCCAGCAGCTCAAGAAGCACGGCCTGGCCGAGCAGAAGGCGGGCTCCTGGCGGCGTGCGGTCATCGAGAAGCCCTTCGGCCACGACCTGGCCAGCGCCCAGGAGCTCAACCGGATCGTCCACGAGGTCTTCCCGGCGGAAGAGGTCTTCCGGATCGACCACTACCTGGGCAAGGAGACGGTCCAGAACATCCTGGCGCTGCGGTTCGCCAACACCCTCTTCGAGCCGATCTGGAACCGGTCCTTCGTCGACCACGTGCAGATCACCATGGCCGAGGACATCGGCATCGGCGGCCGCGCCGGCTACTACGACGGCATCGGCGCCGCCCGCGACGTCATCCAGAACCACCTGCTGCAGCTGCTGGCGCTGACCGCCATGGAGGAGCCCGCCTCCTTCGACGCCAACGCGCTGGTCGCGGAGAAGACCAAGGTGCTGGGCGCCGTGCGGCTGCCCAAGGACCTCGGCAAGGAGACCGTGCGCGGCCAGTACGCGAACGGCTGGCAGGGCGGCGAACAGGTCGTCGGCTACCTCGAAGAGGACGGCATCGACCCCAAGTCGAAGACCGACACCTACGCGGCGGTCAAGCTGGAGATCGACAACCGCCGCTGGGCGGGCGTCCCCTTCTACCTGCGCACCGGCAAGCGGCTGGGCCGCCGCGTCACCGAGATCGCGGTCGTCTTCCAGCGCGCCCCGCACTCGCCCTTCGACCACACCGCCACCGAGGAGCTGGGGCAGAACGCCCTGGTCATCCGGGTGCAGCCGGACGAGGGCGTCACCATGCGGTTCGGCTCGAAGGTGCCGGGCACCTCGATGGAGGTCCGGGACGTCTCGATGGACTTCGCGTACGGCGAGTCCTTCACCGAGTCCAGCCCGGAGGCGTACGAGCGGCTCATCCTCGATGTGCTGCTCGGTGACGCCAACCTCTTCCCGCGCCTGAGGGAGGTCGAGCTGTCCTGGCAGATCCTCGACCCCATCGAGGAGTACTGGGACAAGCACGGCAAGCCCGCGCAGTACCCGGCCGGCACCTGGGGGCCGGTCGAGGCGGACGAGATGCTCGCACGAGATGGACGGAGCTGGCGTCGGCCATGAAAATCGATCTTACGGACACCACGGCCAGCAAGATCAACAATGCCCTGGTCCAGGGCCGCCGCGCCATCGGCACCCCGGCCATCGGCATGGTCCTCACACTGGTCATCGTCACCGACGAGGAGCACGCGTACGACGCGCTCAAGGCGGCCAACGAGGCCTCCCGCGAGCACCCCTCGCGCAAGCTCGTCGTCATCAAGCGGGTCAGCCGCTCGCCGCGCGACCGCGCCCAGGCCCGGCTCGACGCCGAGGTCCGGGTGGGCACCTCGGCCGGCACCGGTGAGACGGTGGTGCTGCGGCTGTACGGCGAGGTCATAGACCACGCCCAGTCGGTGGTGCTGCCCCTGCTGCTGCCGGACGCCCCCGTGGTCGTGTGGTGGCCGGTGGCCTCCCCGATCGACCCGGAGAAGGACCCCCTGGGCGCGCTCGCCCAGCGCCGGGTCACCGACACCTACGCCGCCGAGGACCCGGTCACGGAGCTCGCGGCCCGCGCCGCCAGCTACTCGCCCGGCGACACCGACCTGGCCTGGGCCCGGATCACGCCGTGGCGCTCGATGCTCGCGGCCGCCCTGGACCAGCAGCCGGACATCGAGGTCACCTCGGCCGAGGTCGAGTGCGAGCCCTACAACCCCAGCGGCGAGCTGCTGGCCATGTGGCTCGCCGACCGCCTCGGGGTGACCGCCCGGCGGACCGTCTCCGAGGGGCCGGGCCTGACGGCCGTCCGCCTGGAGACCAGGTCCGGCGTCATCACCCTGGACCGCGCGGACGGCTCCCTGGCCACGCTTTCCATGCGCGGCCAGCCGGACCGCGCCGTGGCGCTCAAGCGGCGGGACACCGCGGAGCTCCTCGCGGAGGAGCTGCGCCGGCTCGACCCGGACCTCATCTACGAGTCCGCGCTGAAGTACGGCGTGGAGCGGCTCGGCGAGCCGGGGCCGGCCACCCCGCCCGCTGCCGCCGCGGGCTCGGCGCAGTCCGCGGACGCCGCAAAGTCACCGGAGGCCGCCGAGGCCGGGTCCGCCCCGGCGAAGAAGGCCTCCGGCAAGAAGACGGCGGCCAAGTGAGCACGCCCCAGATCGTCGTCCACCGGGACAAGGAGCTGATGGCCCAGGCCGCGGCGGCCCGGCTGATCACGAAGATCGTGGACGCCCAGGCCGCCCGCGGCTCGGCCTCCGTCGTCCTCACCGGCGGGCGCAACGGCAACGGGCTGCTCGCGGCCCTCGCCGCGGCGCCCGCCCGGGACGCCGTGGACTGGTCCCGGCTGGACCTGTGGTGGGGCGACGAGCGGTTCCTGCCGGACGGCGACCCCGAGCGCAACGCCACGCAGGCGCGCGAGGCGCTGCTCGACGCGGTGGACCTCGACCCGGCGCGGGTGCACTTCATGCCCTCGGCGGACGGCAAGTACGAGGACGCGGACGCGGCGGCCGAGGCCTACGCGGCCGAACTCGAGGCCGCCGCACGGCCCGAGGACCACGGGCCCGTGCCCTCCTTCGACGTCCTCCTGCTGGGCGTCGGCCCGGACACGCACGTCGCCTCGCTCTTCCCCGAGATGCCGGGCGTCCGGGAGACCGAACGCACGGTCGTCGCGGTCCACGGTGCGCCGAAGCCACCGCCGACGAGAGTGTCGCTGACCCTCCCGGCGATCCGCGCGGCGCGCGAGGTCTGGCTGCTGGCCGCGGGCGGGGACAAGGCCAATGCGGTCGCCATGGCCCTGTCCGGTGCGGGCGAGATCCAGGCCCCGGCGGCGGGCGCGTACGGCCGCAGCCGCACGCTGTGGCTGCTGGACGCGGCGGCTGCCGCGCAGTTGCCGCGGGACTTGTACCCCCCGGCATCGCCGTAACCGGGGCTCCGCCCCGGACCCCGGTCCTCAAGCGCCGGACGGGCTGATTTCTTGCCGGAACCGGCGGAAATCCAGCCCGTCCGGCGCTTGAGGACACCGCGCGCAGCGCGGTCCGTGGTCTGGGGCGCGGCCCCAGCTCCGGAAGGGGGCGGGCAGGAGAAAGATCACCCGCCCCCGGCGCGGCTAGCGGCCCCGCAGCTCCCGGTAGCGCGACACCAGGGCGGCCGTCGACCCGTCGAGCCCCGGCACGTCCGTGCCCTCCGTCAGCGCAGGCTCCACCCGCTTCGCGAGGACCTTGCCGAGCTCGACGCCCCACTGGTCGAAGGAGTCGATGTTCCAGATCGCGCCCTGGACGAAGACCTTGTGTTCGTACAGCGCGATGAGCTGACCGAGCACGGACGGGCTGAGCTCGCTCGCGAGGATCGTCGTCGTCGGGTGGTTCCCGCGGAACGTCTTGTGCGGGACGAGCGCGGCCGGTACGCCCTCCGCCGCGACCTCCTCGGGGGTCTTGCCGAAGGCGAGCGCCTGTCCCTGGGCGAAGAGGTTCGCCATCAACAGGTCGTGCTGGGCCACCAGCCCCGGCAGCAGGTCGTCCACCGGCTTGGCGAAGCCGAGCAGATCCGCGGGGATCAGCTTGGTGCCCTGGTGGATCAACTGGTAGTAGGCGTGCTGCCCGTTGGTGCCGGGGGTGCCCCACACGACCGGGCCGGTCTCCCAGTTGACGGGCTGTCCGTCACGGTCGACAGACTTGCCGCTGGACTCCATGTCCAGCTGCTGCAGGTAGGCGGGGAACTTCGACAGGTAGTGGCTGTAGGGCAGCACCGCGTGCGACTGCGCGCCGTGGAAGTTGCCGTACCAGATGCCCAGCAGGCCCAGCAGCAGCGGGGCGTTCTCCTCCGCGGGGGCGGTGCGGAAGTGCTCGTCGACGAGGTGGAAGCCGGCCAGCATCTCGCGGAAGCGGTCCGGGCCGATGGCGAGCATGAGGGAGAGCCCGACGGCCGAGTCGAAGGAGTAGCGGCCACCGACCCAGTCCCAGAACTCGAACATGTTGGCGGTGTCGATGCCGAAGTCGGAGACCTTCTCCGCGTTGGTGGACAGCGCCACGAAGTGCTTGGCCACCGCGTCCTCGCCGGCGCGCAGCCCGGTGAGGAGCCAGTTGCGCGCCGAGGTGGCGTTGGTGATGGTCTCGATCGTGGTGAAGGTCTTCGAGGCGACGATGAACAGCGTCTCCTCGGCGTCCAGGTCGCGCAGCGCCTCGTGCAGGTCCGCGCCGTCCACATTGGAGACGAAACGGAACGTCAGGTCGCGGGCGGTGTAGGCGCGCAGCGCCTCGTACGCCATCGCCGGACCGAGGTCGGATCCGCCGATACCGATGTTGACGACGTTCTTGATGCGCTTACCGGTGTGTCCCTTCCAGTCACCCGAACGGACCCGGTCGCAGAAGACCTGCATCTTCATCAGAACGGCGTGCACCGCGGGGACGATGTTCTCCCCGTCGACCTCGATCACGGCCGATTCCGGGGCGCGCAGGGCGGTGTGCAGCACCGCACGGCCCTCGGTGGTGTTGATCTTCTCGCCCCGGAACATCGCGTCCCGCAGCTCGCTGACGCCGGCCGACCCGGCCAGCTCGCGCAGCAGGCGCAGCGTCTCGTCGGTGATGAGGTGCTTCGAGTAGTCCAGGTGCAGATCGCCCACCGTCAGCGCGTACTTCCCGGCCCGGTGCGGATCGCGTGCGAACAGCTCTCGCAGGTGCACCTCCCCCAGTTCCTCGCGGTGCTTGGCCAGCGCGTTCCACTCGGGAGTCCGGTCGAGCCGGGTGCGGCCTTCTGCGTTCATCTCGGACATCAGCCCACTTCTTCTCGTTAGCTGCCTCGCACACCCAACCTAAATGATCGAAGCGGCCCGGCCGTACACCTGGTGGGGTGTACGACCGGGCCGCTTCGTCATTCGCTTGTCGCTGCTCAGATCTCTCCGCGGAGCTTGGCGAGCGCCTCGGCGAGGATCGCCTCGCCATCGGCGTCGCTGCGCCGCTCACGGACGTAGGCGAGGTGCGTCTTGTACGGCTCGGTGCGGGGCGGGTCCGGCGGGTTGTCCCGGTCCTGACCGGCCGGGAAGCCGCAACGCGGGCAGTCCCAGGTGTCGGGCACCTGTGCGTCGCTGGCGAAGCTCGGCTGCGTCTCGTGCCCGTTGGAGCACCAGAAGGAGATGCGGAGGCGCGGTGCTGACTCGCCCCGCTCGGCCTCCCCCATCGGCCCCGCTCCGACCCGGCTTCCTCGGATCGCGTTGCCACTTGCCACGGTCGTAACTCCCTGCGTGATGGTGCTGCACTGTGCCGGAATGAGCGGGTGCACCGCGGGGCGGACAGTCGTCTGCGCTGCGGGCGTCCCAGTCTACGTAAGGCCCAACGCGCGTCCAGTGGCAGGAGTTACAGCCCGCCCATAAGAACGCGAGCCCCATCATAGGCCGCTGATACGACAGTACGTCAGCTGTCGAGCTTCATCAGCAGGCCGAGGGCGACAATGCAGGCGAACCAGAGAAGACCGACCACGATGGTGATCCGGTCGAGGTTGCGCTCGGCGACCGAGGAGCCGCCTACGGAGGACTGCATGCCGCCGCCGAACATGTCGGACAGGCCGCCACCCTTCCCCTTGTGCATGAGCACCAGCATCATCATCAGCAGGCTGAAGACGATGAGGGCGATCGAGAACCCGATGACCACGGCTGGACCAACTCTCTCGGACTGACTCGGATGGAGAACACTGCGGGGCCGGGGGCGGCGTGCACGCCGATCCCGGCCCCGACAGGGTACGACGGGGAGTACCCGTCGTCATAGCTGCTGCTGATCGCTACTGGTCGCGGAAGCGAACGATCTTCACGAACTCCTCGGCGTCCAGCGCGGCGCCGCCGACCAGGGCACCGTCCACGTCGGGCTGCGCCATGATCGCCGCGATGTTGCCGGACTTCACCGAGCCGCCGTACTGGATGCGGATCTTGTCGGCGAGCTCCTGGCTGTAGAGCTCGGCCAGGCGGGTGCGGATGGCTCCGCAGACCTCCTGGGCGTCCTCGGGGGTGGCGACCTCGCCCGTGCCGATGGCCCACACGGGCTCGTAGGCGATGACGACGGTCCCGGCCTGCTCGGCCGGGACGTCCTTCAGGGCGCCGTCGATCTGCGCGAGGGTGTGCGGAACCTGCCGGCCGGCCTTGCGGACGTCCAGGCCCTCGCCCACGCAGAGGATGGGGGTGATGCCGTGGCGGAAGGCGGCCTTCACCTTGGCGTTGCAGACCTCGTCGCTCTCGCCGTGGTACTGGCGGCGCTCGGAGTGGCCGACCGCCACGTAGGCGCACTTGAGCTTGGCGAGCATCGCACCGGAGATCTCACCGGTGTAGGCGCCGGAGTCGTACGCCGAGATGTCCTGGGCGCCGTACTTGATCTTCAGCTTGTCGCCGTCGACCAGGGTCTGCACCGAGCGCAGGTCGGTGAAGGGCGGCAGGACGGCGACCTCGGTGGCGTCGTAGTCCTTGTCCGCGAGGGCGAAGGCGAGCTTCTGGACGTGCGCGATGGCCTCGAGGTGGTTGAGGTTCATCTTCCAGTTGCCCGCCATCAGCGGGGTACGTGCACTCACAGCGGTTCAGTCCTCCAGTGCGGCGAGGCCGGGGAGCGTCTTGCCCTCGAGGTATTCGAGGCTGGCGCCGCCACCGGTCGAGATGTGGCCGAATGCATTCTCGTCGAAGCCCAGGATGCGCACGGCCGCGGCCGAGTCGCCACCGCCCACGACGGTGAAGCCGTCGCAGTCGAGCAGGGCCTGGGCGACGGCCTTGGTGCCGCCCGCGTAGTCGGGGTGCTCGAAGACGCCCATCGGGCCGTTCCAGAAGACCGTGCCCGCGTCGGCGAGCTTCGAGGCGTAGAGCTCGCGGGTCTTCGGGCCGATGTCCAGGCCCTCCTTGTCCGCCGGGATGGCGTCCGAGGCGACCAGCTCCGGGTTGGCCGGGGCCTTGGTCTTCAGGTCCGGGAAGTCGGCCGAGACCAGGACGTCGACGGGGAGCACGAACTCCACGCCGCGCTTCTCGGCACGCGCCAGGTACTCCAGGCAGACCGGGATCTGGTCCTCCTGCAGCAGCGAGACGCCGACCTCGTGGCCCTTGGCCTTGAGGAAGGTGTACGACATGCCGCCGCCGATGAGGATGCGGTCGGCCTTCTCCAGCAGGTTGTCGATGACACCCAGCTTGTCGGAGACCTTGGCACCGCCCAGCACCACGACGTAGGGGCGCCGCACCTCGTCGGTGAGCTTCTTCAGGACGCCGACCTCGGTGGCGATCAGGTCGCCGGCGGCGTGCGGGAGGCGCGCCGGGAGGTCGAAGACCGAGGCGTGCTTGCGGTGCACCGCACCGAAGCCGTCGCCCACGTACAGGTCGGCCAGGGCCGCCAGCTCGTCGGCGAAGGCACCGCGCTCGGCGTCGTCCTTGCTCGTCTCGCCCGCGTTGAAGCGGAGGTTCTCCAGCAGCGTGACCTCGCCGTTCGCCAGTGCGGCGACGGTGGCCTTCGCGCTGTCGCCCACCGTGTCGGTGGCGAACGAGACGCTCTTGCCCAGGATCTCGCCGAGCCGCGTCGCGGCCGGGGCGAGGGAGTACTGGGGGTCCGGGGCGCCCTTGGGACGGCCCAGGTGGGAGGCGACGATCACCTTGGCGCCCGCCTCGGCGAGCTTCGCGATCGTCGGCGCGACGGCACGGATCCGGCCGTCGTCGGTGATGGTGGTGCCCTCCAGGGGCACGTTCAGGTCGGCGCGGACGAAGACCCGCTTGCCCTCGACGCCGTCCTGGATGAGTTCGTCGATCGTCTTCATGCAGTGACTCCGGTTGGGGGCACCGCCCAGCGGCAGCTGGGGGATTCCGTAAGTGTCAGTCATGGAACGGGGCCCGTACGGCGCGTCATCGCGTCGCACGAGCCCCGTCCCCTACATCTTGGTGCCTGTCGACAGTGCCGTCGGTGCTGTCAGGGCAGGCAGCGTCAGAGCTGGCCGCCGACGAAGACGGTCAGGTCCACCAGGCGGTTGGAGTAGCCCCACTCGTTGTCGTACCAGCCGACGACCTTGACCTGGCTGCCCTGGACCATGGTCAGGGAGGAGTCGAAGGTGCAGGAGGCCGGCCAGTTCACGATGTCGGAGGAGACGATCGCGTCCTCGGTGTACTCGAGGATGCCCTTGAGCTGACCCTCGGCGGCCTTCTGGAAGGCGGCGTTGATCTCTTCCTTGCTGGTCTCGCGGTCGAGCTCGAGGACCAGGTCGGTGACCGAGCCGGTGGGGACCGGGACGCGCATGGCGATGCCGTCCAGCTTGCCCTTCAGCTGCGGCAGGACCAGGGCGGTGGCCTTGGCGGCACCCGTCGAGGTCGGGATGATGTTCTCCGCGGCGGCGCGGGCGCGGCGCAGGTCGGAGTGCGGGAAGTCCAGGATGCGCTGGTCGTTGGTGTACGCGTGGACCGTGGTCATCATGCCCTTGACGATGCCGAAGTTCTCGTCGAGAACCTTGGCCATCGGCGCCACGCAGTTGGTGGTGCAGGAGGCGTTGGAGATGACGTGGTGGTTGGCCGCGTCGTACTTGTCCTGGTTGACGCCCATCACGATGGTGATGTCCTCGTTCTTGGCCGGGGCCGAGATGAGGACCTTCTTCGCGCCGGCGGCCAGGTGCTTGGCCGCGTCCTCACGCTTGGTGAAGATGCCGGTGGACTCGATGACGACGTCGGCGCCGAGCTCGCCCCACGGGAGGGCGGCCGGGTCACGCTCGGCCATCGTCTTGAAGGTCTGGTTGCCGACAGTGATCGAGTCGTCGGTGTGGCTGACCTCCTGCTTCAGACGACCCAGGATGGTGTCGTACTTCAGCAGGTGAACCAGGGTGGCGTTGTCGGTCAGGTCGTTGACACCGACGATCTCGATGTCCGCACCCTGCTCCAGGAGCGCGCGGAAATAATTACGACCGATACGGCCAAAGCCGTTGATGCCTACGCGGATCGTCACGAACCGATCTCCTCGTTGGTGTGCCGGGCTGCCCGGCGGCTGTATGGGATGTCCCCGACCACCACCGACCCTACCTCTAACAAAGGAGGTACGTGACATTGGCGGCGCAGGCCCGCCGCCCTACGGACGACTGGGATCGAACGAGCGGTCGGGGGCCCGAACGAGCGATGACGCCGTCCGGAATGAGGCGGTTCGTCAGCCGCCGACTGCACGCAGTGCGGCACCGATCAGACCGGCGCGTTCCCGGGCGTCCGGGACGTGCTCGAGGCCGAAGCCGAGGAGGACGGTGTCACGCGTAGTGACGGCGGCCGGGCGGCGCTGCGGAGCACTTTCGTCACGCACTGTCACCGAGGCGGTGTACTCGCCGGCGGCCGCACTGCGGAACTGCGGGAAGGTCCCCGGCGGCAACTCCTCGGAGGTGGGCCGGTACGAGCCGGCCTTCTCCAGCGGGGCACCGCCGGCGGCTGCGAGGGCGGCCGTGGTGCCCGTCAGCTCGCCGGCGCCGGTGAAGCGCTGCGGCGCGGGGTGGGCGATCCGGTCGCCGGCGCCCAGGTAGTACTGGCTGAAGTCGTCGGTGTCGGCCGGGCCGACCTTGGAGGAGCCGCCCGCCTGGACCCCGGCTGTGATCAGCTTTCCGCCCTCGTTGACGAAGTCCCGGACAGCCAGCAGCGTGCCGCCGTCGGGCCGTGCGGTGCCGGAGTACCACAGGACGGTGTCGAAGGCGGCGAGGACGCCGAGGGCGTGGGGTGCGCCCTGCCGGGCGACGTCCCAGACGGCGGCCTTGCGGCCGTTGTCGGTGAGGGCCTTGACGTAGGCGTCGGCCTGCCGGGCCGGGCCGCCGCCGCCCTCGTCGGCGATGACCAGGGTGTCGGCGCGGGGGCGCTCGGCGACGGTGTAGGTGAAGGGCTCACTGGCGGTCGCCCTGCCCTCGCCCGTACGGCCGGTGAACCAGACGCTGACCGTGGAGCCGGGCTCGGCTCCCTCGACGGACGCGCGGTACTCGTCGAAGCGGATGTTGTCCTCGCCGCCGTAGCGGTCGCCGCCGTCCCAGGCCTTGAGCGGCCTGCTCTGCGTGCGGCCGCCGTCGACGCGGTAGTTGAGGCGCTTGTCGCGCACGCTCTTGCGGGCGGTGACGGCGACGCTCTGGTCCTTGCCGCGGGCGTAGGAGGTGGTGAAGGCGTGCGGGGTGAGGTCGGGGGCGGCGATGCCGACGGCCGAGGAGGGCCGGTCGGGGTGGCCCGCGGTCTCGGCGACGGAGAGGGCGAAGGGGATGTTCTTCGCGAACTCCTGCTGGATCAGCTTCTCGTCGTCGGGGAAGTTGAAGCCGGACTGGCAGTCGGCCGGATTCCAGCGGTCGTCGGGGTCCAGCCCGGAGACGGTCCGGCAGGTCGACATCTCCGGGGTGAACATCATCGTGCCGTTGGCGTTGGCCGCGTGGCCGTCGGCCTCGCCGTTGGTCGTGTACAGCTCGGAGGAGAGCTGGGGGTGGTAGCCGGGTATCGCGGACTTCTCGGGGGTGCCGGCGAGCGCCTTGTAGAGGACGTCGTCCGGGGTGGGGGTGGCGACCTGCCAGCCGACGCCGTAGAGCAACAGTTCCGCGGCGGAGTGGTAGTTGACGGCGTACGTGAAGTTGTGGCGTTTTTCGAAGGCGTCCAGGGCCTTGGTCTCCGGTTCGGAGGCGGCGCTCGGGCCGCGGTAGGTCTCGGAGCCCGGGCGTGGGGACGAACCCTCGTTGTCATAGCCCCACTTGTAGGCGTAGTTGCGGTTGAGGTCGACGCCGTCGCCGGGGGTGATCTTCCCGTCGCCGTTGTTGTCGCGCAGGTTCTTGCGCCACAGCCGGGTGTCGGGGCCCTGGAAGGTGTAGTCGTAGCCGTCGGGGTTGGCGGAGAGCACGAACCACAGCTCGGTGCTGTCCACGATCCGGGTGATCCGGTCGTCCTTGCCGTAGCGGTCGAGGTAGTGGTGCATCAGCCGCCGGGTCATCTCCGGGGTGATCCACTCGCGGGCGTGCTGGTTGGACATGTAGAGCACGGCGGGCCTGGCGCCGTCGGGGCTCTTCGCGGCGTTCCGGGAGAGCTTGAGGGCGAGGATGTCCTGCCCGCGCACGGTCTTGCCGATGCTGACGACCTTGGTGAGCCCGGGGTGCGTGCGGGCCGTGTCGGTGATCTCCTGCTGGAGACCGTTCCTGCCGCTGTACGGGCGGAAGACGCCATCACCCTGGGCCTTGAGGCCCTCACGGGTGCGCACGGAGATGCGCTTCTCGGTGAGATCCACCCCCTGCCGGCGCAGTTCCTCGGCCTGGGGTGCGGTGAGGTGGAGCTCGACCGGTGCCGTCCGGCCGTCGGTGATGCGCTCGCCCAGTTCATGTCCGTCGACGCCCGCCTTGAGCAGGAGCGGGACCTGGGCGCTGGTGACGTCCGCGGTCCATACGGACATCACGTCGGGTCCGGTGGGGGCCGCCGCGTTGCCGGCGGCCGGCTGCGCCTGGGCGAAGGGTGCCGCGGCGAGCCCGCCGAGTAACAGCGAAGCCACCGCGACGACCGATCGGGCCTTTCTCGCCTTGTGTCTCATGAGCCCCCCTTGCCGTTGTCTGTCACGTCAGTGCACGGACGCCAGGCTCGTGACCCCTTCATGATCATGTCAACGGTGCGTTTTCCGCCCGCGCCGGCACATCGCCCCCCGCCGCCCTTGCGGGCCACGGGGGGCGAACGGGTGCGAACAGACGCCAGAGGACGGCCGCGGACTAACCGACCATGCCCTCGGCCATCTCCTCGGAGAGGTCCGAGAGGTCCGAGAGGTTCGACTCGGTGCCGGGGATGCCCAGGTCCTGGGCGCGCTTGTCGGCCATGGCCAGCAGGCGGCGGATCCGGCCGGCGACGGCGTCCTTGGTCAGCGGCGGGTCGGCGAGGGCGCCGAGCTCCTCCAGGGACGCCTGCTTGTGCTCCATACGCAGCCGCCCGGCGGCGGCCAGGTGCTCGGGCACCTCCTCGCCGAGGATCTCCAGCGCCCGCTGGACGCGCGCGCCCGCGGCGACGGCGGCCCGTGCCGAGCGGCGCAGGTTGGCGTCGTCGAAGTTGGCCAGGCGGTTGGCGGTCGCCCGCACCTCGCGGCGCATCCGCCGCTCCTCCCAGGCCAGTACGGACTCGTGCGCCCCGAGCCGCGTCAACAGCGCGCCGATCGCGTCACCGTCCCGGACGACCACGCGGTCCACGCCGCGCACCTCCCGGGCCTTGGCGGCGATCTGCAGGCGGCGGGCGGCACCGACCAGGGCCAGGGCCGCCTCGGGGCCCGGGCACGTCACTTCCAGGGAGGAGGAACGGCCGGGCTCGGTGAGCGAGCCGTGCGCCAGGAAGGCACCCCGCCAGGCGGCCTCGGCATCACAGGTGGCACCGGAGACGACCTGCGGCGGCAGTCCGCGGATCGGCCGGCCGCGGCCGTCGACCAGTCCGGTCTGGCGCGCCAGCTGGTCACCGCCCGCCACTACCCGCACCACGTACCGGCTGCCGCGGCGCAGCCCGCCGGGGGCCATCACCACCAGGTCGGAGGCGTGCCCGAAGATCTCCAGGATGTCCTTGCGCAGCCGCCGGGCCGCGATGCCCGTGTCCAGCTCCGCCTCGATCACGATGCGCCCGCTGACCAGGTGCAGCCCGCCCGCGAACCGCAGGATCGCCGAGACCTCCGCTTTCCGGCAGCAGGTCCGGGTGACGGGAAGCCGGGAGATTTCGTCCTTCACCGCTGCCGTCATCGCCATGGGCCGATCCTTCCATGCATCCGAAAAATACGGTCGTACGCGGCGGCCAACAGCTCCGGGTCGTGCGTCGGGCAGCCGTCGGGCGAGGCGACCGGCGCCAGCTCGACCGTTGCCCCGAGCCGCTTGGCGGCATCGGTGAGGCTTTCCCGGTCGGGCACGGCGGCCTCGTCGGCCAGCACCACGTCCAGGGCGAGTTTAGGGGCGTGTCGGGCCAAAACCTCCAAATGACGCTGCGGGGAGAAGCCATCGGTTTCCCCGGGCTGTGGTGCGAGATTCAACGACAGCACCCGGCGGGCCTTGGTCTCCTGCAGCGCCTGCAGCAGCTCGGGCACGAGCAGGTGCGGGATGACGGAGGAGAACCAGGAGCCCGGGCCCAGCACCACCCAGTCCGCGTCCAGCACCGCCGCCACGGCCTCGGGCACCGCCGGCGGGTCCTCCGGGACGACGTGCACGGACTGCACCTCGCCCGGGGTGAGCGCCACGGTGGCCTGGCCGCACACGGTGGTGACCGCGTCGGGGGCTGCCGGGTCGTGGCCGCGTACGAGCGCCTGGAGCTCCAGGGGGACCGCCGACATGGGCAGCACCCGGCCATGGGCGCCCAGCAGCTTGCCGACCAGGTCCAGGGCCTGCACATGGTCGCCGAGCTGCTCCCAGAGGGCGACGATCAGGAGGTTGCCCACGGCGTGGCCGTGCAGCTCGCCCCCGCTCTCGAAGCGGTGCTTGATCACACGGGCCCAGGTCTGGCCCCAGTCGTCGTCGCCGCACAGCGCGGCGAGGGCCTTGCGGAGGTCGCCCGGGGGCAGCACGCCCAGCTCGTCGCGGAGCCGGCCGCTGGAGCCGCCGTCGTCGGCGACGGTGACGACCGCCGTCAGGTCCCCGGTGATCCGGCGCAGCGCGGCGAGGGAGGCGGACAGCCCGTGGCCGCCCCCGAGGGCGACGACCTTGGGCTGCGCGCCCCGGTTCACACGGCCGCCGGCGCCGCCGCGCCCGCGGCTGGGGACCAGCGTGCGGACGCGGCGCATCCGGAAGGGGCGGCCGGTCACTCGCGCCCCATGTCCCGGTGGACGACAACGGTCTCGACGCCCTCCGAGGCGAGGCGGTGGGCGAGCTTCTCCGACATGGCGACGGAGCGGTGCTTGCCGCCGGTGCAGCCGACCGCGATCGTCACATAGCGCTTGCCCTCGCGGCGGTAGCCGGCAGCGATGAGCTGGAGGAGCTCGGTGTAGCGGTCGAGGAACTCCTTGGCGCCCGGCTGGTTGAAGACGTAGCCCGACACCTCCTCGTTGAGGCCGGTGAAGGGCCGCAGCTCGGGCACCCAGTGCGGGTTGGGCAGGAAACGGCAGTCCACCACGAGGTCGGCGTCGACGGGCAGGCCGTACTTGTAGCCGAACGACATGACCGTGGCGCGCAGCTCCGGCTCCTCCTCGCCCGCGAACTGGGCGTCCATCTTGGCGCGCAGCTCGTGGACGTTGAGGCTGGAGGTGTCGATGACGAGGTCGGCGTCGCCCCGCAGCTCGCGCAGGAGGTCGCGCTCGGCGGCGATGCCGTCGACGATGCGCCCGGAGCCCTGCAGCGGGTGCGGGCGGCGCACCGACTCGAAGCGGCGCACCAGGGCGTCGTCGGACGCCTCCAGGAAGATCACCCGCCGCTTGACCTTCTTCGCCGCGAGGTCCGCGAGGGACTCGCGGAGGTTGTCGAAGAACCGCCGGCCGCGCACGTCCACGACCACGGCGATGCGGGCCACGTTGCCCTGGGAGCGGGCGCCGAGGTCCACCATGGTGGGGATCAGCGCGGGCGGCAGGTTGTCCACGACGAACCAGCCGAGGTCCTCCAGACACTTGGCGGCGGTGCTGCGCCCCGCCCCGGACATGCCGGAGATGATCACCAGCTCGGGAATGCCGGCCGCCTCGCCGGCCGCGTCCGCCGTCGTGCCCGTACTCACCTTTGCTCCGTCCCGGTCGGTCACGTTCATGCCGTCTTCCCCCGTTCTGCCGGCGCCGCCGACGGCGCCGTCTCCTCTTCCATACTGCGGCTTTCCCGGGCCCACGGCCCGGACCGCGGGCGGCGCCGGTCCCTGCGCCGCCTGCGGGTGCCGTCCTGTGCGGCCAGGTCCATCATTCCTCCGCGTCGTCCATGATCTCGCCCGTCGCCATGTTGACAGCCGGGGCGGGCGGGGCCGCACCGGCGAGCGCCGCGAAGATCGTCTCGGCCGTCTTGCGGCCGATGCCGGGCGTCTCGCAGATCTGCTCGACCGTCGCGGTCCGCAGCCGCTTGACCGAGCCGAAGTGCTTGAGGAGCGCCTGCTTGCGGGTGTCGCCGAGGCCGGGGACCGCGTCGAGCGGGCCGGCCTTCAGCGTCTTGCCGCGCTTGCTGCGCTGGTAGGAGATGGCGAAGCGGTGCGCCTCGTCGCGGACGCGCTGCAGGAGGTAGAGACCTTCGCTGGTGCGCGGCAGGACGACCGGGTCGTCCTCGTCCGGCAGCCAGACCTCTTCGAGCCGCTTGGCGAGGCCGCAGACGGCCACATCGGTGACGCCCAGCTCGTCCAGAGCCCGCTTGGCGGCCGCGACCTGCGGCTTTCCACCATCGACCACGACCAGCTGCGGGGGGTAGGCGAAGCGCTTGGGCCTGTCGTCGCCCTCGGGAGGGACCTCGCCGCCGGTAATCTCCCCGCTGAGGACCTCCCCGCCGGGCATCTCGTCGTCCGGGGCCTCCTCGGTCCACTCCCCCGTCTTCTGCTTCTCGTTCACGTAGCGGCGGAAGCGCCGGCCGACGACCTCGTGCATCGAGCGCACGTCGTCCTGGCCGGCGAAGCCCTTGATCTGGAAGCGGCGGTATTCGCTCTTGCGGGCGAGGCCGTCCTCGAAGACCACCATGGAGGCGACCACGTCCTGCCCCTGGAGGTGGGAGATGTCGAAGCACTCCACGCGCAGCGGAGCCGAGTCCATGCCGAGGGCCTCGCCGATCTCCTCCAGGGCCCTGGAGCGGGTCGTCAGGTCGGAGGCGCGCTTGGTCTTGTGCAGCACGAGCGCCTGCTGGGCGTTGCGCTGGACCGTGGCCATCAGGTCCTTCTTGTCGCCGCGCTGCGGGATGCGCAGGTCGACGCGGGCGCCGCGCCGCTCGGTCAGCCACTGCGTAACGGGCCCGGCCGGCTCCGGCAGGGCGGGGACCAGGACCTCCTTGGGGACCGTGTCGCCGCTCTCCTCGCCGTAGAGCTGCTGCAGGGCGTGCTCGACGAGGCCGGCCGTGTCGACCGCCTCGACCTTGTCGGTGACCCAGCCGCGCTGGCCGCGCACCCGGCCGCCGCGGACATGGAAGATCTGCACGGCGGCTTCGAGTTCGTCCTCGGCGACCGCGATCAGGTCGGCGTCGGTGGCGTCGGCGAGGACGACGGCGTTCTTCTCCATGGCACGTCTGAGCGCCTCTATGTCGTCCCGCAGCCGGGCCGCCTTCTCGTACTCCATCTCCTCGGCGGCATCATGCATCCGCTGTTCCAAACGACGGATGTACGCACCCGTACGCCCGGCCATGAAGTCGCAGAATTCCTCGGCCAGTTCGCGGTGCTCCTGGGGGCTGACGCGGCCGACGCAGGGGGCGGAGCACTTGCCGATGTAGCCGAGCAGGCAGGGGCGGCCGATCTGGGCCGAGCGCTTGAACACACCGGCCGAGCAGGTGCGTACGGGGAACACCCGCAGCATCAGGTCGACGGTCTCGCGGATGGCCCACGCGTGGGCGTACGGGCCGAAGTAGCGCACGCCCTTCTTCTTGGGACCGCGCATGACCTGGACGCGGGGGAACTCCTCGCCCATCGTGACCGCGAGGGAGGGGTAGCTCTTGTCGTCGCGGTACTTCACGTTGAAGCGCGGGTCGTACTCCTTGATCCAGGAGTACTCGAGCTGGAGCGCCTCGACCTCGGTGGAGACCACGGTCCACTCCACGGACGCGGCGGTGGTGACCATCGTGCGCGTGCGCGGGTGCAGACCGGCGAGGTCCTGGAAGTACGAGGAGAGCCTCTGGCGCAGGCTCTTCGCCTTCCCGACGTAGATCACGCGGCCGTGCTCGTCGCGGAATCTGTAGACCCCGGGCGAGTCGGGGATCTGTCCCGGCTTGGGTCGGTAGCTGCTGGGGTCGGCCATGTCACACACCCTACTTGCGGGCAGTGACAATCCGTCGTGCAGCGGCCCGGTGCGGGGCCCGGCGGGCAGGGCACTCCGGCCCCGGCAGCGGTGGCTGCCGGGGCCGGAGCGGGGTGGGGGGTGGGTTCGGGCCGGGCCCTCGCGGGTCCGGTTTCGTCAGCGGCGCCGGAGCCTGCGCACCGCCACGGTTCCCAGGCCGAGGGCCAGGGCAGCCGCACCTGCCGCCGTCACCGGAAGGGCCGCGGCCGGCGATCCGCCGTCGGCCTGCGCCGCCGCGGTCGCCGTCCGGTCCTCGCCGGACTGCGATGCGACGGACTTCTGAGCGCTGTTCTCCTCGAAGCCGCCGGCCGCGCCCTTCTTCGCATAGGCGGAACCGGGCAGCTTGTCACCGTAGGCCTTGTGGACGCGGGTGCGGTACGCGTCGACGGTGGCGCCCTTCTCGCCGATCGCACGGAGGGCGTCCTCGTCGAGCGGCAGGACGCGGTCGCCCCGCTGCACGTACCAGGCGTTGATCTGGGGCTCGCGGAAGACGGTGCCGCCGCTGAGCCTGCGCGCGCCCTCGGACGCGTAGCGTGTCTCGTCGTCACCGGTGGCGATGTTGACGACCTTCCAGTCGTCCCCGGCGCGGGCCGTCCACACCGAGGCCTTCTGCCCGTCGGCGGAGACCGCCGCGCTGGCGAGGAAGTCGAGCGCGGCGATGGGGGCGCCTTCGTCGCCCGCCACGAACTCCGGCGCGAGCGTGTAGACCGGCACGGTCGCGCCCTCGATCCTCGGCCGCGCGTCCGCCTTGGCGACGGCGCCGTCGCGGGCGAAGAAGCGGGAGAGGGTGGTGAGGGTCTCGGGTGCCGTCGCCGCGTCATGGGCCGCGGCGACCCCGGCGGCCGGTGGCGGCGTGGGGGTGGCGGGCGGCGGGGCGGCGTGCGCGAGCGGGGCCAGGCCCAGTACAGCGGCGGTCAGGGCACCCGCTGCGGCCGCGCGGGCCGCGTGGCGCCGGCAGTGTGCACGGTTCGTCATGGCCCTCACGCCCCGATCCGGTAGAGCGAGTGGGTCCAGGCGAACTGGTTGTTGTTGGTGTACCAGCTGTGCGACGCCCAGTTGTAGCGGTTGCTGGAGGGCCATGGGTCGCCCCAGTAGACCGTGCTGCCGGAGTCGTCGTACCCGTAGATGACGTGCATGTGGCCGCCGCCCGACTGCCATCCGATGCGGGTCTCGACGGGACGGCCCGCGTCGATCTCGGCCTTCACGGTCGCGTAGCGCAGCCATCCGCTGACGTACGAACCCTCGTTGATGCCGGCCCAGGCGAGGGCGTTCTGCACATTGCCCAAGGTGGCCTGGTTGTTGGGGCACGTGGTGCCCTGTGTCCGGTTGAACGCGGCGTTGCAGAACTGGTTCTGGCTGTACTTGCGGCCCATCCAGGTGGCGATGGTGTTGCCGGAGGCCGCCCAGCACCAGTTCGTCTGCTGCTGCGCCTGCATGGTGATGTTGAGCTTGTTCGTCGCGCGCACAGCGGTGTGTTCGCCGGTCGCCGCGCTCGCCGTTGTGGGGACGAGGAGCAGGGCGCAGGCGATGAGAGCGGCTATGGGCAGCCGTCTGCCGCGTATGCGGGACATTCCTTTATGTGCCGATGCCGAAGCACAGGTCATGTGGCGTTCCTCCCGTGGCGGGGGGTTGTGGTGGAGGAGCGCATCCGGACGCGTGTTGGGAGCATCGGGTGTTGTCGGTGACCGGTCAACCAGTTTCAATACCGCGTGAGAGCACGGTGTGAACAGATCGGATCGGATGTGAACGGCCGGTGCCCGCCCAGGAGGAAAGCAGCGCTCCTGACCGGCGGGTCCCGTTCCGTCTTTCGTGAACATTCACATGCACACAGGGCTTTACAGGGGCCCTTACGGCGGCGCCGTGCAGGCGTCTGCCGGAGGAGCTTCGCGAAGAAGCCTCACGAAGGAGCGAGCGCATGGCACCCAGCGGCACCCGCGCTGCCGAGGCCGAACTGGCACAGGCACTGCGCACGGGCCCGTTCCACCTGGCGCTGCGCATGGCGCTGTCGGCGCGGGGGCTCGCCCTGCACCGGGTGCAGCACCGGCTGGCGCAGCGCGGCGTGAAGGTCGGTGTGACGAGCCTCAGTTACTGGCAGCGGGGCGCCCGGCGCCCCTGCCGCCCGGAGTCGCTCAGGGCCGTGCGGGTGCTGGAGGACATCCTGGAGCTGCCCGCGCACGCCCTGACCCGGTTACTGCTGGAGCCGGCCGGGCGGCCGACGGCGGAGCGGCCGGCCGCACGCTCGTACCGCTCGCTGGTGGAGGAGTCCCGCGCCCTGGGCCGGCTGCTGGCCGAACTGGAGTCACCGGAGGACGGCGGGCTGCACACCGTCTGCCAGCTCGAGCGGGTGCTGATAGGCGCGCGGCGTGAGCTGCACGCCCGCGACTCGCACCATGTGGTGCGGGCGCACCGCGACGGGGTGGACCGCTACGTGGCCATTCACCACGGCGACGAGGGGTGCGACCCGGGCCGCGTGATCGTGCGGGCCACCGAGAACTGCCGGGTGGGGCGGGTGCGGTGGCACACGGCGGCCGGGGTGCTCGTCGCCGAGCTGCTCTTCGACACGCGGCTGCGCGCCGGGGAGACCCACGTCTTCGGCTACGGCTTCGACGACGGTACGGGCGGTACGAGCGCGGAGTACGTGCGCGGGTTCAGCTTCGCGGGCGGGCAGTACGTGCTGCAGGTGCGCTTCGACGATGCCGCCCTGCCGGTCCGCTGCCGCCGCTTCACCCAGATCTCGGCGGGTGCGCCGCGCTGCGGGCAGCAGGAGCTGACGCTGGCCGGACGGCACCGCGGGGTGCACCTGGTGGAACAGGGGGTGCGGCCGGGGATCCTGGGGATCACCTGGGACTGGTCCTAGCCGCCGGACCGGTGCGATCAGGCGTCCGGGCCCGCGATCAGCTTGCCGCCGTCCGCCTTGACGGGGACGGACGGCAGGGGCGCACCGGCCGGGCCCTGGAGGACCTTGCCGGTGGTGGCGTCGAACGTGCTGCCGTGGCAGGGGCAGCTGACCTTGCCGTCCTCGACCTTGTCGACGACGCAGCCGGCGTGCGTGCACACCGCACTGAACGCCTTGTACTCCCCCGCGGCGGGCTGCGAGACGACCAGCCGCTGCTCGCGGTAGAGCCGGGCGCCGCCGACGGGCACCTCGCCCGCCGCCCCGAGGTCCACCGGTGCGGTGGGGACGGCGGGGCCCTTGGCTCCGCTGCCGCCACCGGAGCACGCGGCGGCGCCGAGCCCGGCGGCACCGGCCAGGGCGGCTCCGCGCAGCACGGTACGGCGGGACGCCGACGAAGCAGAGGGCGTGGCCATGGGGACTCCAACGGGTCAAACGGCAGTGCGACACAGCGACAATACCGGCACCAGTTGCTCCGCTTACTGCCGGAAGGACCCGCCCGTGATCGTCGTCGCCGGAGAAGCCCTGATCGACCTCGTGCCCGACGGCCCCGGGGGCGACGGAGGCCTGCCGGCCCTGCTCCCGCGGTGCGGCGGCGGCCCGTACAACACCGCCCTGGCGCTGGGCCGGCTGGGCACATCCACCGCCTTCTGCTCCCGGGTGTCCTCGGACGGCTTCGGCGAGGCGCTGCTGGGCGGCCTGCGGGTGGCCGGCGTCGATCTCTCGCTGGTGCGGCGCGGCCCGGAGCCGACGACGCTGGCGGTGGCGGCGGTCGGCGCGGACGGCTCGGCGGGCTACGGCTTCTACGCGGGCGGCACCGCCGACCGGCTCTTCGAACTGCCGGCCGCCCTTCCGGACGGGGTGCGGGCGCTGTGCCTGGGCACCTGCTCCCTGGTACTGGAGCCGGGCGCGAGCGCGTACGAGGCGCTGCTGCGCCGCGAGGCCCGGCGCGGGGTGTTCACACTGCTCGACCCCAACATCCGCCCGGGCCTGATCCCCGATGCGAACGCCTACCGCACCCGGTTCCGTTCCTGGCTGCGGGACGTGTCCCTGCTCAAGGTGTCGGTGGAGGACGCCGGGTGGCTGGGCGGCGACGTCGCCGGCTGGCTGGCGGCGGGGCCCGCCGCGGTCGTGGTGACCAGGGGCGGGGAGGGCCTGTCCGTTCACACGCGGGACGGGGCCTGCTTCGCGGTTCCGGCGGTTCCGGTGGAGGTCGTCGACACGATCGGCGCCGGCGATACCGTGAACGCCGCCCTGCTGCACCGCCTGGCGGCCCGCGACGCCCTCTCGCACGAGGCGCTCGCCGCCCTGGACGAGCCCGCCTGGCTCGACGCCCTCACCTTCGCGGCGAGCGCGGCAGCCACGACATGCTCCCGCGCGGGAGCGGAGCCGCCCTTCGCGGCGGAAGTGGGGGCGTAGGACGTGGGTGCGCCCGCCGGGGGTCCGGGGTTCAGTCCCGGTTCCGGGAAGGGGCGGGACTGGGGACTCTTTCCCGCCGCAACGGCGGGGCGCCCGACGGCGGAGCCCGGCGGTGCCGAACCTTCCGCAGCGCCGGGCGCCCAGCCCGCTCAGGCCTTACGAGCCCGCGTCGCCTTCTTCGCGGGCGCCTTCTTCACTGCCGCCGCCTTCTTCGCGGCCGAGGCGGTCTTCTTCGCGACCCCGGCGGTCTTCGTCTTCGCCGAGACCACCTTCTTGGCGGCACCTACCGCCTTTGCGGCGGCAACCGTCTTCTTCGCCGGTGCCCGCTGCGCGGTCGTCCGCGCCGGAGACGAATCACTGACGCGGTCGCCGAGCATGTCGCGGAGGAATTTGCCCGTGTGGCTGGCCCCTACGGACGCGACCTCCTCCGGCGTGCCCTCGGCGACGACGAGACCGCCGCCCGCGCCGCCTTCGGGGCCCATGTCGACGACCCAGTCGGCCGTCTTGATCACATCGAGGTTGTGCTCGATGACGATCACGGTGTTGCCCTTGTCGACCAGACCGGACAGCACGGTGATCAGCTTGCTGATGTCCTCGAAGTGCAGACCCGTCGTGGGCTCGTCCAGCACGTACACCGTCCGCCCCGTCGACCGCTTCTGCAGCTCGCTCGCGAGCTTCACGCGCTGTGCCTCGCCGCCGGAGAGCGTCGGCGCGGACTGCCCGAGCCGGACGTAGCCCAGGCCGACGTCATGGAGGGTGCGCAGGTGCCGCGCGATCGTGGGCACCGCCTCGAAGAAGCCGAGCGCTTCCTCGATGGGCATGTCCAGCACCTCGGCGATGGACTTGCCCTTGTAGTGGACCTCCAGGGTCTCCCGGTTGTAGCGCGCGCCGTGGCAGACCTCGCACGGCACGTACACGTCCGGCAGGAAGTTCATCTCGATCTTGATCGTGCCGTCGCCGGAGCAGTTCTCGCAGCGGCCGCCCTTGACGTTGAAGGAGAAGCGGCCGGGCAGGTAGCCGCGGACCTTCGCCTCCATCGTCTCCGCGAAGAGCTTGCGGACGTGATCGAAGACACCGGTGTACGTGGCCGGGTTGGAGCGCGGCGTACGGCCGATGGGCGACTGGTCGACGTGGACGACCTTGTCGACCAGGTCGTCGCCGTCCACGCGCGTGTGCCGGCCGGGAACCGCCCGCGCGCCGTTCAGCTCACGTGCCAGGTGGGTGTAAAGGATGTCGTTGACCAGCGTCGACTTGCCGGAGCCGGAGACACCGGTGACGGCCGTGAGCACCCCGAGCGGGAAGGACACGTCGATGTCGCGCAGGTTGTTCTCGCGGGCGCCGCGCACCGTCAGCCGTCGTACACCGTCCACGGGGCGGCGGACGTCGGGAGTGGGGATGGACCGCTTGCCGGACAGGTACTGCCCGGTCATCGACGCCTCCGTCCGCAGCAGCTCCTTGAGGGGACCGCTGTGGACGACCTTGCCGCCGTGCTCGCCCGCGCCCGGGCCGATGTCGACGACCCAGTCGGCGACCTTGATGGTGTCCTCGTCGTGCTCGACGACGATCAGGGTGTTGCCCATGTCTCGCAGCCGGACGAGCGTCTCGATGAGGCGGTGGTTGTCGCGCTGGTGCAGGCCGATGGACGGCTCGTCCAGGACGTAGAGCACGCCGACGAGACCGGAGCCGATCTGGGTGGCGAGCCGGATGCGCTGCGCCTCGCCACCGGAGAGGGTGCCCGCGGCGCGGTTGAGCGAGAGGTAGTCCAGGCCGACGTCGACCAGGAACCTCAGGCGCTCGTTGACCTCCTTGAGGACCCGCTCGGCGATCTTCTTCTCGCGGCCGGTGAGCTGCATGTCACGCAGGAAGTCGGCGCACTCGCTGATCGACATCGCGGAGATCTCCGCGATGGAGCGGCCCTGCACGGTGACCGCGAGAACGATCGGCTTGAGCCGCGTGCCCTCACAGGTCGGGCAGGGCACCTCGCGCATGTAGCCCTCGAAGCGCTCACGGCTGGAGTCGCTCTCGGCCTCCGAGTGGCGCCGCTTGACGAACGGGACCGCGCCCTCGAAGGCCGTGGTGTACGCGCGCTCGCGCCCGTAGCGGTTGCGGTAGCGCACCTCGATCTGCGTGCGGTGGCCGTTGAGCAGCGCCTTCTTCGCGCGCTGCGGGAGCCCGGCCCAGGGGATGTCCGTGCGGAAGCCGAGCTCGCCGGCGAGGGCGCCGACCAGACGGTTGAAGTAGTCCTTCGTGTGGCCGTGCGACCAGGGGTTGATCGCACCCTCGTCGAGGGACTTGTCCTCGTCGGGGATGATCAGCTCGGGGTCGACCTCCATGCGGCTGCCGATACCGGTGCAGTCCGGGCAGGCGCCGAAGGGCGAGTTGAAGGAGAAGGAGCGCGGCTCCAGCTCCTCGAAGGACAGATCGTCGTACGGGCAGTACAGGTGCTCGGAGAACATCCGCTCGCGCTCGGGATCGTCCTCGGCGAGGTCCACGAAGTCGAGGATCACCATGCCGCCGGAGAGGCCCAGCGCGGTCTCGACCGAGTCGGTCAGCCGGCGCTTGGCGCTCTCCTTCACGGTGAGGCGGTCGACGACCACCTCGATGGTGTGCTTCTCCTGCTTCTTGAGCTTGGGCGGGTCCGAGAGCTGGATCGTCTCGCCGTCGACCCGGGCGCGGCTGTAGCCCTTGGTCTGCAGGTCGGAGAAGAGGTCGGCGAACTCTCCCTTGCGCTCGCGCGCCAGCGGGGACAGCACCTGGAAGCGGCTGCCCTCCGGCAGCTCCAGGACCCTGTCCACGATGGCCTGCGGCGACTGCCGGGAGATGGGCCGCGCGCACTCGGGGCAGTGCGGCTTGCCGATGCGGGCGAAGAGAAGGCGGAGGTAGTCGTAGACCTCGGTGATGGTGCCGACCGTCGAGCGCGGGTTGCGCGAGGTCGACTTCTGGTCGATGGAGACGGCCGGGGACAGGCCTTCGATGAAGTCCACGTCGGGCTTGTCCATCTGCCCGAGGAATTGCCGTGCGTAGGAGGAGAGCGACTCGACGTAGCGACGCTGCCCCTCGGCGAAGATCGTGTCGAACGCGAGGGAGGACTTGCCCGACCCCGAGAGCCCGGTGAAGACGATGAGGGAGTCGCGCGGGAGGTCGAGCGAGACGTTCTTGAGGTTGTGCTCGCGAGCGCCACGGACGATGAGACGGTCTGCCACGCCGGTCGGCACCTTTCTTGAGAGTCGGCTCTGGGGGAGCTGCGGGGTGCGCCATGCCCCTCGATCCAGAGTACGGGGGGCCACTGACAAGGCGGCGGTCACACGAATGTCGTAAGCGATGCCTCTCCCGACGATATAGCACGCACATTCGATTCACGCTGGGGATCCGACTCCTTCACCCGAAGGAGTGGCCGGACTATCGTCGGCGGCATGATTGATCACGTGCGTGACCTGAACGCGGTACGCGAGGCGACCGACCGGCTGCTCTCCGCGGCCGGCAAGCTGGACAACGCCGCCGTTGCCGAGCCGTCACGGCTCCCCGGCTGGACCCGCGGCCACCTCCTCGCCCACCTGGCCCGCAACGCGGACGCCCTCGTGAACGTGCTGGCGGGCCGCCCCATGTACACCAGCGCCGAGGCGCGCGAGGCCGACATCGAGCGCGACGCCTCTCGGCCGCTGGACGTCCACCTCGGCGATCTGCGCGAGAGCGCCGCCCGCTTCCTGCGCACCGCCGAGGCGCCCGCCGACTGGAACCGCACGATCACCATGCGCAACGGCGTGACCGACGTCGCCGCCCGCGTCCCCTTCCGCCGCCTCATCGAGGTGGAGCTGCACCACGTCGACCTCGGCATCGGCTACGAGCCGGCGGACCTGTCCGCCGAGTTCACCGTGCGGGAGATCGAGTTCCTCGCCGAACGCTTCGCCGGCCACCCCGATGTCCCCGCCCTCCGGCTGACCGCGACCGACGGCGGCCGCTGGAGCACCGGGCGCGCGGAGGGCGAACCCCTCTCCGTCACCGGCACCGCCGCCGGCCTGCTGTGCTGGCTCGCCGGGCGGCAGGACGGCCCGCGACTCGAAACAGGTGGCGCTCCGCTCCCCGTTCTGCCTCCGCTATAGGGTGCTCCCATGACGTACAGCGGAGCGGTAGAGGTCGGCGGACCTGCGGACGTACACGAGTTGGCCGATCTGATGATCTCGAAGGTCGCGGTCGGTCCGATGAACAACAATGCTTATCTGCTGCGTTGCCGCGCGACGGACGAGCAGCTGCTGATCGACGCCGCCGCCGAACCGCACACGCTGCTCGCCCTGATCGGCGACAGCGGCATCGCCTCGGTCGTGACCACCCATCAGCACGCCGATCACTGGGGCGCACTGGGCGAGGTCGTGGCGGCCACCGGCGCCCGTACCTACGCGGGCCGCGAGGACGCCGAGGGCATCCCGGTGGCCACGGACGTGCTCGTCGACGACGGGGACACCATTCGTGTCGGCCGGGTGGAGCTGACGGCCCGCCACCTGGTCGGCCACACGCCGGGCAGCATCGCGCTGGTCTACGACGACCCGCACGGCCACCCGCACGTCTTCACCGGCGACTGCCTCTTCCCCGGCGGCGTCGGCAACACCCACGACGACCCCAAGGCCTTCGCCAGCCTCATCGAGGACGTGGAGACCAAGATCTTCGGCACGCTCCCGGACGAGACCTGGGTCTACCCGGGCCACGGCAACGACACCACGCTGGGCACCGAGCGCCCGCACGTCGCGGAGTGGCGCAAGCGCGGCTGGTGACCTGCCGCCACGACAAGGGGTAGCGCGCCTTCCGCACAGCGGGCGGAAGGCGCGATTCCCTTGCGCCCCCGGCAGCACTTCCGAGCGCCCCGTTTCCTGGGCGCCGCCCGGAAGTTGGGCAGTACATGCATCGTGACCGATCCCCGGCCATGTTCCGTCTGGCGGCCGCATCCATGGCCGGCACCGCCATCGAGTTCTACGACTTCTTCGCCTACGGCACGGCGGCGGCCCTGGTCCTGGGCCCGCTGTTCTTCCCCACCGTCTCCCCCCTCCTCGGCACCCTCGCCGCCTTCGGCACCTTCGGCGTCGGGTTCCTCGCCCGCCCGGTGGGGTCCGTACTCTTCGGCCACATCGGCGACCGGCTCGGCCGCCGCCCGGTGCTCATCTCATCCCTGCTGCTGACGGGCGTCGCGACCGTCGCGGTCGGCCTCGTACCCACCTACCGCGACATCGGCATCGCCGCTCCCGTACTGCTTCTGGTCCTGCGCTTCCTGCAGGGCCTGGGGCTCGGCGGCGAGTGGGGCGGCGCCGTCCTGCTGACCGCCGAGCACGCGCCCGCGCACCGCCGCGTCCTGTGGTCGAGCTTCCCCCAGGCCGGCCCGTCCGTGGGCTTCCTGCTCGCCAACGGCATCACCCTGACGCTGTCGGCCACCCTCACCGAGGCCCAGTTCCTGTCCTGGGGCTGGCGCGTGCCGTTCTGGGCGGCGGGCGTCCTGGCGGCAGTGGGCCTGTTGCTGCGCACCCAGCTCGCCGAGACCCCGGACTTCCGCGAACTGACCGCGAGCGGGACCCGCGCGTCACAGCCCTTCTCCGAGGTCGTACGCGGCCACTGGCGGCTCGTCCTGCTCACGGCCGGCGGACTGTCCGTCGGCTACGCCGTCTTCTACACCGTCACCACCTGGTCCCTGGCCTACGGCACCGAACGGCTCGGAGTCGACCGTACGGTCATGCTCGGCTGCATCATGGTGTCCGTCGCCGCCTCGGGCGCGGTCACCCCGCTGATCGCGATGTTCGGCGACCGCTACGGGCGCCGTCCCCTGTGCCTGGCCGGCTGCACCGCCGTCGCCCTGTGGATGTTTCCGCTGATCGGCCTCCTGCGCACCGGCCGTCCCGCGCTGATGCTGCTGGGCTTCGTCGTCGCGATGCTGTCTTTTTCCACCGCCTTCGGTGTCGTCGGCGCGTACCTCCCCGAGCTGTACGACGCCAGGGTGCGCTGCACGGGCGCGGCCGTCGGGTACAACCTGGCCGGGGTGCTGGGCGGCGCCGTCACCCCGCTGGTCGCGACCGCGACGGCCCGGGGCGACGGGCCGCCCTGGGGCGTCGCCGTCTACCTGACCGGCGTCGCCCTGCTCAGCCTGACCTGCTTCACACTGCTTCCCGAGACCCGCCCCACGACCACCGCGACCACGGCCGCCGACCCGGCCCCCGCCTGACCCTGCGCCCGCCTGCCCTGCGCCCGGCCCCGCAGGTGCCCGGTCGTCAGGCGCGGGCGCTCTCCCGCTCGTCCTTGCCCGCCGCCACCGCACCGGCGGCCTCGGTCGCCGGGCCGGCCGCCGCCTCTGCCGCCTCGGCCCGCGCCAGTCCGGCGGAGGCACGCAGGCTGGTGACGGTGGTGACGACGAGGACCGCGCAGATGACGCCGAGCGAGACCGGGATGCTGATCTCGGGGACGCCGACGCCGTTCTCGTGCAGGGCGTGCAGGACGAGCTTGACGCCGATGAAGCCGAGAATGACCGACAGGCCGTACGAGAGGTGGACCAGCTTCTTCAGCAGGCCGCCTATCAGGAAGTACAGCTGTCGCAGGCCCATGAGTGCGAAGGCGTTGGCGGTGAAGACGATGTACGGGTCCTGGGTGAGGCCGAAGATCGCCGGTATGGAGTCGAGCGCGAACAGCACATCGGTCGTGCCGATCGCCAGCATGACGATCAGCATCGGTGTCATCAGCCGCCTGCCGTTCTCGGCGATGAACAGCTTGGTGCCGTGGTACCGGTCGGTGGAGGGGAAGCGCCGCTCCACCAGCTTCAGGAAGCGGTTCTCCTCGAACTCCTCGTCCTCCTCGTCCGCCCGCGCCTCCTGGATGAGCTTCCACGCCGTCCAGATGAGGAAGGCGCCGAAGATGTAGAAGACCCAGGAGAAGTTGGCGATGATCGCCGCGCCCGCGCCGATGAAGACGGCTCGCAGGACCAGCGCTATGAGCACGCCGACCATGAGAACCCGCTGCTGGTACACCGGCGGCACCGCGAACTTCGCCATGATCAGGACGAAGACGAAGAGGTTGTCGACGCTCAGCGACTTCTCGGTGATGTAGCCCGCGAAGAACTCACCGGCCGGCCCGCCGCCGCCGAAGGCCAGGAGCCCCAGTCCGAAGAGCCCGGCCAGGGCGACCCAGACCACGGTCCAGACGCCGGCCTCCTTGAGGGAGACCTCGTGCGGCTTGCGGCCCCCTATGAAGAAGTCGGCGGCGACGAGGGCACACAGACCGAGGATGGTCAGCGCCCACAGGGTCAGGGAAACGTCCACTGTTCCTCCGGCAGGTCGTACGGCGTACGGCACTTCCCAGAACGGTACAGGAAAACCCAAGGAATAGTAAAGAGAAATCCAAGTCGCCTGGTCAGGGGCTACGTTCCATCGTCAGATGCCGTACGCCCTCCGCGCCTGCCCGACCTGCCACAGCACCTGCCGCACCACATCGCTGCCGACGGGCACCGACGGCGGCTCGTACGTCCAGGCGTGCCCCACCCACGGATCGGCGAGGTGGTCGTCCGGCACCGGCGTGATCCGCAGCAGGGAACGCCACAGCGGGTCCAGGACCGGCCCGTACACCCGCGCATCCTCACGGTCGGCAACCATCAGCAGATGCACGCCAACGGACGGCCCCTCGTCCGCGAGATAGCGCAGCTGCGTGACGGCACGGTCGTCGAAGCCGTGCGGGAAGTCATTGACGATCAGCAACTGCTCGGCGGTGTCGAGATCCGCCGGCAGGGAGTCCAGGGCGCCGCTGCGGACCGCCATCTGCACCAGGTCCACGCGCCGCGTCAGCCGCGCCAGCACCTCGGACACCCCGTGCGCGCCGGGCGCCGGCGGCTCACGGAGCGCTCCGTACTCCAGCAGCGGGGCCAGCGCGGACCCGGCCGCGCCCGCTGGGTCGATGACGTGCACCGAGTAGTCACCGACGGGGTGGACGGCCAGGAGCCGCACCGCGTGCGCGACGGCGCAGTCCATGGCGAGCCTGCGCACCTCGGAGGAGTCCAGCAGGCCGGCCCCGGGACCGCCCTGGGAACGGCCGCTGTCGACCCACAGCCCGCGCTCCAGCGGCAGCCGCACCAGCATGGGGATGCGCAGATCCTTGCGCTCCGGCAGGTGCAGATCCCCCAGTCGCAGCGCCATCGGGGTCTCCAGCGGCACCTGGTAGCCCTGCCAGACGGGGCTGTCCCAGCGCGCGAACGCAGGTGGCAGGGCATGCTCGACGACCTCGGCCTCGGCCACGAGCTGGGCCAGGTCACGGTCGAGCACCGAACGCGCCTGCTCCACCAGCTGCGCCTGCCTGGCCCGTGCCTCCGCCCGGGCCGCGTCGGCGGCCGGGCCGACCCGGGTGCGGGGATCGGAGAGCACCCGGTCCAGTTCCTGCTCCAGACGCGACTCCGCGAAGTCCACCGCGCTGCGGTAGGCGGCGGTTGTCCGGGCCATGTCCTCGAACATGCCCCAGACCTGGTTGTAGAGCCGCTCGTCCATCGTCCAGCCGGTGGCGTCACCCGCCACCGGCCGGGGCGGCCGACCGGGCTCGGCGGCCGGGGCCGCAGGGGCGGGCTCGGGCGGCGTGGAGGTCCGGCGGCCCGGGTGCCGGTAGCTGACCGGACCCTCACCAGCCGACGGCTGCGCCGCACCCGGAGCCGGTACGGATTCGCCCGCTCCGCGCCCCTGTGCGCCGACCGCCGGGTCGTGACCGGCCATGTCGGCCACCGCACGGCCGTCGTCGCTCGCGCCACCGGCCGGGGCGACGCGGCGGGCCGCACTCTCGCCCGCAGCGCGCTGGGCGGGCGGTGCGGAAACCGCCCGGGCCATGCCCTGCGCAACCGCTTCCTCGATGCTCGTCGCCATGCCGTCCGCCCCGGGCAGCCCCTGATCGCGCAGCATCGCGGCCAGGCCGTCGGCGTACCCCTGGCCGACCGCGCGCACCTTCCAGGCGCCCTGCCTGCGGTACAGCTCCAGGGCGACCACCGCCGACTCGGCGTCCAGATCGGTGATGGTGTAGCTGGCGACCTCCGCGCCGTCGGCGCCGGTCACCGCCAGGAACGGCGCCGCCATCGCGCCGAAGCGCGCGGGGCCGTCCGCGCCGGACACCAGGGCGAGCAGCACATTGACCTGGTGGGCGGCCTCCGGCAGGGCGTCCAGATCGACTGCCAGCCGATGCTCGGCAGCGGCCTGCCGTGACACCTCCAGGCCCGGGAGCCGCGGCGAGGCGGGGTGCGCCACCCACTCGGCGCCCGGAACCCTGCCATCCGCGTCAGCGAGCGTCGCGCCCGCCACCACCGGTCGGCCCGCCGAGACCCGGATCTCCAGTCGGGTCCCGGACAGCGGGTGGTTCTGCCCCCGCACCAGCTCGGCCGTCATCGCCGCTTCCCCCTTGTCATGTTGGCTCGCTGTGCCACGGGCCCGGCGGATGCCGCTCCGCCGGGCCCGGCTTCGTACTGCTCTGGGTCCGTACCGCTGTGGAGGCGCCCGGGGTGCCCGGGCGGGCCCGTCCGTTCGACCGGGACGGGCCGCCGCGCCTAGAGGGTGGCCTGGATCTCCGACAGCAGGTCCTGGAAGGTCCGGCCGTTGGCCGGGGTCCCGATGGCCGTCATCTGCCAGCCGTCGCCCACCCGGTGCACCTTCGCCATGATCTGAGCGGTGTACGGGCCGCCGCCGTCCAGGGTGTAGCGCGCCAGCTCCTGGCCGGTGGTCTCGTCGACCAGCCGGCAGAAGGCGTTGCGGACCTCGGCGAAGGTCTGGCCTGTGAAGGAGTTCACCGTGAAGACGATCTGGTTGACGTGCACGGGAACGCGCTGCAGGTCGACGAGGATCGACTCGTCGTCGCTGCCCTGGCCCGCGCCGCCGACCAGGTTGTCGCCGGTGTGGCGCACCGAGCCGTCCTTGCTCACCAGCTGCTGGAAGAAGGCCACGTCGACCGGCTGCTTGTCGGCGAAGAGCACCGCCGAGGCGTCGAGGTCGATTTCCTTCGTCCGCGTCCCGAACAGCCCGCGGCGAGGGGCCGCCTGCCAGCCCAGCCCCATCCGCACCGCGGTCAGGGTGCCCCCGTCGGCCTTCCGGAGGCTGATGCCCTGGCCCTTGGACAAGTTGACCGTCACGCGCAGTCCCTCTCTCGTTCGTTCGTCCCCGTGGCCACGCGTTCGCGCGGCCTCCTTGAAGGACCCTATGCACTGGTGAGGAGCGGGTACTCACCCCAGGGGGGTTTGTGGCGGTCTTGCAACATGCCCCGTACGCCGTCGCGTACGCTGCTCCGTCGCCGACCCGCGCGGAAGGGCGGCCTCCCGCGAGGCCGGGGTCAGGCCAGGCCCGCCTCCCGCATCTGCCGCAGTTCCTTCTTCAGCTCCCCCACCTCGTCGCGCAGCCGTGCCGCGACCTCGAACTGCAGCTCCGCGGCAGCCGCCCGCATACGGTCGGTCATCTCCTCGATGAGCTGAGCAAGTTCGGCGGCGGGCCGGTCCGTGGCCACCACCGCTTCCTTCTTGCCCTTGGCCTTGGCCTTTCCCTTGGCGCCCGCCGCGGAGACCACCGTGGGCACCGGGGCCTTGCCCTTGTCCTTGCCGCTCTGGCGGTAGCCCGAGCCCAGGAGCTCCTGGGTGTCGATCTCCTCGCGGGCGAGCGTGGCGACGATGTCACCGATCTTCTTGCGCAGCGGCTGGGGGTCGATCCCCCGCTCCTTGTTGTAGGCGATCTGCTTCTCGCGGCGTCGGTTGGTCTCCTCGATGGCCTTCTCCATCGCCGGAGTGATCTTGTCGGCGTACATGTGCACCTGGCCGGAGACGTTGCGCGCCGCACGCCCGATGGTCTGGATCAGGGAGGTCCCGGACCGCAGGAAGCCCTCCTTGTCGGCGTCGAGGATGGCCACCAGGGACACCTCGGGAAGGTCGAGGCCCTCGCGGAGCAGGTTGATGCCGACCAGGACGTCGTACTCACCGGCCCGCAGCTCGCGCAGCAGCTCGACACGGCGCAGCGTGTCGACGTCGCTGTGCAGGTAGCGCACCTGGATGCCCAGTTCCAGGAAGTAGTCCGTGAGGTCCTCGGCCATCTTCTTGGTGAGGGTGGTGACCAGGACGCGCTCGTCGCGCTCGGTGCGCGTACGGATCTCGTGCACGAGGTCGTCGATCTGGCCCTCGGTCGGCTTGACGACGACCTCGGGGTCGACCAGGCCGGTGGGACGGATGATCTGCTCCACGAAACCGTCGCCGCGCGAGAGCTCGTACTTGCCGGGCGTCGCGGAGAGGTAGACGGTCTGGTCGATGCGCTCGGTGAACTCCTCCCACTTCAGCGGCCGGTTGTCCATGGCCGACGGCAGGCGGAAGCCGTGCTCGACGAGGGTGCGCTTGCGCGAGGCGTCGCCCTCGTACATGGCGCCGATCTGGGGGACCGTGACGTGCGACTCGTCGATGACGAGGAGGAAGTCCTCGGGGAAGTAGTCGATGAGGGTGTTGGGCGGGGAGCCCGGCTCACGGTCGTCCATGTGGAGCGAGTAGTTCTCGATACCGGAGCAGGAGCCGATCTGGCGCATCATCTCGATGTCGTAGGTGGTCCGCATGCGCAGCCGCTGGGCCTCCAGCAGCTTGCCCTGCTTCTCCATACGGGCGAGGGTCTCCTCCAGCTCGGCCTCGATGCCCGCGATGGCCTTCTCCATCCGCTCGGCACCGGCGATGTAGTGGCTGGCGGGGAAGATGTAGAGCTCCTGGTCGTCGGAGATGACCTCGCCGGTGAGCGGGTGGAGCGTGGACAGCGCCTCGATCTCGTCGCCGAACATCTCGATGCGGACGGCCAGCTCCTCGTAGACCGGGAAGATCTCGATGGTGTCGCCGCGCACGCGGAAGGTGCCCCGGGTGAAGGCCAGGTCGTTGCGCGTGTACTGGATCTCCACGAAGCGGCGCAGGAGCTGGTCCCGGTCGGTCTCCTCGCCCACCTTGAGCGGCACCATGCGGTCCACGTACTCCTGCGGCGTACCCAGGCCGTAGATGCAGGACACCGACGCCACCACCACGACGTCACGCCGGGTGAGCAGCGAGTTCGTCGCCGAGTGGCGCAGCCGCTCGACCTCTTCGTTGATCGAGGAATCCTTCTCGATGTACGTGTCCGACTGCGGGACGTACGCCTCGGGCTGGTAGTAGTCGTAGTACGAGACGAAGTACTCGACGGCGTTGTTGGGCAGGAGCTCGCGGAACTCGTTGGCGAGCTGGGCCGCGAGCGTCTTGTTGGGCGCCATGACGAGCGTCGGCCGCTGAAGCTTCTCGATCATCCACGCCGTGGTCGCCGACTTCCCGGTGCCGGTCGCACCGAGCAGGACGACGTCCTTCTCGCCTGCGCGGATGCGCCGCTCCAGATCGGCGATGGCCGTCGGCTGGTCACCGCTGGGCTGGTAGGAGCTGACGACCTCGAAAGGCGCCACCTTGCGTTCGATCTTGGATACGGGCCGCATGAAACCACCGTACGGCCCACCACTGACAACGGCCTCGTCCCCGGGGTTCCACCCCCGTTTTCCAGGCGAACGGTCGGCGAAAAGGCGGCAAAGGATCCCGTCTGCGGATGCCCCGGTGGTCGCGGTCGCGTAGGGGTATCGTGTACGACTTTCCGTGCACGCCGTACGACTTTCCGTACACGAGGCCCCGGATCGCGAAGGCCGTCCCGGGCCCGGACGCCGCGAGGAGCCCTCATGCGCATCTGCACCGTCTCCGCCGTGACCAGCGCACTTCTCGGACTGTCCCTCACGACGCTCGCCTCCGTGTCCACGGTCGGTCTCGCCGCCGCGCCCGCGCACGCCACGGACGGCCCGGCGGTCCCCGTGGCCATCGGCCACCGGGGGGTCCCGGTCCAGGCGCCGGAGAACACCCTGGCGTCGATCGACAGAGCGGCGAGGCTGGACGTGAAGTGGGTGGAGAACGACGTCCAGCGAACCAAGGACGGCGCCCTGATCGTCATGCACGACACCACCCTGGAGCGCACGACCGACGTCAAGCGGCGGTATCCGCGGCGCGCACCCTGGAAGGTCGCCGACTTCACCCTCGCCGAGATCGAGAAGCTGGACGCCGGCAGGTGGTACAGCCGGCGTTTCGCGGGTGAGCGGGTGCCGACACTGAGCCGCTATCTGCGGCGGGTCGACGACAACCGCCAGAAGCTGCTGCTGGAGGTGAAGGCTCCGGAGCTGTACCCGGGCATCGAGCGGCAGATGGTGGCCGAGCTGCGGCGGGCCGGCTGGCTGGACGGGCGCCACGTCAAGAGCAGGCTGATCGTCCAGAGCTTCAACGCGACGTCCCTGAAGACGCTGCACAAACTTCGCCCGGACATCAAGAAGGGCTTCCTCGGCGCCCCCAAGCCCGCCGAGCTCCGCTCGTACGCCGCCTTCGCCGACCAGATCAATCCGAGCCACAAGAGCGTCACCGCCGCCTGGGTCCGCGCCGTCCACGCGCTCAAGGGCCCGCACGGACGGCGCCTGGAGATCTCGGCGTGGACCGTGGACGACGGCGAGCGGGCGGTCGCCCTCGCCCACATGGGCGTGGACGGCATCATCAGCAACGCTCCGCACGTCGTCGCCGACGCACTGGCCGAGGACGCCGGTGAGTCGTTCCTGTCGGAGCCGTCGGAGCTGGCCGGCTTCCCCGGTCTGTCCGACGCCACCGCAGCACTGGAGTCCGCTCTCTGAACCGCCCGAAGGCACCGGCAGGGGACGCTCTAGGCTGGAGTGCGTGACGGACTCCGAGCGCCCTCTGCCGGCCGGCCCCCGGGTGTGGGCATGGACGACGATCAGCACGCCCGTCGGCCCACTGGGCCTGGCCGCGACCGCGGACGGCCTGCTCAGTGTCGTCTTCCATGCCGAGGACACCGGCGAACGTGCCGCCGGCTCCGTCGACCGCCTGACCCGCCGCCTGGGCTCCGCCCCGGCCGGCCCGCCCTCCGCATGCCACGACGTGCTGGCCGAGGCGACAGCGCAGCTCCAGGCCTACTTCAGTGGCCGCCTGCGGGTCTTCTCCCTCCCTCTCGACTGGTCGCTCACCTCCGGATTCAACCGCCGCACGCTCCACGAGCTCCTCGACCACGTCCCCTACGGCACCCTGGTCGCCTACCAGGACCTGGCCGACCGGGTCGGCGAACCCGGGGCCGCCCGCGCCGTGGGCGTGGCCATGGGCAGCAACCCGCTCCCCGTCGTCGTGCCCTGCCACCGCGTCGTCGAGAGCAACGGCGGCCTGGGCGGCTTCGGCCCCGGTCTGGAGGCCAAGCGCGCCCTGCTGGCGCTCGAAGGTGTCCTTCCGCAACCGCTGTTCTGACGGTGCGGCACCGGCCGCCCGGGCCTCGCCCGCGGTCGATTGTCAGTGGCACGCCCTAGCGTTCCCCTCACTGCGGACCGGTCGTCGCGACCGGCGGGAGAGGGGCTTGCCATGTCGGGGAACACCACGTATCTGGAGCTGTCCCAGGACGGCGCGGGGGCGCACAAGTTCTACGAAGTCACCGTCGACAGCACGACGGTGACGGTGCGGTACGGCCGGATCGGCGCGGCCGGGCAGGTCCAGACGTCCGCCTTCCCGACCGCGGAGAAGGCGCGGGCCGCGGCCGCCAAGAAGGTCGGCGAGAAGGTGCGCAAGGGCTACGCACCCGCCGTGCGCGGCGGCCGGGCGGCCCGCGCGGTGACCCGCCGCCAGGTCACCTCCGCCCCCTCGACCGCCCGGGCCGTGGCCCCGGTGCTGTGGCGCTTCCGCACCGGGGCCGCCGCGTTCGGCATCCACATCGGTGAGGACCGCTGCTGGGTCGGCAACCAGTCCGGCGACGTCTACACCCTCGGGCACAACGGCGAGGTGCTGGCCCGTTACCAGCTGCCGGACGGTGTGAAGTGCCTGGTGGCCGACGACTTCTGGATCTACGCCGGCTGCGACGACGGCACCGTCTACGACCTCTCCTCCAAACTGCCCTTCGCTGCCTACGAGATCGCCTCGGACGTCGACATCTTCTGGCTCGACATCCACGAAGGCGTCCTCAACGTCGCCGACCGCAACGGTGGCCTGACCGTCATCGACCACGAGGACGAATACCAGTGGTCACGCAAGAGCACCGGCACCCACGCCTGGATGGTGCGCCGGGACGAACGCGCCGTGTACCACGGCCACGGGCGCGGAGTGACGGCCTACGCCCAGGACGGCGGCGGCGAGCTGTGGCACAGCCGCACCAGCGGTTCCGTGCTCTTCGGCTGGCAGGAGGACCACTGCGTGTACGCGGGGACCAACCACAACGTCGTCCAGCGCCTGTCCAAGGCCGACGGCGCCATCGAGGCCACGTACCCGTGCGACTCGGCGGTCTACTCCTGCGCCACTGCCCCGGGTGGCCGCTACGTCTTCGCCGGGGACTCCGCCTCCTCCGTCTACTGCTTCGCCGCCGACGGCACCCGCCTGTGGAAGCTCGGCACGGGCGGTGGTTCCGCCCTGTCCATGCAGTACCTCGACGAGAAGCTGTACATGGTCACCACCGACGGCTCCCTGGTGTGCGTCGACGCCACGGAAGCCGCTGTCACCGCCGCCCAGTCCGGCACCGTCCCCGTCCCCCTGGACGTCAAGTCCGCCGCCGCCGTCCCCACCTACGCCCCCTGCGCCACCGTCCGTACGGTCACCTCCGCGCCGCCCTCGGGCATCGTGGTCGAGTGCGTGCAGGAGGCCGGCCGCCTCCGCGTCCACGTCGTTTCCGGCGGCTACGACCCCAGCTGGAACGTCCAGTTCCCCCGCCACATACGCCAGCCCGGCGCCCGCTACGTCGTCGAGGCACTGTCCCCCGCCTCGTCCGGGTTCTACCGCGTCCGCGGCGAGATCCAGCGCCTGCTCTGAGCTGCCGGGACCACCCTGGAGGGTGGATCCTGGTAGGAGGAGATGGTGCGCCATGCGTACGGGCAATGAACCGATGACGGCCCGCAGCCCCCTGCGGCTCCGGTGCGGGCTGGCCGCTTTCGGCCTGGTCTGGGCGATCGCCGGGACCGTCCTCTTCGCAGCCGCCGGGCACCCGGGGTGGGCGATCGCCTGCGGGGTGCTGGCAGCGGTGACGGCCGTCGACCTGGGCGTGGTCATACGGCACATCCGGCAGGGGCCGCACTACCAGCCGGGGCGGGACGTCCCGCCGTATGCGCCGGTCAAGGGCGAGAAACCCGAACGGTAGCCGCGAGTCGCCCCAACCGTAACCCGCCGACAAGCCTTTCAGACCCCCTCCGCGTCGAGAGACCTGCGGGCTTCGGCCAGAGAGCGCTCGCGCTGTTCCTCGGGCATGTCCTCCCACGCCCTGCGCGCCACATGGGCATGCTCACCCAGCGCGTCCGCGTAAGCACCCACCCGCACGGCCTCACGAAGGCCGACCCGGCCGGAGAGGACCTCACGAGCCATCTCCTGAAGGACGTCGCCCGCCCCACCGGCGGCCAGGTGTTGCAGGGCCTTGTGGACGACACGGGCCTGCTCCCGGTCCCGGCCCGGAGCCAGGAATTCTTCGTACCCCACCTCTTGTTCAGGCATGTGCCTCTCCTCAGACCGCCGGGTGGTCATAACTCGCCCGAGGAAGAGGAAAAGCATTGAGTTTCGCCATGACCTCACCTCCGACATGCTCCATGACCCCATAACTGGCGTTCATGGCCAGTTGGGCATAGCTGATGAGCCTGGTCATCCGTTCCCACTCCTTGAGGATGACCTCGGCTTCCATCGCCCCGATCGCGTAGCCCATCGCCGCGGCGCACCCGGTCCAGCCGAAGGCTGCGGAAGCCGCAGCCGAGATGGACATCGTCAGGAGGGCATCAACGATCGCGCTGATGCATCCGCCGATCGCCTGACCTGTCATCGAGACCGACCGCGCGACCGCGCGGTACTCGTCACTCATCGCGTCCAGCGCATCCTGCATTTCCTCGAGATTCTTCCGCAGGGCATCGAAGTAGAGGAGCGCCGCATCTGCTGCGTTGCCGTCCCACGTCACGTCAATGCGTCTGCCGCCGGACTCCATGTTCCGCGCGAGGGCACCGCATGCCTGCCCCATCCGCTGCCATGACTCGGCGCATTTGGCGTAGGTCGCCCAGTCCCCGGCCAGCTGCTCCTGTGTCCATTTGACCGGATCCTTCGGCAGCATCAGCTCGGCCAGCTTGATAAGCCACCCACCTGGGCTGAGGACTTCACAGACCGCATTGATCGGGAGCAGCGGGTCGGCGAACTCGTCCGGCTTCGCAGGCGGAATAAGGTACGTCGTGGGCTGGACCACGTCGGTGAAATCCATGGCCGGTCAGCGCCTCTCCCGCGGGTATCCGGCGTCCAGAACGGCAGCGACTGCATGATCGGTGCGGCGATAGTAGGCAGCAGCGGAACGCAGCTCTTCCGAAGACTCCGTCAGAATTCCGGAGAGACGTTGCAGGGCCTGCAAGACGCCGTTGCGTAAGCCGTCGTGCCCCTCGACCGCGATAGCAAAAAGTCCCATCTGTTCGCCGGAGATGTGCGTGAACTTTCTGGCATAGTTCAACACTTCCCTCGAGTCCTCGGCACCTCTGTAGACCTGCCGCGCGAAATCTTCCAACTGAGCTGAATCAACTCGCAGTTCCATCCGTCCTCCTGGTACGAAAGAATTCCGTTCCATCAATGCGAGACCAGCGCCAGCATCGCGCACAGCACCAGGCCCGCCAGTGCCGACCACATCAGCGACTTGACGTAGACCGCCGCCGACGTCCTCCGCACCAATGACTGGACGACGAGCATTTCCTCGGCTTTCGTCGCATGGATGCCCACCACAATGGTCATCAAGCCGTGGCAGGCCACGAGCGCACCGAAGCAGAAGAGGATCAGCCAGCCCCAGAAAGCGCGCCAGCCGACAAGGTTGTAGCTGTCACCTGCGCGATACACCCGCACACGTTCGCCCGGCACATGTGCGCCGTCGAGTTCGGCGTCATCTCGTACGACCCGCCCCGTCGCCGTTCGGAAGCTCCCGACGCACTCGGTGCCTTTACTCCCGTACCTTCCGCTACCGGGATGCTGCCAGCAACGCTCCACGGTGAGGACGCCCTTGTTCGCCACATGCCCGGCGGCCCTGCTCGCCTGCGAGGCCGAGAAGTACGCACACAGCAGGGCGGCGACCACCCAGCCGACGCCCAGGGCTCGCGCCTTGTACCGGGGCCCCGGCGGGGGCACAAAGGGACTGGGACTGACGCCGAGCAGTTCCGGCATGGCCATGGACGGTCTCCTGGGGCGACTCGATGAGCAAGATCGAGACAGCCACGCTAAGCAGGAACGAGGGGCATGCGCGCACACCACAGTCCGGCGACGACGCCCGGCCAAAAGCCTCCCAGGCCGCGAATCGCCTGCATGCAGCGTTTCTCCAGGGGCGAGTGGGACCGGTGGGCCCCACCTCGGGCACTCACTCGATATGACGAACGGATCAGTCCGTCCGGCGCCGCCGCACGGGACGGTTCAGTCCTTCCGGCCGAACCGCGCCGCCGCCAAGAAGTCCGGGCGCGGGTCCAGGGCCGCGGCCAGGCGGAAGTGGCGCAGGGCCTCGGTGGGCCGGGCGGCACGTTGGAGGGTGCGGGCCAGGGCGAAGTGGGCGAAGGCGTTGTCGGGTTCGCGTTCGAGGACGAGCTGGAATTCGAGCTCGGCCGGACGCAGTTGCGCCGTCGCGAAGAAGGAACGGGCGCGCAGCAGACGGGCCGCGGTGTTCTCGGGATGGGCCGCGATGACCGAGTCGAGCAGCTTGATGGCGCCGCGCGGGTCACCGGCGTTCAGCAACTGCTCCGCTGCCCGGAAGTCGATCACGTGGGTCTCGGGCGTCGTCGGCTCGGACACGTACGTCTCCTTTCACGGCAGGACTCGCTCGCTGCTGCGGGAGAACGCCTGCGCTCTACGGCCTATTCCGCAGCTCTTCCCACACGGCCCTGACCTTGGGTTCCAGCTCCTCCAGCGGGCCGTCGTTATCGACGACCAGGTCGGCGACGGCCAGCCGCTGCTCGCGGGTGGCCTGGGCCGCCATGCGGGCGCGGGCCTCGTCGGGGGTCATGCCGCGCAGGCGGACCAGCCGGTCGAGGCGGGTCCCGGTGGAGGCGTCGACGACGACGACCAGGTCGTACAGGGGTGCGAGCCCGTTCTCGGCGAGCAGGGGGACGTCGTGGACGACGACGGCATCCGCTCCCGCGGCGGACTCCAGTGCGGCGGAGCGGGCGCGGACGAGGGGGTGGACGATGGCATTGAGGGCGGCGAGCCGGGCGGTGTCGGCGAAGACGATCGCGCCGAGCTTCGGGCGGTCGAGTGCGCCGTCGGGGGTGAGCACCCCGGCGCCGAACTCCGCGACCACGGCCGCCAGTCCGGGGGTGCCCGGCTCCACCACTTCCCGCGCGATCCTGTCGGAGTCGATGATCACCGCTCCGTACGAGGCGAAGAGCCGCGACACCTCGCTCTTGCCCGCGCCGATTCCGCCCGTGAGGCCCACCTTCAGCATGGGCCCCACGCTATAGGGCCGGCGGTCAGCGGCTGCCGTCGCCCTCCCTGTCGGCGAGGAAACGCTCGAATTCCGCGCCCAGTTCGTCGGCCGACGGCAGGTCGACGGGCTCGGCGACGAGGCTGCCGCGGGTCTCGGCGCCGGCCATCGCGTCGTACTGGTGCTCAAGCCCCCGTACGAGCGCCACCAGCTCCTCGTCGCCCTCGGCGATCTGGCGCTCGATCTCCTCCTGCGTGCGCAGGGCGTCGGTGCGCAGGGAGTGCGCGGCGTTCGGCAGGACGAGGCCCGTCGCGGCGGTGACCGCCTCCAGTGCCGTCAGCGCCGCGTCCGGGTAGGGCGAGCGGGCGACGTAGTGCGGGACGTGCGCGGCGACGCCCAGGACGTCGTGGCCGGCCTCGGCCAGGCGGTACTCGATGAGCGCCTCGGCGCTGCCGGGCACCTGGGCCTCGTCGAAATAGCTGCGGTGCCCCGGCATGAGGTCCGTGCGGTTGCCGTGCGGGGTGATGCCGACGGGGCGGGTGTGGGGGACGCCCATGGGGATGCCGTGGAAGTTGACGGACAGGCGTACGCCGAGCCGCTCCAGCAGCTGCCGCACCGCGATCGCGAAGCGCTCCCACTCGACGTCCGGCTCGGGGCCGGTGAGCAGGAGGAAGGGCGCGCCCGTCGCGTCCTGCACCAGGTACAGCTCGATCTTCGGCACCTCGTACGCGCTCCAACGGTCGCGCTCGAAGGTCAGCAAGGGCCGACGGGCCCGGTAGTCGATGAGCCGGTCGTGGTCGAAGCGGGCCACGACCTGGTGCGGCAGGCCGTCGAGCAGCCGCTTGACGATCTGGTCGCCCGTATCACCGGCGTCGATGTAGCCGTCGAAGTGGTAGAGCATGACCAGACCGGCCGTGTCCTGGGCCAGGGCCAGGTCGGCCACGGCGAGCCCCTTGGGCTCCCATTCGTACAAACCCTGCGGATCCAACACAGTGACCGTTCCTCCTCATGTTCCGTACCGAAGAACGTCCTTGAAGGGTGCGGTCATTCCCGCTGCGGCCACCGAGAAGATCGCCGGAGCACAACTGGGGCATCAGTGGGGGCATGAGTAAGGCCCGCCCTCCAAGGAGAGCGGGCCTTACATCAGTCAGCTGTCAGCTGCTGCCGGTCAGAGCCTCAGCTCTGGCCGCCGGCGAGCTTCTCGCGGAGCGCGGCGAGCGCCTCGTCCGACGCCAGGGCGCCGGAGTTGTCGGCCGACTCCGAGGAGTACGAACCGCCGGAGACGTTACCGGCACCCGAGGCGGCGGCCGGAGCGGCAGCACCCTCGGCAGCGGCCTGCTCGTCGGCCTCGCGGGACTTGATGACCTGCGCCTGGTGCTGCTCGAAGCGCTGCTGCGCCTCGGCGTACTGGCGCTCCCACTCCTCGCGCTGCTTCTCGTAGCCCTCGAGCCAGTCGTTGGCCTCGGGGTCGAAGCCCTCGGGGTAGATGTAGTTGCCCTGGTCGTCGTAGGACGCGGCCATGCCGTACAGGGTCGGGTCGAACTCGACCACGGACGGGTCGGCACCGAAGGACTCGTTGGCCTGCTTCAGCGAGAGGCTGATGCGGCGGCGCTCGAGGTCGATGTCGATGACCTTGACGAAGATCTCGTCGTTGACCTGGACGACCTGCTCCGGGATCTCCACGTGGCGCTCGGCCAGCTCGGAGATGTGGACCAGGCCCTCGATGCCCTCGTCGACGCGCACGAACGCGCCGAAGGGAACGAGCTTGGTGACCTTACCCGGGACGACCTGACCGATCTGGTGGGTCCGGGCGAACTGCTGCCACGGGTCTTCCTGGGTCGCCTTGAGCGACAGGGAGACGCGCTCGCGGTCCATGTCGACGTCGAGAACCTCGACGGTGACTTCCTGGCCGACCTCGACAACCTCGGAGGGGTGGTCGATGTGCTTCCAGGAGAGCTCGGAGACGTGGACGAGACCGTCGACGCCGCCGAGGTCCACGAACGCACCGAAGTTGACGATCGAGGAGACGACGCCGGAGCGGACCTGGCCCTTCTGCAGGGTCGTGAGGAAGGTCTGGCGGACCTCGCTCTGGGTCTGCTCCAGCCAGGCACGGCGGGACAGGACCACGTTGTTGCGGTTCTTGTCCAGCTCGATGATCTTGGCCTCGAGCTCCTTGCCCACGTAGGGCTGGAGGTCGCGAACGCGGCGCATCTCGACCAGCGAGGCCGGGAGGAAGCCACGGAGGCCGATGTCGAGGATGAGACCACCCTTGACGACCTCGATGACGGTACCGGTGACGATCCCGTCCTCTTCCTTGATCTTCTCGATCGTGCCCCAGGCACGCTCGTACTGAGCGCGCTTCTTGGACAGGATGAGACGACCTTCCTTGTCCTCCTTCTGGAGAACCAGGGCCTCGATCTCGTCGCCGACCTTGACGACCTCGTTCGGGTCGACGTCGTGCTTGATCGAAAGCTCGCGGGAAGGGATGACGCCTTCGGTCTTGTAACCGATGTCGAGCAGGACCTCGTCCCGGTCGACCTTCACGATGACGCCGTCGACGATGTCGCCGTCGTTGAAGTACTTGATCGTCTCGTCGATCGCGGCGAGGAAGGCTTCCTCGTTACCGATGTCGTTGACCGCAACCTGCGGAGTGGTGGCGGTGGTCTCGGTGCTGCTCGTCATGTGGGAAAGGGCTCCGGTACGGACAGTGAGTCGTAGGTACTGCTACGCCGAGAGCCCGTATCGCACCGCCGAAGCCGGACAGCCTTGGAGGTGCACATTCCGGGGGCTTCGGACGAATCCGAGGACTCCGGGAACACCTCGACAACCGAGGGGACATACAACAAGTGCGAGCGCGGCCTGCTCTGTCTGAGGCGCGCAGGCCCGCAGCGCAACTTGTAGCATACGGGGGCAGCCGGACACGGTCAATGCGCGAAGGCGCACACCCGGGATGAAACACCCGAAATCCGGCACAACTCAGGTTGTGCGAGGCCACGAGGGCCCCGCGGCACCCCGTAGCGTCACGCTCGGGCCACCGAAAGCTCCCTCGCGAAGTCCTCACCGGGCACCGTGGCGCCCCGCGCCGGCGGCGACCTGAAATGATCAAGAGCTGCACACCGCAGCACCACTGCCGAGGCCAAGGGCGCGACCGTCGAGATGACCCAAGAATACGAGCCGGAAGCGACCCGCCGTGAGAGCGGCGACGCGGAGAGCAGCCGGGCCAGCCGTGGCTGGTGGGACCGCAACGCCGACGAGTACCAGAACGAGCACGGCGGCTTCCTCGGCGACGACCGCTTCGTCTGGGGTCCGGAGGGCCTGGATGAGGCGGAGGCCGCGCTGCTGGGCCCGGCGAGCGGCCTGAAGGGCCTGACCGTCCTGGAGATCGGCGCGGGCGCCGCCCAGTGCTCGCGCTGGCTGGCCGCCCAGGGCGCCCGGCCCGTGGCCCTGGACCTCTCCCACCGGCAGCTGCAGCACGCGCTGCGCATCGGCGGGGACTTCCCGCTGGTGGAGGCGGACGCCTGTGCGCTGCCCTTCGGGGACGGCTCCTTCGACCTGGTCTGCTCCGCCTACGGAGCGGTGCCCTTCGTCGCCGACCCCGTACAGCTGATGCGCGAGGTACATAGGGTGCTGCGCCCCGGTGGCCGCTGGGTCTTCAGCGTCACGCACCCCATCCGCTGGGCGTTCGCCGACGAGCCCGGGCCGGAGGGCCTTTCCGTCGCCGCCTCCTATTTCGACCGCACCCCTTATGTGGAGCAGGACGAGGCGGGCCGCGCGGTCTACGTGGAGCACCACCGGACGCTCGGCGACCGGGTGCGCGACGTCGTGGCGGCCGGCTTCCGGCTGACCGACCTGGTCGAGCCGGAGTGGCCGGACTGGAACCACCAGGAGTGGGGCGGCTGGTCCCCGCTGCGCGGCAACCTGATCCCCGGCACCGCGATCTTCGTATGCGAGCGTGACTGACCCTCTCCTCGCGGGGCCGCGCCCGGCCTCGGCGAGACTGGTCCCGTGATCCGTACCGACGCCCTCGAACAACTGCCTGTACGCACCGCGCTGCCCGCGCTGACCCGCGCGCTGGACGAGCACGGCGCGGCGGTCCTGTGCGCTCCCCCCGGCACGGGCAAGACGACTCTGGTTCCCCTGGTCCTCGCCGGGCTGGTGGCGGGCGGCGGCCAGGGCGCCACCGGGTCCGTACGCCGCGTCGTGGTCGCCGAGCCGCGCCGGATCGCAGCGCGGGCCGCGGCACGACGCATGGCGTGGCTGCTCGGCCAGGACGTGGGCGGTGCGGCCGGCACGGTGGGCTTCACCGTGCGCGGCGAGCGGCGGGCAGGGCCCGCGACCGTCGTCGAAGTGGTGACGACCGGTGTACTGCTGCAACGCCTCCAGCGCGATCCGGAGCTGGCCGGAGTCGACGCCGTCGTGCTGGACGAGTGCCACGAGCGGCATCTGGACGCCGACACGGCCGCGGCGTTCCTGCTGGACGTGCGGGCCGCCCTCCGCCCGGAGCTGCGCCTGGTCGCGGCCTCCGCCACCACGGACGCCGAGGGCTGGGCACGGCTGCTGGGAGGGGTGCCCGTCGTCGAGGCGCGAGGCGTCTCGCACCCGGTGGAGGTGGTGTGGGCGCCGCCGGAGCGAGCGGTGCGGCCGCCGCACGGAATGCGTGTGGACCCCGTGCTCCTGGACCATGTGGCGGCCGTGGTGCGGCGGGCGCTGCGCGAGCGGGACGGGGACGTGCTGTGCTTCCTTCCCGGCGTCGGCGAGATCGGCCGGGTCGCGGGCCTGCTGGGCGGCCCCCGGTCGCTGGACGGCGCGGAGGTGCTGCAGGTCCACGGGCGCGCCCCGGCCGCCGTGCAGGACGCGGTGCTGGCGGGCGGCTCCGCGGGGCGCCGGGTGGTGCTGGCGACCTCGGTGGCGGAGTCCAGTCTGACCGTGCCGGGCGTACGGATCGTGGTGGACGCCGGCCTGGCCCGGGAGCCGCGCATGGACCATGCCCGGGGGCTCAGCGCGCTCACGACCGTACGGGCGTCCCGGGCCGCCGCCCGGCAGCGCGCGGGCCGCGCGGGCCGCGAGGCGCCGGGAGCGGTGTACCGCTGCTGGGCGGAGGCCGACGAGGCGCGGCTGCCGGCGTTCCCGGCGGCGGAGATCACGGTCGCGGACCTCACCGCGTTCGCCCTGCAGACGGCCTGCTGGGGTGACCCCGACGCCTCGGGGCTCGCGCTGTTGGACCCGCCGCCGGCCGGCGCGCTGACCGCGGCCCGCGCGGTGCTCGCGGCCACCGGCGCGACCGGCCCGGACGGCCGCCCCACCGACCGGGGCCGGCGGATGGCCCGGCTGGGGGTGCACCCGCGCCTCGCACGCGCCCTTCTGGACGGCGCTGGGGAGGTCGGCGCGCGCCGGGCGGCGGAGGTGGTGGCGCTGCTCAGCGAGGAACCGCCCCGGGAGTACGGCGATGATCTGGCCGCCGCCTGGCGTACGGCGCGGCGCGGCGGCGACGCCTACGCCGCCCGCTGGCGCACGGAGGCCCGCCGACTGGAGAACGCGGCCCGCACCGCCCTGGCCGGCGGGGCGGACGAGGGGGCGGCGCCCCGGGGCGGTGAGGCTTCCGGGCCCGCGTCCTGGCAAGAGCGCGCACCCCGCGACGAGCGAAGGCGCGGGGGCGCGCACGACGATGTGAGCGGCGCGTCGGGCGAGCGGGAGGCTGCCGCGCACCCCGATGACGCCGTTGCCGGCCTGATCGCCGCGCTGGCGTTTCCCGAGCGGGTGGCGCGGGCGCGGGACGAGGGCTCGTTCCTGATGGTGTCGGGGACGGGGGCGGAGCTGGGGGAAGGTTCGCGGCTGCGCAGTGCGCGGTGGCTCGCGGTGGCCGTCGCCGACCGGCCCGTCGCGGCCGCGTCGGCGCGGGTGCGGCTTGGCGCGGTGATCGACGAGGGTACGGCCCGGGCGGCGGCCGGGGCGCTGTTGACCGAGGGCGAGGAGGTGCACTGGTCGCAGGAGCGCGGGGATGTCGTGGCGCGGCGGGTGGCGCGGCTGGGCGCGGTGGAGCTGGCCACGAGCGCGTTGACCTCGCCGGATCGCGGGCTCGTACGCGCGGCTCTGGTGGAGGGTTTGCGGCGCGAGGGAGCGGGACTGCTGCGCTGGGGCGCGGAGGCGGAGTGCCTGCGGCAGCGGCTGGCGTTCCTGCACCGGGAGCTGGGTGCGCCGTGGCCGGACGTGTCGGACGCGGCGTTGCTGGCGCGTGCGGACGAGTGGCTGGGCCTGGAGCTGGACCGGGCGCGCAGGCGCGTCGACCTGGAGCGGGTGGACGCGGGCAAGGCGCTGGAGCGGCTGCTGCCGTGGGCGAGCGGGGACGCCGCGCGGCTGGAGGAGCTGGCGCCGGAGCGCATCGAGGTGCCGAGCGGCTCGCGGATCCGGGTGGACTACGGCGGTGAGCAGCCCGTCCTGGCTGTCAAGCTGCAGGAGCTCTTCGGTCTGCGGCAGACGCCCCGCCTCGCGGGCGGCCGCGTCCCCGTGCTCGTCCATCTTCTGTCGCCGGCGGGCAGGCCGGCGGCCGTCACGGCGGATCTGGCGTCGTTCTGGCAGGAGGGCTACCGCTCCGTACGGGCCGACTTGCGCGGCCGGTATCCCCGGCACCCCTGGCCGGAGGACCCGTCCACGGCCGTGGCGACGCGCCGCACCAACGCGCGCCGCCCGTAGGACACGCCCGGCGCGCCGCCCGCCGTCCGGGGGCTCGCCGTGCCGGGGGAGGTGATCGCCGTGTCAGGGGATCAGGGCAGGTAGCGCTCGACCGCCGCGGCCCCCTTCTCCTCCATGAGGCGCTTGGCGCGCTCGATCCGTTCCGGTGTCACGTCTCGGCCGGAGGCCATGACCAGGTCTTCGGGGTCGTAGGGCCGCTCGCTGCCGGTGTACAGCCGGCGCGGCCGGGACGTGGTGGACTCGTCCTCGGGACTCTCCTTCACGGCGAGCCTCCTCTGCTCAGCGCCCCCTCGTCGGGGGTCGGCCGTTCGGGTTTCCCTCCATCGTGTGCCACTTCGGCAGCGGGCGCACGACGATCTCGCGCTTCGAGGGCGAGGGAGAGGGCCAGCAGCGCACCGCCGAGGGACAGCAAGCCCCAGGGCAGATAGGCGGTGAGCAGGAGGACCAGCTGTCGTTGCGACTTCACCATTGCGACCGTGTCGTCGACGTAGTCGGGCCGCATCTTCACATGGCCGGCGAAGGCGGGGATCGGTTTCTTCTCCGGGTGGCCCGTCCAGCGCATCTCCTCGCGGTGGACCTCTTCGCCGTTGACGGGCGCGCCGGTGGTGGGGTCGACCCAGAACATGCGCCGGGTGGAGTACCAGCGCTCCAGGCCGAGCTGCCGGACGGTGTCGGGGGTGATACCGAGCGGCAGCGTGCGGGGCAGGGGGACCTCGGTCCAGGGGATCGTCTGCTCGAAGTAGTAGACGTCCAGGCCGTGGAAGGTGCGGGTGCCCTTGTAGTGGATGGGCGCGGAGGTGCGGGTCATCAGGTCGAAGTAGCGGTAGTCGCGTTTTTCGACGAGGAAGGGCCACTTGTACTGGATGCCGTCGCGGCGCACCGGGGTGCCGTCGACGTGTTCGCCGCCGGCGTGGACGGGCTGCTGGCTGTGGGCGTCGAAGACGTAGCGCTCGGGTATGCGGGAGACCATCGCGCCGTCGGGTCCGGCGGCGTAGGAGAGGGTGTCCCAGACGACGACGTCACGGCCGGTGGCGGCCTTGACTTTCCGTGCCTCTTCCACGTTGCCCTTGAGGGTCTGCACCATCGTGAGGCGCGGGACCTGCCGGGGCTGGAGCGTGCTGTAGTCGATGAGGGTGGCGTCCTTCGCCTCCAGTACGACCGTCTGGTAGCGGCCGGCCGGGACCTTGGCCAGCCGGGGGAAGGCGTACCAGCGCAATAGGGGGGACAGGGCGGTGAAGAACACCGCGAGGCACAGCAGCACCAGGCTCGCTCTGCGGCGCATTACGGGGCCCGGCCCGCTCAGGGGTGGGCGGGGGCGGAGGAGAGCAGGGGCTCGGGCGAGGTCTCGCCTTCGGGCGGGCCGATGGCCGTGACGGCGAGGACAAGGGTGAGGGCGGCGGCCAGTCCGATGGCCGCGGCGGCCAGTGCGCGCATGCGAAGCCTCCCGGCAGGGTTCCCCTTACCTGACGAGGCGTCAGGGGTGGGCACGGTAGCAACGCACGCCGCAGATGAGAACCACACCGGCCCTTCTCCCCCCTCCGGGCAGGAAAGGGAGACAAGGGCCGGATGCGACAAGAGGTGCCTACGAGATCCGCGGGCGTCAGTGCGCGGCGGACTCCCAGTCCCTGCCCACACCCACCGACACATCCAGCGGGGCACGCAACGACACGGCCCCCGCCATCTCCCGGCGGACCAGCGCCTCGACCTTCTCGCGCTCACCCGGCGAGATCTCCAGCACGATTTCGTCGTGCACCTGCAACAGCATCCGGGACGTGAGCGTCTCGGCCGCCAGAGCCTCACCCACCCGCAGCATCGCGATCTTGACGATGTCGGCCGCGGTGCCCTGGATCGGGGCGTTCAACGCCATCCGCTCGGCCATCTCACGGCGCTGACGGTTGTCACTGTTCAGATCGGGAAGGTAACGGCGACGGCCGAGCATCGTCTCGGTGTAGCCCGTGGCACGGGCCTCCTCGACGGCACGCTGCAGATAGTCGCGCACCCCGCCGAACCGCTCGAAGAACGTGTCCATCAGGCGGCGCGCCTCGTCGGGCGCGATGTTCAGCTGCTGCGAGAGACCGAACGCCGACAGACCGTAGGCCAGACCGTAGGACATGGCCTTGATCTTGCGGCGCATCTCCGGGTCGACCTCGCTCTTGGCGACGCCGAACACCTGGGAGGCAACGGTGGTGTGCAGGTCCTCACCCGAAGCGAACGCCTCGATCAGGCCCTCGTCCTCCGACAGATGAGCCATGACGCGCAGCTCGATCTGGCTGTAGTCGGCGGTCATCAGGGACTCGAAGCCCTCACCGACGACGAAGCCGCGCCGGATCGCCCGGCCCTCGTCCGTACGCACCGGGATGTTCTGCAGATTCGGATCGGTGGACGACAGCCGGCCCGTGGCGGCCACCGTCTGGTTGAAGGTGGTGTGGATCCGGCCGTCGGGAGCGATGGCCTTGATCAGGCCCTCGACCGTGGAACGCAGCTTGGACTGCTCACGGTGCCGCAGCATGATCACCGGGAGCTCGTTCTCCGTCTGCGCCGCGAGCCAGGCCAGAGCGTCGGCGTCCGTGGTGTACCCGGTCTTGGTCTTCTTCGTCCTCGGCAGGCCCAGCTCCCCGAAGAGAACCTCCTGCAGCTGCTTGGGCGAACCCAGGTTGAACTCGCGGCCCGCCGCCGCATGCGCCTCCAGCACCGCCTGCTGCACCGCGGCCGCGAACTGCTGCTCCATCCGCTCCAGCCAGCCCCTGTCGGCAGCGATACCCGCCCGCTCCAGGTCCGCCAGCATCGCACTGGTCGGCAGCTCCACGTCCGTCAGCAGCTCCGCCGCACCCACGTCCTTGAGCCGGCCGGTGAACGCGCCGCCCAGGTCGAGCACCGTACGGGCCCGGCCCATGAGGGCGTCCGCCTCGGCCTGTTCGTCGGCACCGAAGGCCAGCTGGCCGTCGCCCGCGGCCGCCGCCGCCAGCTCACGGCCCAGGTACTCCACCGACAGCGCGTCGAGAGCGAAGGAACGCCGGCCGGGCTTGACCAGATACGCCGCCAGGGCGGTGTCCATGCTCACGCCCTCGACCGACCAGCCGTGCTCGGCGAAGACCCGCATCACGGACTTCGCGTCATGCATCACCTTGATCCGCTCAGCGTCCGCGCTCCACGCGGCGAACGCCCGCTCGTCGGCCTCGTCCAGCTCGGCGGGGTCGAACCACACGGCCGGACCCTCGCCCGTCGCCAGCGCGATCTCGCTCACCCGGCCACTGCCCAGCGACCAGCTGTCCACCATGGCCACGCCCAGCGGGCCGGTGCCGTGCCCGGCCAGCCACGGCGCCAGCTCACCCGCACCCAGCACCACACCCTCGACCTCGGCGCCCGCCTCAGGAGCGGCCTCCTCGGCGGACTCCCCACCGGGGTCGGCGGCCAGCAGCCGGTCCCGCAGACCGACGTTACGGATCTCCAGCCGCTCCAGGAACGACACCAGCTCCAGCCGGTCGTACGCCTCACGGACCAGACCCTCAGGGCCCGTGGACAGCTCGACGTCACGCACCATCTCGGTCAGCCGGCGGTTGAGCTTCACCGCCTCCAGGTGCTCCCGCAGATTCTGCCCGGCCTTGCCCTTGACCTCTTCCACCCGCTCGACCAGCTCCGCGAACGAACCGAACTGATTGATCCACTTCGCGGCGGTCTTCTCCCCCACCCCAGGGATGCCCGGCAGATTGTCCGACGGGTCGCCGCGCAGCGCCGCGAAGTCCGGGTACTGCTGCGGCGACAGACCGTACTTCTCCACGACCTTCTCCGGAGTGAAGCGCGTCAGCTCCGAGACGCCCTTCGTCGGATACAGCACCGTGACCGAGTCGCTCACCAGCTGGAACGAGTCACGGTCACCCGTGACGATCGACACCTCGAAGCCCGCCGCCTCGGCCTGCGTGGCGAGCGTGGCGATCACGTCATCGGCCTCGAAACCGTCCACCGCGAACCGCGGCACACTCATCGTGTCGAGCATCTCGCCGATCAGCGCGACCTGCCCCTTGAACTCGTCCGGGGTCTTCGAACGCGTCGCCTTGTACTCCGGGAACTCCTCCGAGCGCCACGTCTTGCGCGAGACGTCGAACGCCACCGCGAAGTGCGTGGGCTGCTCGTCACGCAACGTGTTGGCCAGCATCGACGCGAAGCCGTACACCGCGTTCGTCGGCTGACCACCCGACGTGGTGAAGTTCTCCGCGGGCAGAGCGAAGAACGCCCGGTACGCCATGGAGTGCCCGTCCATCAACAGCAGACGGGGCCGGCCTCCCTCCGCTGCTGCCTCGGTGCCGGTCGGTTCGCTCGTCTTCGATGCCTTTGCTGCCACATCCCCGATCCTGCCACGGCCCACTGACAATCCCGGCCACGGAACCCTCGGCCCCCGCTGTCGGACCCCCATGACAGGATCGGCACCGTACGCACACACCCGCGTACCACCGACCGCTCAAGGGGGAGCGAGATGGCAGGCAAGCCGCCCACCGGCGATCCCGTACAGGACGCACCCGACGTCACCGCCCCGCAGCACGCCGCCGCCGGGCTGCCCGCCATCGCCCACACCCTGCGCATCGCGCAAGAACAGATGGGCGTACGCCGCACGGCACTCACCCTCCTCAAGGTCAACCAGAAGAACGGCTTCGACTGCCCCGGCTGCGCCTGGCCCGAGCCGGAAAAGCGCCACACCGCCGAATTCTGCGAGAACGGCGCCAAGGCCGTCGCCGAGGAAGCCACCCTGCGCCGCGTCACCCCCGCCTTCTTCGCCGAGCACCCCGTCACCGGCCTCGCCGGCCGCAGCGGCTACTGGCTCGGCCAGCAGGGCCGGCTCACCCAGCCCATGTACCTGGCCGAAGGCGCCGAGCACTACGAGCCGGTGACCTGGGAGCGGGCCTTCGACATCATCGCCGAGGAACTGACCGCCCTCGCCTCCCCCGACGAAGCCGTCTTCTACACCTCCGGGCGCACCAGCAACGAAGCCGCCTTCCTCTACCAGCTCTTCGCCCGCGAGTTCGGCACCAACAACCTGCCCGACTGCTCCAACATGTGCCACGAGTCCTCCGGCTCCGCACTCACCGAGACCATCGGCATCGGCAAGGGCAGCGTCCTGCTGGAAGACCTCCACAAAGCCGACCTGATCATCGTCGCGGGCCAGAACCCCGGCACCAACCACCCCCGCATGCTCAGCGCCCTGGAAAAGGCCAAGCACGGCGGCGCGAAGATCATCACCGTCAACCCGCTGCCCGAAGCGGGCATGGAACGCTTCAAGAACCCGCAGAACGCCCGCGGACTCGCCGGCGGCGGCACCGCCCTCACCGACCTCTTCCTGCAGATCCGCCTCGGCGGCGACCAGGCCCTCTTCCGCCTCCTCAACAAACTCGTCCTCGAGACAGAAGGCGCCGTCGACACCGCGTTCGTCCACGAGCACACCCACGGCTTCGAGGACTTCGAACGCGCCGCCCGCGCCGCCGACTGGGACCGGACACTGCAGGCCACCGGCCTACGGCGCGAAGAGATCGAAACCGCCCTGCGCATGGTCCTCGCCTCCGAGCGCACCGTCGTGTGCTGGGCCATGGGCCTCACCCAGCACAAACACGCCGTACCCACCATCAGGGAAGTGGTCAACTTCCTGCTCCTGCGCGGCAACATCGGCCGCCCCGGCGCCGGTGTCTGCCCCGTACGCGGCCACAGCAACGTCCAGGGCGACCGCACCATGGGCATCTTCGAACGCCCCGCCCCCGCCTTCCTCGACGCCCTGGAAAAAGAGTTCGGCTTCACCCCGCCCCGCCACCACGGCCTCGACGTCGTACGCGCCATCCGCGCCCTGCGCGACGGACACGCCAAGGTCTTCTTCGCCATGGGCGGCAACTTCGTCTCCGCCACCCCCGACACCGACGTCACCGAAGCCGCCGTCCGCCGCGCCCGCCTGACCGTCCACGTCTCCACCAAGCTCAACCGCTCACACGTGATCACCGGCGCACGGGCCCTGATCCTGCCCACCCTCGGCCGCACCGAACGCGACCGGCAGCACAGCGGCGAGCAGTTCGTCACCGTCGAGGACTCCATGGGCATGGTCCACGCCTCACGCGGCCGCCTGCAGCCCGCGAGCCCCCACCTGCTGTCCGAACCGGCCATCGTCTGCCGCCTGGCCCGCCGCGTACTCGGCACAGCCGGCAGCACACCCTGGGAAGAGTTCGAAAAGGACTACGCGACCATCCGCGACCGCATCGCCCGCGTCATCCCCGGCTTCGAGGACTTCAACACCCGCGTCGCCCGCCCCGGCGGCTTCACTCTCCCCCACGCCCCCCGCGACAGCCGCACCTTCCCCACCTCCACCGGCAAGGCCAACTTCACCGCCGCCGACGTCGAACACCCCCACGTGCCGGAAGGCCGGCTGCTGCTGCAGACCCTGCGCTCCCACGACCAGTACAACACCACCATCTACGGCCTCGACGACCGCTACCGCGGCATCAAGAACGGCCGCCGCGTCGTCCTCGTCCACCCCGACGACGCCCGCACACACGGCCTCGACGACGGCTCCTACGCCGACCTCGTCAGCGAATGGACCGACGGCAGCGAACGCCGCGCCCCCGGCTTCCGCGTCGTCCACTACCCCACCGCACGCGGCTGCGCCGCCGCCTACTACCCCGAGACCAACGTCCTGGTCCCCCTGGACCACACGGCCGACACCAGCAACACCCCGGCCAGCAAGTCCATCGTCATCCGGATCGAGCCCAGGACCGATCAGGACAGTTGACGCCGGGACGTTCAACCGAAAAAACTTCGCCACACAACGACCAAGGGTGATCGGAGCACACGAAGCATGGGCGAGCAGAGCAAGACCACGTTCCCGCAGGACATCCTCGACCAGTGGGCCGACAGCGGGCTCGACCTCACCGCCCTCTTCTCCGCCGGACACCTCGGCGAACGCATGAGCGTCCACATCGTCGAGGCCTCCCCGGAACGCGTCGTCGGCACCATGCCCGTCGAAGGCAACACCCAGCCCTACGGACTGCTCCACGGCGGCGCCTCCGCCGTCCTCGCCGAAACCCTCGGCTCCGTCGGAGCGATGCTCCACGGCGGCCCCGGCCACATCGCCGTGGGCGTCGACCTCAACTGCACCCACCACCGCGGAGTCCGCGCCGGACTGGTCACCGGCACCGCCACGCCCGTCCACCGCGGACGCACCACCGCCACCTACGAGATCGTCGTCACCGACGAACAGGACAAGCGCGTGTGCTCCGCCCGCCTCACCTGCCTCATCCGCGCGGCCGCCGACAGCACTTCCGCCGCCTGAGAAAACCGCCCCACCACCAGGTCTGCGCCGCCCCGGGACTTCCCGCAGGGCGGCGCAGGCCTACTCAGCGCGACCTATAGGGTCAACTCTGTTAAACAAACGCCCCCTGAGTGACCTACGTCATAACAAGACAGTCACATCATGGCCTGCACCTCTGCCCCGCAGTGCCGCACACCCCTAGAGTCACGGCCATTCACCACCCCGCCGGGCGGTTCGCACTCGCTCTCCGCGACTCTCTCGAATTCCCCGTTCCGCCTTGCCCTTCCTCCCCGCCCGGCGGGCGATACGGCACCTCCGCAGCGAGGGCCTCGCCAGGGAAAGGAAGCACCGTGCGACACCATTCCTTGCTCATCCTCACCACCGCGGTCACCGCAGGAGCCCTCACCCTCAGTGCCTGCGGGTCGCGCGACAACGACGCAGGCGCAGGCAACGGCGAAGACAAGAAGACCACCGTCACCATCGGCCTCGACGCCCCCCTGACCGGCGACCTCTCCGCACTCGGCCAAGGCATCAAAAACTCCGCCCACCTCGCGATAACCAACGCCAACAAAACCAAAGAAGTCCCCGGCATAACCTTCGAACTCACCCCCCTGGACGACCAGGCCCAACCCACCTCCGGCCAGCAGAACGCCACCAAACTCGCCGGCGACAAAAAAGTCCTCGGCATCGTCGGACCACTCAACTCCAGTGTCGCCCAGTCCATGCAACAAGTCGCCCAGGCCAACAACGTCGCCCTTATATCCCCCGCCAACACCACACCCGACCTCACCCAGGGCAAGGACTGGAAACAGAACAACCGCAAGCGCCAGTTCACCACCTACTTCCGCACCGCCACCACCGATGAGGTCCAAGGCGCCTTCGGCGGCCAATACGCCTACGAACAAATCAAAGCAAAAACCGTCTACGTCATCGACGACCAGAAAACCTACGGCACCGGCCTCGCCGCCGCCTTCTCCGCAAAATTCACCTCACTCGGCGGCAAAGTCACCGGCACCGAACACGTCAACCCCGAGGACCGCGACTTCAAAGCCATCGTCTCCAAAGTCAAGAGCGCCAACCCCGACCTCGTCTTCTACGGCGGCGAATACCCCGCCGCCGCCCCCCTCAGCCAACAGCTCAAGGACGGCGGCGTAAAAGTCCCACTCATGGGCGGCGACGGCATGTACAGCGCCGACTACATCACCCTCAACAAGAAATCCGCCGACGACTACGCCACCTCCGTCGGCAAGCCCGTCGAACAACTCGACTCCGCCAAAAAATTCATCGCCGACTACAAGGCCGCCGGCTACAAGGACCGCTACGAGGCCTACGGCGGCTCCACCTACGACGCCACCTGGGCCATCATCCAGGCCGTCAAGGCAACCGTCGCCGCGAACGGCGGCAAACTCCCCGACAACGCCCGCGCCAAAATCGTCGAAGCCCTCAACAAGGTCACATTCGACGGCGTCACCGGCCCCGTCTCCTTCGACCAGTACGGCGACACCACCAACACCATGATCACCGCCTACCAGGTCGACTCAGCAGCATGGAAAGCCCGCCACAGCGCCGAATACAAGCGCTGACCCCAGCGCCCACGCGCCCCCGCACACGCACACGCGCCCCCGCACACGGCGCCCACCCACGGCCGGGCCGTACGACACCACCCACCCCGCACGGCCCGCGCCGACCGCCCGTACCCCTTCCCATCCCACGGAGGCCCGGCGGTGCACGAACTGCCGCAACAGCTGGCCAACGGACTCATCCTCGGCGCGATGTACGGACTCATCGCGATCGGCTACACGATGGTCTACGGCATCGTCCAGCTCATCAACTTCGCCCACGGCGAGATCTTCATGGTCGGCGGCTTCGGCGCACTGACCGCCCACCTCATCCTCCCCGACGGCACCGGCCTGCTCCTCGCCCTCCCCATCATGATCCTCAGCGGCATCCTCGCCGCCGTCGCCGTCGCCACCGCCGCCGAACGCTTCGCCTACCGCCCCCTGCGCGGCGCCCCCCGCCTCGCCCCCCTCATCACCGCCATCGGCCTGTCCATCGCCCTCCAGCAAGCCATCTGGAAGTGGTACCCCGACGCCAAAAAAGCCCGCGTCTTCCCCCAATTCAAAGGCGAATCCCTCGACATACTCGGCGCCACCGTCCAACGAGGAGAAATCTTCCTCCTCATCGCCGCACCCCTGTGCATGATCACCCTCGGCCTCTTCGTCGCCAAAACCCGCACCGGCCGCGGCATGCAAGCCACCGCACAGGACCCCGACACCGCCAAACTCATGGGCATCAACACCGACCGCATCATCGTCATCGCCTTCGCCATCGGCGCCGCCTTCGCCGCCATCGCCGCCGTCGCCCACGGCCTCAAATACGGCCAAGTCGACTTCCGCATGGGCTTCATCACGGGCCTCAAAGCCTTCACCGCCGCCGTCCTCGGCGGCATCGGCAACATCTACGGCGCCATGCTCGGCGGCGTCGTCCTCGGCGTCGCAGAAGCCCTCGCCACCGGCTACATCGAGGAGATCCCCGGCATGACCCAATTCGGCGGCGGCTCCTGGAAGGACGTCTGGGCCTTCGTCCTCCTCATCCTCGTCCTCCTGCTCCGACCACAAGGCCTCCTCGGCGAACGCGTCGCGGACCGGGCGTGATCACCATGACCGACACCACCCACACCACCCAGCCACACCGCCCCCTCATACCCCTCCCCACCCGCAGCGCCCGCCTCACCACCATCACCGGCGCCACCCTCACCATCATCTCCACCTTCCTCGCCTGGACCTGGACCACCAAATTCCCCGGCAACCTCACCGTCAACGGCTACCCAGGCGGCCTCCAAACCCTCACCCTCACCGGCGCCGCCCTCACCCTCCTCTACGCCCTCGCCGGACACCCCACCCGCGGCCTCCGCTGGCTCACCCCCGCCGGATCCACCGCACCCACCACCCTCCTCGCCCTCGCCACCCTCACCACCACCTGGTACACCCTCGGCGCCATCACCACCGACCTCGGCGGCCTCGCCAACCTCGAACCCGGCGGCTTCATCGCCGCAACCACCACCCTCATCACCCTCACCGGCGCCCTCGCCCTACCCCCCGACCAGCCCTACGACGACCACGACGGCACCCGCCCACCCACCACCTGGCGCCGCCTACGCCACACCCTCACCACCGGCCGCCCACCCCGCGCCAAAACGATCCCCACCTGGGCCGAAATCCTCATCATCGCCGCCGCCTTCGCCCTCGGCCTCTACCTCTTCAGCTACGGCATCGACACCGAATACGGCGAACTCTTCGTCGGCTTCCTCCTCCTCACCGGCATCAGCCTCGCCGCACTCAGCCGCGCCGGACTCACCACCCGCCTCAGCACCCTCACCGCCAAAAACCGCAACACCACCCTCACCGCAGCCTTCATCGCCGCCGCCTGCTTCCCCCTCACCCAAACCAACGACGCCTACACCAACCTCGCCACCAGCATCCTCATCTTCGCCACCGTCGCCCTCGGCCTCAACGTCGTCGTCGGCCTCGCCGGACTCCTCGACCTCGGCTACGTCGCCTTCCTCGGCGTCGGCGCCTACGCCGCCGCCCTCGTCTCCGGCTCCCCCGAATCCGCCATCGGCGTCCACTTCCCCTTCTGGGCAGCCATCCTCACCGGCATCGGCGCATCCCTCGTCTTCGGCGTCCTCATCGGCGCCCCCACCCTGCGACTACGCGGCGACTACCTCGCCATCGTCACCCTCGGCTTCGGCGAAATCTTCCGCATCACCATGCTCAACCTCAACGGAAAAACCGGCCCCGACATCACCAACGGCGCCATGGGAATCCCCAACATCCCCGAACTCAACATCCTCGGCTTCGACTTCGGAAAAACCCACCACATCCTCGGCACCCCCATCGGCCGATTCGGCAACTACTACCTCCTCATGCTCCTCGCCACCATCGTCGTCGTCCTCGTCTTCCGCCGCGCCACCGAATCCCGCATCGGCCGCGCCTGGATCGCCATACGCGAAGACGAAACCGCCGCCACCGCCATGGGCATCAACGCCTTCCGCCTCAAACTCCTCGCCTTCGCCCTCGGCGCCGCCCTCGCCGGACTCGCCGGCACCATCCAGGCCCACGTCATCACCACCGCCACCCCCGACCAATACCAATTCGCCGGCACCGTCCCCCCCAACTCCGCATTCCTCCTCGCCGCCGTCATCCTCGGCGGCATGGGCACCATCACCGGACCCATCGTCGGAGCAGCCCTGCTCTACCTCATCCCAAGCAAAATGGACTTCATGCAGGACTACCAACTCCTGCTCTTCGGCCTCGCCCTCATCCTCCTCATGCGCTTCCGCCCCGAAGGCCTAGTCGCCGACCGCAGAAAACAACTCGAATTCCACGAGGACGCCGTCCCGGCCGACGGCGCGCCCCTCACCAAGGCGGAGGCGTAACCACCATGACGACCACCGCCACACCCACCACCCCGCCCACCGCCCCCGTCCTCACCGCCACCGGCGTCACCATGCGCTTCGGCGGACTCACCGCCGTACACACCGTCGACCTCACCGTCGGCCACCGCGAAATCGTCGGCCTCATCGGCCCCAACGGAGCCGGGAAAACAACCTTCTTCAACTGCCTCACCGGCCTCTACACACCCACCGAAGGCACCGTCACCTACAAAGGAAACACCCTTCCACCCAAACCCCACCTCGTCACCCAAGCAGGCATCGCCCGCACCTTCCAGAACATCCGCCTCTTCCCCAACATGACCGTCCTCGAAAACGTCCTCGTCGGCCGCCACACCCGCACCAAAGAAGGCCTCTTCTCCGCCCTCCTCCGCGGCCCCGCATTCCACCGCGCCGAAAAAGCCTCAGAACAACGCGCCATGGAACTCCTCACCTTCACCGACCTCGCCCACAAACGCGACCACCTCGCCCGCAACCTCCCCTACGGCGAACAACGCAAGCTCGAAATCGCCCGCGCCCTCGCCAGCGACCCCGGACTCCTCCTCCTCGACGAACCCACCGCCGGCATGAACCCCCAGGAAACCCGCGCCACCGAAACACTCGTCCGCGCCATCCGCACACAAGGAACCGCCGTCCTCGTCATCGAGCACGACATGCGCTTCATCTTCAACCTCTGCGACCGCGTCGCCGTCCTCGTACAAGGCCAAAAACTCACCGAAGGCACACCCGACACCGTCCAGGCCGACGAACGCGTCATCGCCGCCTACCTCGGCACACCCTTCGAAGGCGAACCCGGCGAAGAAGAAATCGCCGAAATCGAAGCGGCAGAAGCAGCCGCCGAAACGGAGGGAGAGGAACGATGACCGCCCTCCTCGAAGTCGAAAACCTCCACGTCGCCTACGGCAAAATCGAAGCCGTCAAAGGAATCTCCTTCACCGTCCACGCCGGACAGGTCGTCACCCTCATCGGCACCAACGGCGCCGGCAAGACCACCACCCTGCGCACCCTCTCCGGCCTCCTCACCCCCACCACCGGCACCATCCGCTTCGACGGCCACTCCCTCGCCGGCACCCCCGCCCACGAAATCGTCGCCCGCGGCCTCGCCCACTCCCCCGAAGGCCGCCACATCTTCCCCCGCCTCACCATCGCCGAAAACCTCCAGCTCGGCGCCTTCCTCCGCAAGGACACAGACGGCATCACACGCGACATCCAGCGCGCCTACGACCTCTTCCCCATCCTCGGCGAACGAGCCGGCCAAAAAGCAGGCACCCTCTCCGGCGGCGAACAACAGATGCTCGCCATGGGCCGCGCCCTCATGTCCCGCCCCAAACTCCTCATGCTCGACGAACCCTCCATGGGCCTCTCCCCGATCATGATGCGGAAGATCATGCAAACCATCGCCGAACTCAAGGCCTCCGGCACCACCATCCTGCTCGTCGAACAGAACGCCCAAGCCGCCCTCACCCTCGCCGACCACGGCCACGTCATGGAGATCGGCAAGATCGTCCTGTCGGGGACGGGGACGGACCTTCTCCACGACGAATCCGTACGCAAGGCCTACCTCGGCGAGGACTGACCCAGGAGACGAAGAAGGGGCCCGCGTCCACACGGACACGGGCCCCATCCAGCAAGAACTGCTGCCGCTACTGCTCCTTCGACGCCTTCTTCTCCTTGGCGTCCTCGATGACCGCCTCCGCCACCTGCTGCATCGACAGCCGACGATCCATCGACGTCTTCTGGATCCACCGGAACGCCGCCGGCTCGGACAGCCCGTACTGCGTCTGCAGCACACTCTTCGCCCGGTCCACCAGCTTCCGCGTCTCCAGCCGCTGGGAGAGGTCCGCGACCTCCTGCTCCAGCGCCTTCAGCTCCGTGAACCGGGACACGGCCATCTCGATGGCCGGGACGACATCGCTCTTGCTGAACGGCTTCACCAGGTAGGCCATGGCCCCGGCGTCACGGGCCCGCTCCACGAGGTCGCGCTGCGAGAACGCGGTCAGCATCAGGACGGGCGCGATCGACTCGGCCGCGATCCGCTCTGCGGCGGAGATCCCGTCCAGGACCGGCATCTTCACATCCAGGATCACCAGATCCGGCTTGTGCTCCCGCGCCAGCGCGACGGCCGTCTCACCGTCGCCCGCCTCGCCCACGACGGAGTAGCCCTCTTCTTCGAGCATCTCTTTGAGGTCGAGACGGATCAGGGCCTCGTCCTCGGCGATCACGACACGGGTGATGTGCGGAGGGGTGTGCTGCGGCTCGTCGTCGACGGGCGGCTGGGGCTCGGCGGCGGTCACGTGTCTCCTCGTTAGGGCAGGTGCTGCTGCACGAGCCTACCTACGTCATGTAGTTTTGAGCACCGAGGGGGTATACACTTCCCTTGGATTGCAAGGGCCCCGGTAGCCCAACTGGTTAGAGGCAATGGATTCAAAACCCATCCAGTGTCGGTTCGAATCCGACCCGGGGTACTTTACCTTCATTTCGAAGGTCGACTGAAACTCCCAATCATTGGGGATCTTCACTCGCCGCGGTGAACATGGCTTCGAATCGGCCCGCGACCGCATAGATCCCGCCAGACTCGCTTCTCGTGTACGACTTCGAGACACGCAAGCATGCTCTTGCTCTCGTCAGCCAAGGCGACAGCCTCAACTCCGTAAGCAAGCAGACCGGCATATCCCGGCACGCGATCCGCTCATGGCAAACCAGGGTCGAGCCCCTCCCCCGTGCAACCACGGAGTGCGCACGTTGCTGCTCCGCACCCCATCAGCCGACGGAGTCAGCCGCGTACGTCTACCTGCTCGGCCTCTACCTGGGCGACGGCCACATCATCCACTACCGCAAGCACCGGTCACCGAGCCTCTCCATCGCATGCGGCGACAAGTGGCCGGGGCTGATCGAAGCCGCAGCAAAGGCCATCCGGACCGTCTTTCCCGACAACAAGGTCTGCCGAGTGCGCAGCACCGGTTGCACCTACGTGAAGATGTACTCGAAACACCTTCCGTGCCTCTTTCCTCAGCACGGCCCAGGCAGGAAGCATGAGCGCCCCATCACGCTTGAGCCGTGGCAGCAGGAGTTGGTGGACACCCACCCATGGGAGTTCATCCGCGGGCTCATCCACTCCGACGGCTCTCGCATCACCAACTGGACCACCCGCGTCGTCAACGGCGAGGTCAAGCGCTACGAGTACCCTCGCTACTTCTTCACCAACACGTCCAAGGACATCCTGAAGCTCTTCACCGACACGCTCGACAAGGTCGGCGTCGAGTGGAAAACCACCTACCAGAGCCGAAGAGCCCAGAACATCTCCGTCGCCCGCCGCGCCTCCGTCGCCCTCATGGACACCCACATCGGCCCGAAGTACTAGCTACCGCTCCTTCGGCGAATCGTCCTCCCCGATGTGGTGCACCCGCACCAGGTTGGTCGTCCCCGCCACCCCCGGCGGGGACCCGGCCGTGATGATGACCATGTCGCCCTTGCGGCATCGTCCGATCCGCAACAGGTACTCGTCGACCTGGTCGACCATCTCGTCCGTCGTCTGGACCATCGGCCCCAGGAACGTCTCCACTCCCCACGTGAGGTTGAGCTGCGACCGGGTCTCCGGCTCGGGCGTGAATGCCAGCAGTGGGATGGGTGACCGATAGCGCGAGAGCCTTCGTACCGTGTCGCCGGATTGGGTGAAGGCGACGAGGAACTTGGCGCCGAGGAAGTCGCCCATTTCGGCTGCGGCGCGGGCGACTGCTCCGCCCTGGGTGCGGGGCTTGCTGCGTTCGGTCAGTGGGGGCAGGCCCTTGGCGAGGACGTCTTCCTCTGCTGCCGCCACGATGCGGCCCATGGTCCTGACCGTTTCGACGGGGTACGTGCCGACGCTGGTCTCGCCGCTGAGCATGACAGCGTCGGTGCCGTCGATGACGGCGTTGGCGACGTCGGAGGCCTCGGCGCGGGTGGGGCGGGAGGCGTCGATCATGGAGTCGAGCATCTGGGTGGCGACGATGACCGGCTTGGCGTTGCGCTTGGCGAGCTTGATCGCTCGTTTTTGGACGATGGGGACCGTTTCGAGTGGCATTTCGACGCCGAGGTCGCCGCGGGCGACCATGATGCCGTCGAAGGCGGCGACGATGCCGTCGAGGTTCTCGACGGCCTGGGGCTTTTCGATCTTGGCGATGACGGGGAGGCGGCGGCCTTCCTCGTCCATGACGCGGTGGACGTCGTCGATGTCGTGTGCGCTGCGGACGAAGGAGAGGGCGATGATGTCGGCGCCGGTGGTGAGGGCCCAGCGGAGGTCTTCGACGTCTTTTTCGGAGAGGGCGGGGACGGAGACGGCGACGCCGGGGAGGTTGAGGCCTTTGTGGTCGGAGACCATGCCGCCTTCGAGGACGAGGGTCTTGACGTGGGGGCCGTCGACTTCGGTGACTTCGAGGGTGACGCGGCCGTCGTCGACGAGGATGCGTTCGCCTTTGGTGACGTCGGTGGCGAGGCCGTCGTAGGTGGTGCCGCAGATGTGGCGGTCGCCTTCGGTCTCTTCGACGGTGATGGTGAATTCGTCGCCGCGTTCAAGGAGTACGGGGCCTTCGTGGAAGCGGCCGAGGCGGATCTTCGGGCCTTGAAGGTCGGCGAGGATGCCGATGTTGCGGCCGGTTTCCTCTGCGGCCTTGCGTACCCGCTGGTACCGAGCCTCGTGTTCGACGTAGGTGCCGTGGCTGAGGTTGAAGCGGGCTACGTCCATGCCGGCTTCGACGAGTGCCTTGATCTGCTCGTACGAGTCGGTGGCGGGGCCCAGGGTGCAGACGATTTTCGCTCGGCGCATGGCACGACCTTATGACCTACTGGTGGGTAGAGAATTGACCCCTCGCAACTACTCAACGTCCTTTACGAGAAAGGTTGTTGACACCTTGTGAAATGTGCAGCGAGCCGCTCCGATGAGCATCTCGCAGGTCACCTCACAGCACCGGGCGGGTCATTGTGAAGCGTGCGTTGACGTGGGCGTAGACGGTCTGGCGCTGGGGTTCGAGGTCGAGTGCGGGGGTGGGTGCGGGGGCACCGCCGTATCCGGCGGTGCGCATCATGCCGCCGGGGGCTGCCGGTGGGTAGCCGGGGAGGCCGGTGTTCTCGGCTCCGGTGTCGGCGAGTTCGACGACGGCGGTGAGTTCGGCGCCGAGTGCTTCGGCGTATTCGCGGGCGCGTTGGACGGCTTCGTGTACGGCTTGGCGGCGGGCTTCGCGGTGGGCGGGTGAGTCGGGGCGCAGGGCCCACCAGGGGCCGTCGATGCGGGTGAGGTCGTGTTCGGCGAGTCGGGTGGCGAGTTCGCCGAGGGTGGTGAAGTCGGCGAGGGTTGCGGTGAGGTGGACGGTGCCGTGGTAGGCGCGGATGCGTTCGTGGCGTCCTTTGTCGGTGAGTTGTGGGGTGATGGTGAAGTTTCCGGTCTCGAGTTTTTCGACGGTGTCGCCGTAGGACTTGAGGAGGTCGAGGACTTGGTTGTTGCGGCGGGTGAGGTCTTCGAGGGTGTTGCGGCGGTCGGTGCCGCGGGCGTTGACGGTGATGCCGAGGTGGGCGATTTCGGGGTCGACTTCGAGGCGGGCTTCTCCGCGGACGGCGATGCGGGGGGTGTCGGGGGTTCCGTAGGGCAGGGGTGTTGGTGTGGTCATGGGTTCAGCGTGTCAGGTGACCGGGGGTTGTGGTGGGGTCCGGGGTGACGCATTCGCAACCTTGTGAGGGTGTTGGGGGGTGTGGTTGCTGGGCCAGAATCTACGCGCGTTGGTTCTGCATGATGAATGGGGAGAACAGAACATATGCCGCTCAACCGTAGGAATTTTCTGGGGCGTACCGCTGCGACGGGTGCGGGTGTGGCGCTGGTGGGTGCTGTGAGTGCGGCGCCGGCGGAGGCGGCGGAGGCGGAGTCTGCCGGGGGCCGGAAGAAGCGGTACTCGTTCACCGTGATGGGCACCACGGATCTGCACGGCAACGTTTTCAACTGGGATTATTTCACCGATGCGGAGTTCGATGACAAGGCGCACAATGATGTGGGTCTTGCCAAGATTTCGACTCTGGTGAATCAGGTGCGTGCCGAGAAGGGTCGGCGCAATACTCTGCTGATCGATGCGGGTGACACGATTCAGGGTACCCAGTTGTCGTACTACTACGCGAAGGTCGATCCGATCACGGGTGCGAACGGTCCGGTGCATCCGATGGCGCAGGCGATGAACGCGATCGGGTATGACGCCGCCGCTCTGGGCAATCATGAGTTCAACTATGGTATTCCGACGCTGCGGAAGTTCCAGGAGCAGTGTCGTTTTCCCATTCTGGGGGCGAATGCCCTGGATGCGAAGACGTTGCGTCCGGCTTTTCCGCCCTACGTGATGAAGAGGGTGTGTACGCCGCACGGTCGTGATGTGCGGGTGGCGGTTCTGGGGCTGACCAACCCTGGTATCGCGATCTGGGACAAGGCGAATGTGCAGGGGAGGATGGTTTTCCCGGGCCTGGAGGAGCAGGCTGCGAAGTGGGTGCCGAAGCTGCGTTCGCTGGGTGCGGACGTGGTGATCGTGTCGGCGCACTCGGGTTCGAGTGGTACGTCGTCGTACGGTGATCAGTTGCCGTACGTCGAGAATGCGGCGGCTCTGGTGGCCGAGCAGGTGCCGGGTATCGATGCGATTCTCGTGGGTCATGCGCACACGGAGATTCCCGAGTACCGGGTGGCGAACAAGAAGACGGGCAAGCAGGTGGTGTTGTCCGAGCCGTTGAAGTGGGGGCAGCGGCTGACGTTGTTCGACTTCGATCTGGTGTGGGAGCGGGGTTGCTGGCAGGTCGAGTCGGTGTCGGCGAAGGTGCTGAACTCGAACACGGTTGTCGAGGACCGCGGGATCACGGGTCTGTTGAGCGATGAGCACCGCAAGGTGGTGGCGTATGTGAATCAGGTGATCGGTACGTCGTCGGCGGCGATGAGTGCGGCGGAGGCGTCGTACAAGGACACTCCGATCATTGATTTCATCAATCATGTTCAGGTGGAGACGGTCCGGGGGGCGCTCGCGGGTACCGCGTATGCCTCCCTTCCTGTTCTTTCTCAGGCGTCGTGTTTCTCCCGTACGGCTGCTGTTCCTGCGGGGAAGGTGACGATACGGGAGGTGGCGGGTCTGTATCCGTTCGAGAATACGCTGGAGGCACGGCTGCTGACGGGTGCGCAGCTGCGTGCTTATCTTGAGTTCTCGGCGCGCTATTACGTGCAGACGCCGTCCGGTGTGCCGGTGGATCCGGCGAAGCTGACGAACGCGGAGGGTGTTCCGGACTACAACTACGACGTCGTGAGCGGCTTGTCGTACGAGATCGATGTGGCGAAGGCGCCGGGTTCGCGGGTTGTGAACCTGTCGTTCGGCGGGAAGCCGCTGGTTGATTCGGCGGAGTTCGTTCTGGCGGTGAACAACTACCGGGCGAGTGGTGGCGGGAATTTCCCGCATGTGGCGCGTGCCAAGCAGTTGTGGGCGAATTCGGAGGAGATTCGTAACACGATCATCGGTTGGGTGAAGGCGAAGCAGGCGATTGATGTGGCGTCGTTTGCTTCAGTGGACTGGAAGCTGACGCGGGATGGTGTGCCGGTTTTCTGAGGTGATGCTGCCGGTGTGGGGCCGTGGCTGTGGTCGCGGCTCCAGGCCGAAGGTGGTGAAGGCGGTGCGTTGTGGGAGGGGGTAGTGGGTTTTTCCGGTGACGGCGTTGAGGATGACGGCGCTGCGCCAGGCGGCGAGGCCGAGGTCGGGGGTGCCGACGCCGTGGGTGTGGGTTTCGGCGTTCTGGACGTGGATGGCGCCCTTGACGGAGGCGTCGAGGATGAGCCGGTGGTGTTCGTCGATGCGGGGGCGGCCGTTGGAGTCGCGGCGGATGTAGGGGTCGAGGGCGGCGAGGAGGGTGTCGACGCGGCGTTCGCGGTAGCCGGTGGCGAGGATGACGGCGTCGGTGGTGAGGCGTGAGCGGGTGCCTTGCTGGATGTGTTCGAGGTGGAGTTCGACGCGGGTGGTGCCGACGCGTCCGGCGGTGCGTACGAAGACTCCGGGGGTGAGGACGGTGTCGGGCCAGCCGCCGTGGAGGCTGCGGCGGTAGAGCTCGTCGTGGATGTCGGTGATGGTGTGGTTGTCGATGCCTTGGTGGAGCTGCCATTGCTGGGGCAGGACCTGGTCGCGTACGGGTTCGGGGAGGGTGCGGAAGTAGTGGGTGTAGTCGGGGGTGAAGTGTTCGAGGCCGAGTTTGCTGTATTCCATGGGGGCGAATGCGGGGCTGCGGGCGAGCCAGGCGAGTTTTTCGTGGCCGGTGGGGCGGCGGCGGAGGAGGTCGAGGAACACTTCGGCGCCTGATTGTCCGGAGCCGATGATGGTGATGTGTTCGGCTTCGAGGAGTTTTTCGCGGTGGTCGAGGTAGTCGGCGGAGTGGATGACGGGGACGTTGGCTGCTTCGGCGAGGGGGCGTAGGGGTTCGGGGATGTAGGGGGTGGTGCCTACGCCGAGGACGAGGTTGCGGGTGTAGGCGCGGCCGAGGGCGTCGGCTTCGCCTTCGGGGTCGAGCTGGGTGTAGTCGATTTCGAAGAGGACGCGTTCGGGGTTCCAGCGGACGGCGTCGATGTGGTGGTTGAAGTGGAGTCCGGTGAGGTTTTCGCTGACCCAGCGGCAGTAGGCGTCGTATTCGGCGCGGTGGATGTGGTGGCGCTCGGAGAAGTAGAAGGGGTAGAGGCGTTCTCGGGTTTTGAGGTAGTTGAGGAAGGTCCAGGGGCTGGTGGGGTCGGCGAGGGTGACGAGGTCGGCGAGGTGGGGGACCTGGAGGGTGGTGCCGTCGATGAGGAGGCCTGGGTGCCACTGGAAGGTGGGGTTCTGGTCGTAGAAGGCGGTGCGCAGGTCTTGGACGGGCTGGGCGAGGGCGGCGAGGGAGAGGTTGAAGGGGCCGATGCCGATGCCGGCGAGGTCGAGGGGTTGGTCGGGGGCGGAGGCGGGGGGTGTGGGGGTCATCGGGTGGTGTGGCCTTCCACGAGTGTCAGCGGGTGTCGGAGGTCGTCGGGTGGATCCGGGGCGGGGTCCGGGGCGGGTCCGGTGCCGTGGTCGGGAGGGCGGGGGCGGCGGTGGTTCGTGTGCGGGGGTGGTGGCGGTGCGGGGACCGTCCGCCGGGTGGGGTCCGCCGGGTGGTTGGTGTGGGGGGCGTCGGGGAGGGGCTGGAAGGTGCGGTTTCTCGGGTCCGGGGCTGGCACCAACGGGCCAAGCTACCGGCTGTGCCCGGTCGGTGACCTGGAGTGCGGGAGGGTTCGCCCGATGGGGGTACGCGGATTGCCGTGGCCTTGTGGCGCGCGTGAGTCGGTCCTTCGGGCCGGGCCCTGGCCGGGGTGCGGTGGTGGGTGCGGGTCCCGGTGCGGGGCGGGCCACAAGGTAATGTGCACACCATGGCCATGACTTTTGCTATCGACGTAGGGCCTCTGAAGCCCGAGCCCGCGCCGCTCGTCCTGGGGCTGGTGCTGTTCTTCATCGTTTTCGCCCTGATGGCGAAGGTGGTCCTGCCCAGGATCAACAAGGTCCTCGTCGAGCGCGAGAACGCCACTGAGGGGCGTTTCGAGGAGGCCGAGGAGACGCGTGCCGAGGCGGCGCGGGTCCACGCCGAGTACCAGGAGCTGCTGGCCGAGGCCCGTCATGAGGCGGCGCGCCTGCGGCAGGAGTCGGTCGAGCAGGGTACGGCGATCATCGCGGAGCTGCGGGCCGAGGGCCAGCGTCAGCGTGAGGACATCATCGCTGCCGGTCACGCGGTGATCGACGCCGAGCGGGCGGTCGCGGAGGCCGAGCTGCGCGAGCAGGTCGGTGCGCTGGCCACGGAGCTGGCGGGCAGGATCGTCGGCGAGTCGATGGCCGACTATGCGCGGGAGAGCGGCGTCGTCGACCGCTTCCTGGAGGAGCTGCGCGCGGCGCAGCCGTCGGACGCCGCTGCAGGCGAAGCGCGCGACTGACCGCCGGCAGAGCCATGGGCCGAGGCCCCCGTACCCCTGGGTGGGGTACGGGGGCCTTTGTCGTTTCCGGTGGGCGGCTGGGCGGCGTGCGGCTTTGTGGCTGTGCTGCCGGGCGGTTGTCCGGCTACGGGCCGGGGCTGTGGGTCATCCCGGGTGCGGGCCGGTGGTTACGGCTGGGTCCGGGCGGTGCGGACGGCGAGGGCGCGGCGCAGGTCGTCGAGCTGGTCGGTGAGCTTGCGGCGCAGTGTGGGGGTGGGGTCGGCGTCGCGCAGGCAGTCCTGGCCGCGGCGCAGGGTCTCCTCCTCGACCAGGGGGTGGGGGAAGCCGTGGGTTCCGGCGGCGGCGGCGAGGGCGGGGCCGCGGCGGGTGGCGAGGGCGATGGCGTCGGGGTAGTAGCGGTCGCGGTAGGGGCGTACGAGGTCGAGCTGTCCCGGTTGCCAGAAGCCTTGGGCGGTGGCGGTGAACAGGTAGTTGCTGAGGTGGTCGCCGGTGTACATGGCGTGCCAGGCGGTTTCCTTGGCGGCGGGGTCGGGGAGGGCGGCGCGGCAGCGTGCGGCGCCTTCCTGGCCGGTGGCGCTGGGGTCGCGGGCGAGTTCGGTGTCGATGTCGTGCGGGGTGGCGGCGCCGAGTGCGGCGAGGCGGGTGAGGATGCGCCAGCGGAGTTCGGGGTCGAGGGCGGGGCCGCCGGGTGCGGTGCCGGTGCGGAGCCAGTCGTGGAGGGTGGTGGGGGTGGTGGCGCTGTCGATGAGGGTGCGGGCGGCGGCCAGGCGCAGGCCTTCGGTGCCGGTGGTGTGCCGGGTGCGGTCGAGCAGGTCGTGGCAGAGCTCGGTGAGGGTGGTCAGGGCGTGGGGGCGGTCGGTGGGGGTGCTGTAGCGGTCGGTGATGTGGGTGCGGGCGAAGGCCAGGACGCCCTGGACGACGGCGATGTCGTTTTCGTGGGGCAGGTGGGTGCGGGCTGCGTCGAGGTAGGCGTGGGGGTGGAGTTCGCCGTCGCGGACCATGTCGCGGGCGGCGTTCCACAGGACGGCCCGGCTGAGGGGTTCGGGGAGGCCGGAGAGGGTGGTGAGGGCGGTGTGCCAGGAGCCGGGGTCGAGGCGGACCTTGGCGTAGGTGAGGTCGCCGTCGTTGAGGAGGACGAGGTCGGGGCGGGGGCCGGGGAGGGTCAGGCTGTGGGTGCCGGGGCCGGTGGGGAGGTCGGTGGTGTGGGGTTCGCGTGGGGTGAGGGTGCGGGGGTCGCCGGGTGTGCGGTCGTAGAGGCCGATGGCGAGGTGGTGGGGGCGGGTGCCGTCGTGGTGGAGGTCGAGTCGCCAGCGGTCGGGTCCGTCGTCGGTGACGGTGGGGGTGAGGGTGTCCGCGCCGCTGGTGCGTAGCCAGGTGGCGGCCCAGGCGTGGACGTCGCGGTCGGTGTTGCGGGCGAGGGAGTCGATGAAGTCGGCGAGGGTGGCGTTGCCGAAGCGGTGGCGGGCGAAGTGGTCGTTGATGCCGGTGAGGAAGTCCTTTTCGCCGAGCCAGGTGACGAGCTGGCGCAGGGCGGAGGCGCCCTTGGCGTAGGAGATGCCGTCGAAGTTGAGCAGGGCGGAGGCGGTGTCGTGGACGTCGTGGGGTGCGGGGGCTACGGGGTGGGTGGAGGGGCGTTGGTCGGCGTCGTAGCCCCAGGTCTTGCGGGCGATGGCGAAGTCGGTCCAGGTGTCGTCGAAGCGGGTGGCTTCGGCGAGGATCTGGACGCCCATGTACTCGGCGAAGGACTCGTTGAGCCAGATGTCGTCCCACCACTGGAGGGTGACGAGGTCGCCGAACCACATGTGGGCCATCTCGTGGGCGATGGTCGTGCCGCGGCTCATGCGTTCGGTGTCGGTGACGGCGGAGCGGAAGACGTATTCGTCGCGGAAGGTGACCAGGCCGGGGTTCTCCATGGCGCCGGCGTTGAATTCGGGGACGAAGGCCTGGTCGTAGGAGTCGAAGGGGTAGGGCTCGTCGAAGATCTCGTGGAAGCGGTCGAAGCAGCGCCGGGTGATGTCGAGGATCTCGTGGGCGTCGGTATCGAGGTGGGGGGCGAGGGACTGGCGGCAGTGCAGGGCGAAGGGGAGCCCGGCGTGTTCGGTGCGGATGCTGTGCCAGGGGCCGGCGGCGAAGGCGACGAAGTAGGTGCTGAGCGGCTTGGTGGTGGCGAGCTGCCAGCGTCCGTCCTCGGGTGGGCCGGTGCGGGTGGCTATGGCGTTGCCGAGGACGGTCCACTCGGGTGGTGCGGTGACGGTTGCGTCGAAGAGGGCCTTGAGGTCGGGCTGGTCGAAGGCGGCGAAGACGCGCTGGACGTCGTCGAGGAAGGTCTGGGTGTAGAGGTAGGTGCGGCCGTCGGCGGGGTCGGTGAAGCGGTGCATGCCTTCGCCGGTGCGGGAGTAGCGCATGTCGGCTTCGACGCGTAGTTCGTGCTCGCCCGCGGTGAGGGTCAGCGGGAGCCGGTTGCCGTGGAGGGTGGCGGGGTCGAGGGGGGTGCCGTCGAGGGTGGCCCGGCGCAGGGTGGCGGGCTTGAGTTCGACGAAGGTGCGGCCGGCTTCGCGGGCGGTGAAGCGGATGACGGTGGTGGAGGCGAAGTGCTCGTCGCCGCGGGTGAGGTCGAGGTCGATGCGGTAGCGGTGGACGTCGAGGAGCCGGGCTCGGGTCTGCGCTTCGTCGCGCGTCAGTACGGGCATGGGGCCATGCTGCCGTAACGCTGGGCGCTGGGCGTGGGCTATTTCTGCGTGCATGCCCCTGGGGCGGGGGGCGGCGGGGGTTCTGGTTGCCGGGTGCCGCCGGGCTGCGCCGTCGCGGCCGGGCGCCGTCGCGGCCGGGGATATTGCGGCTACCGCCGCGGGCATCCCGTCGGCACGGCAGAACTCGGCCGCCGCAGCGGCGGGAAGGTCCTACCGGGGAGCCGACGGTGCCACCGGCGGGGCCACCGGATCACGCCGCCGCGGCGGGGGCGGCCGGGGTCCTGGTTGCCGGGCACCGCCGGACTGCGCCGCTGCGGCTGAGCGCCGCTGCGGCGGGGAAATATTGCGGCTACCGCCGCGGGCATCCCGCCGACACGGCGGTGCCTGCCTGCACCAGTGGCGGCTCAGGCCCCCTGCGGGCGGGGTGGCCGAGGTCCTCGTTGTGGGCACCGCCGGACTGCGCCGCTGCGGCTGAGCGCCGCTGCGGCGGGGAAATATTGCGGCTACCGCCGCGGGCATCCCGCCGGCACGGCGGTGCC
>NZ_JBEZYL010000013.1:0-175087 GCF_040638465.1 Streptomyces sp. NPDC026206
AAGCAGTCGGTTCGGATTTCGTTTCCGGCCCCCTGTCGGAGCGGGGTTTGTTTCGCGCCTTCCGGCGTGATCACTACTTTAGCGGATTTTCCCCGAGGCTCCTAATCGGAGTCCCGAGTCCGTTCCGTTCCGTATTCCGGCATGCCGAAATACTTCCCGTTCAGGGACCGTGCAGTGGTGATTGCCGCCGGTGCGGCTCGAAGTGCTGTCCCGGCGTCCTCTCGGACCCCGCGGCAACTCGGAGAACTCTACACGAGGTTCAGGGGTGCTTGCGCCGCCGCTTCGAGGCACGGGCCGCCGGGTTTCCGGTGCGTGCCGTGCGACGGCGCTCGTGGCGGGTGCGGGCCTCCTCGTACTCGGCCCGGTGGAGCTTCTCGCCCGGTGCCTCGACGAGGGTGCGGCAGAAGTAGGCGAGCAGTGTGCCGATGAAGCCGATCATCAGGAGGCTGCGCATCGAGCGCTCGGCCGCCGCATCCGTGGCTGCCGCGGCAGGGCGGCGCACAAAGCCGTCCCAGGCGCGGCGGAACGCGATCGCACTGCATACGGCGAAGGCCACGACGACCATGGCGTTGACCAGGCCACCGACCTTCGCGATGGCCAGGCCCTCGTAGCCGAGACGCAGGACGAGCGCTCCCGCCGCGGCCGCGGCCAGCGAGCCTGCGGCGACGCCGGCCCGCCGCAGGGCATAGCCGCCGCCGTGGTCGACCCACGTGGTGCCGAAGAACCGGATGGGCTCCGGCCGAGGGGCGGTCGCCGCCTGGTGCTCATCGCTCATGCGTCGATTATCGCCACCTGGCGCGGCTCATCCCGGGAGGTGGTCCTACGGCCTCGACCGAGGCTCACGCCTCACGTCATCGGACGTCAGCCGGAACAGCGCGTCGCCACGAAGTCGCTGCTGCCCGTCTTCACATACGCGTCGGAGACGTACTGGCCCGGCGCGATGCAGTCCCAGATGTCGGTGGTGCCGCACGGGCCGGAGACCGTCTCACCCCGGCTCTGGCAGCGGATCGACACGCTGGAGCCCTGCGGGAGGACCTTGATGAGCTCGCTGTCGCTGCTCGGGCCCCGGCGGACGTTGACCTGGTGGCCGGGAGCAATCGGGTAGTACGTCATGGTGTTTCCCCCCGTGAAGTGAATGACATGCGCAGGCTAGCAACGCCCGGCACGCCTACCTGGTCCCGCCTGCCCCATCGATTAGGCTCCGCAGGCGCCGGAAGCGGCCGACTGACACAGCCGATTGACACGGGTGACACGGGGGTGGGGAGCATGCCGCCGCTGCGCAGTGCCGGGACGGGACCGGAAGCGGACGATCCGGAGTATGCGGGTCAGTACCGGCTGGAGGAGCGTCTCGGTTCCGGCGGCATGGGCGTGGTGCACCTGGCGCGCTCCGCTTCGGGGCTGCGGCTCGCGGTGAAGGTGGTGCATGCCGAGTACGCGGCGGACCCCGAGTTCAGGGCGCGTTTCCGGCAGGAGGTCGCGGCGGCGCGGCGGGTGAGCGGTGCGTTCACGGCGTCGGTGGTCGACGCCGACCCGGACAGCGGGCGGCCCTGGATGGCCACCCTCTACATTCCCGGGCCGACGCTCTCGGAGCGGGTGAAGCGGAATGGGCCGCTGGGCCCGGACGAACTGCGGCGGCTGGCTGCGGGGCTGGCGGAGGCGCTGCGGGACATTCACCGGGCCGGGGTGGTGCACCGGGATCTGAAGCCGAGCAATGTGCTGCTCGCCGAGGACGGTCCGAAGGTCATCGACTTCGGCATTTCCCGGCCGTACGACAGTGAGCTGCGCACCGAGACCGGGAAATTGATCGGCACGCCGCCGTTCATGGCACCGGAGCAGTTCCAGCGGCCGCGTGAGGTGGGGCCTGCGGCGGATGTGTTCGCGCTGGCCTCGTTGCTGGTGCACGCGGCGACGGGGCGGGGGCCGTTCGAGTCGGAGAGTCCGTACATCGTCGCGTACCAGGTCGTGCACGACGAGCCGGATCTGACGGGCGTCCCGGAGGACCTCGTACCGCTGGTCCGCGCCTGCCTGGCGAAGGAGCCCGCGGACCGGCCGACCCCTGACGTGATCATGGGCATGGTGCCGTTCTCCCTGCCGTCCGGACCTCTGGGGAAGGACAAGTCGCGGCCGGCCTCACCCTCGCCCTCGCCCCTGCGCGAGGCCGGCCGCGCACGCCACGCCCCTCTCGTACCCTCCGGTGATCCCACCCCCGGCTCCTCCCCCGCATCCCCGCGCCGCCTCCGGCTTCCCCGTGCCCGTTGGCTCGCCGTGGCCGCCGCGGTCGTCGTGGCTCTGGGGGCGGGCGGCACGTGGGCGGTGGACCAGGTCGACGGGCTGGGCCGGCAGCCCCTGCAGACGCGGCCCAATCCCGCCGTGTCCTCCTGGCAGCCGTGGGAGACGTCCGTACCGGCGGACGCGGCGGGGGACGGCGAGGTGCGGGCCGGCTTCTGCACCTACTCGTCGGGTGCCCTGTACTGCTCCGCGCGCGGTGTGCACGCGGCGCGTATAGATGGCGTCAGCGGCAAGGTGGTGTGGCGGCGGACGGCCACCGCCCAGCGGCCCGGCGGCGGAGCCCCGAGCGCGCCCTTCGTCTCCGGCGGGCTGATTCACGCGCTCTCACCGGACAAACGGGAACTGTCGGCGCTCGACCGCGCCACCGGCAGGCCGCGCTGGACGCGCGATGTGTCCGGGTTCGGTGGGCGGATCTATCACGCGGGCGACACCGTGCTGCTGGTCGCCGCGGACGGCACGGTCACCGCTGTCGACGGCGCTACGAACCAGGAGCGGTGGCGGCACGCACTGCCCGGTGGCATCAAGCCTGTCTTCTCCTTCTACGGCAGCGGGCCCGTGTACGCCCTCGCGCCCTCCGCCGACGGTCGGCGGACCACTGTTGTCGCCATCGACGCCGTACAGGGCACGACGCTGTGGCAGTGGACGGCGGAGGGAAATCTGGCCACTGTCGGCAACGGTCCGCAGGACACCCTCTATCTCACGGAGAGCGACTCCCGTACGCGCGTCTCGGCGGTCGTCCGGTATGCCCCGGGCATCGGGCGGGAGCGCCGGGTGCCGCTCTCCACGCCCCTTGAGGCGACGAGCGTCGTGGCCAACGGCGACTCGGTCTATCTGCTGTCCTCCGACGGCGGGCTCACCGCGCTGAACACCGCCAGGTCCGTGGCCGACTGGCGGCTGGACACGTCCGTGGCCAACGCCTCGGCCCTCGTCGCCAGTGAGAACCGGCTGTACTTCTCGGCCGCCGACGGCCGGCTGCTGGCCGTGGACGCGGCGCGGGGCGCGCTGCTCGGGCAGACGTCGCCCCGCCTGGCGCGGGCCGGGCGGGGCTTGCTGGAGCTGCTTCCGGCACCGCTGGTGGCGGACGGGAAGGTGTTCGGGGCGGCGCCGGACGGGACGGTGTTCGCGGTGAACGGACTCAACCCGGCCGGTTGGCGGTAGGGCGCCGGCTCAGCCGAGCCTGCTGACGTCGCGGACCGCACCCTTGTCCGCGCTGGTGGCCATGGCCGCGTAGGCCCGCAGCGCCGCCGAGACCTTGCGCTCGCGGTTCTTCGGGGCGTACGTACCGCCGAGCGCCTCCCGCCGGGCCGTCAGTTCCTCCTCGGGCACCAGCAGTTCGATCGACCGGTTCGGGATGTCGATGCGGATGCGGTCGCCGTCCTCGACGAGTGCGATCGTGCCGCCGGAGGCCGCCTCGGGCGAGGCGTGGCCGATGGACAGGCCCGACGTGCCGCCGGAGAAGCGGCCGTCGGTGACGAGGGCGCAGGCCTTGCCCAGGCCGCGGCCCTTGAGGAAGGACGTCGGGTAGAGCATCTCCTGCATGCCGGGGCCGCCGCGCGGGCCCTCGTAGCGGATGACGACGACGTCGCCCTCCTTGACGCCCTTGGAGAGGATCTTCTCGACGGCCTCGTCCTGCGACTCGCAGACGACGGCCGGGCCCTCGAAGGTCCAGACCGACTCGTCGACACCGGCGGTCTTCACGACACAGCCGTCGACCGCGAGGTTGCCCTTGAGGACGGCCAGTCCGCCGTCCTTGGAGTAGGCGTGCTCGACGGAGCGGATGCAGCCGCCGGCGGCGTCCACGTCGAGGGACTCCCAGCGCTCGGACTGCGAGAAGGCGGTCGCGGACCGGACGCAGCCGGGCGCCGCGTGCCAGAGCTCGACGGCCTCGGCGGACGGCGAGCCGCCGCGCACGTCCCAGGTCTTGAGCCACTCGGCGATCGAGGAGGAGTGGACGGTGTGGACGTCCTCGTTGAGGAGCCCGCCGCGGTGGAGCGCACCCAGGATGGCGGGGATGCCGCCGGCGCGGTGCACGTCCTCCATGTAGTACGTGCCGCCGGGGGCGACGTTGGGGGCGACCTTGGCGAGGCAGGGGACGCGGCGCGAGACGGCGTCGATGTCCTTCAGGTCGTAGTCGAGCCCGGCCTCCTGGGCGGCGGCGAGCAGATGCAGGATGGTGTTGGTGGAGCCGCCCATGGCGATGTCGAGGGCCATGGCGTTGTCGAAGGCGGCGCGGGTGGCGATGTTGCGCGGCAGGACGGACTCGTCGTCCTGCTCGTAGTAACGCTTGGTGATCTCCACGACCGTGCGGCCGGCGTTCTCGTACAGGGCCTTGCGGGCGGTGTGGGTGGCGAGCACCGAGCCGTTGCCGGGCAGGGACAGGCCGATCGCCTCGGTGAGGCAGTTCATCGAGTTGGCGGTGAACATGCCGGAACACGACCCGCAGGTCGGGCAGGCGTTCTCCTCGATGCGCAGGACGTCCTCGTCGGAGACGTTCTCGTCGACGGCGTCGACGATGGCGTTGATCAGGTCCAGCTTGCGGACGGTGCCGTCCACGAGCGTGGCCTGGCCGGCCTCCATCGGGCCGCCGGAGACGAAGACGACCGGGATGTTCAGGCGCAGGGCGGCCATGAGCATGCCCGGCGTGATCTTGTCGCAGTTGGAGATGCAGATCAGCGCGTCGGCGCAGTGCGCCTCGACCATGTACTCGACGGAGTCGGCGATCAGGTCGCGGGAGGGCAGCGAGTAGAGCATGCCGGCGTGGCCCATCGCGATGCCGTCGTCGACGGCGATGGTGTTGAACTCGCGCGGGATGCCGCCCGCCGCCTTGATCGCGTCGGAGACGATGCGGCCGACCGGCTGGAGGTGGGTGTGGCCGGGCACGAATTCGGTGAAGCTGTTGGCCACCGCGATGATCGGCTTGCCGAAGTCCTCGCGCTCTACGCCCGCGGCCCGCAGAAGGGCTCGGGCGCCCGCCATGTTGCGGCCGTGGGTGACAGTGCGGGACCTCAGCTCGGGCATCCTGCTCGACTCCTCGAATCATGGATTCTGGACTTTCGAGCGTACGCCGGTAATCCAAGATCTGGACAGGGTCTCCGCGATGTGAGACGCGTCCCAGGGGTGAGCGGGGGCTGCAGGGCTTGACTCAGGGCCGGGGCCCTGCCGGCCTGCCGGCCTGCCGGGGGCCGGGGGCCGGGGGCAGGCCCCGGGCCAGGGCCAGGCCCGGGGCCTGAGTTCAGGGCCAGGGCCCGGTCAGGTGGCGCTGCACCGCCGGTGCCACCATCGCGATGACCTGTTCGAGGTCGGCCGACGCCAGCGGCTCGATCTTGATGACGTGCCGCATCATGGCCGTGCCCACCAGCTGCGCCGCGGCCAGCTCCGAGCGCAACCGGGGGTCCGGCCCGCTCAGCCGGGCGGCTATGCGGGCCATCAGGCGGGTGCTGATCAGGTCGCGGAAGACCTTGGCGGCGGTCTCGTTGGCCACGGCCGAGCGGAGGATCGCGAGCAGCGGTTCGCGCGTGACGGGGTCCTCCCACACGCCGAGGACGAAGCGCGCCAGCCGCTCCCCCGCCCCTTCCGGGCTGCCGCCGGTGACGGCCTCCGAGGCGCTGAGGGCGGGCGTGAAGGCCACTTCGACGGCGGTGGCGAAGATCTGTTCCTTCGGGCCGAAGTAGTGGTGGACCAGAGCGGGGTCGACGCCCGCGCCCTTGGCTATGCCGCGGATGGACGCCTTGTCGTAGCCGTGCTCGGCGAATTCGGCGCGGGCGGCGGTGAGAATGCGCTCCCGGGCGCCGGGGCCGGCGCCCGCGTCCGTACGGGCGGGGCGGCCGCGCTTCTTCGCGGCCGGCGGGCGGCCGGAGGCGTCGGTCATGATCTCGGCACGCCCGTCGGGGAGGCGAGGTGCAGACGGGTGTAGGCCAGCGCCTCGGCCAGGTCGGCCTCCCGCTCGGCGGCCGACATGGCGCGGCGGGTGTTGACCTCGATCACGATGTGGCCGTCGAAGCCGTTGACGGCGAGGCGTTCCAGCAGCTCGGCGCAGGGCTGCTTGCCCCGGCCGGGGACGAGGTGCTCGTCCTTGGCGGAGCCGTTGCCGTCGGCGAGGTGGATGTGGGCGAGCCGGTCGCCCATCCGGTCGATCATCTGGAGGGCGTCCGTCCGGGCGGTCGCCGTGTGGGAGAGGTCGACGGTGAAGTGGCGGTAGTCCTCTTTGGTGACGTCCCAGTCGGGCGCGTAGGCGAGCATCTCGCGGTCGCGGTAGCGCCAGGGGTACATGTTCTCGACGGCGAACCGGACGTCGGTCTCGTCCGCCATGCGCCAGATCCCGCGGACGAAGTCCCGCGCGTACGACCGCTGCCACCGGAACGGCGGGTGCACCACGACCGTCGTGGCGCCCAGCTTCTCGGCGGCCGCGCGGGCGCGCTGGAGCTTGACCCAGGGGTCCGTCGACCAGACGCGCTGGGTGATCAGCAGACAAGGGGCGTGCACGGCCAGAATGGGCACCTGGTGGTAGTCGGACAGGCGGCGCAGCGCGTCGATGTCCTGGCTGACCGGGTCGGTCCACACCATGACCTCGACACCGTCGTAACCCAGGCGCGCGGCGATCTCGAAGGCCGTCGCCGTCGACTCGGGGTAGACCGATGCCGTTGACAGGGCGACCTTCGCATCCGGAATGCGCACCACTGGCTCTGTCACGAGGGACAGCGTATGCCCGCCCCTGCGGCAGCGGGCAGGTGGTCCCGCAAGCCGGGCGTACGCAGCCGGTCCGGCGGCGGGCCGGTCATGCGGCGCCGGGCAGGTGGTCCGCGGCGGGCCGTCACGCGATGCCGGGCGGACGGTCCGGCGACCGGGTACGCAGGGCTCGGCAGGTGATCCCGGCGGCGGGCCGTCACACCGCGCCGGGCACGTGATCCGCGGCGGGCCGTCACGCGATGCCGGGCACGTGGTCCCACGGCGGGGGCCGTCACGCCATGCCGGGCGGACGGTCCGGCGACCGGGTACGCAGGGCTCGGCAGGTGATCCCGGCGGCGGGCCGTCACACCGCGCCGGGTACGCGATCCGCGGCGGGCGGTCACGCGATGCCGGGCACGTGGTCGGCGACCGGGTACGCAGGGCTCGGCACGTGGTCCCCCGGCGGGCCGTCACACCGAGCCGAGCACGCGATCCGCGGCAGCCCGTCACACGGTGCCGGGCAGACGGTCCGGCGACCGGGTACGCACGGCTCAGCAGGTAGTCCCGCGGCGGGCGTCACACCTCCCCGGGCACGTAATCCCGTGGCAGCCCGTCACGCGATGCCCGGCGGATGGCCCGGCGACCGGTCACGCAGGACTCGGCAGGTGGTCCAGGCGTCGCAGGATGATGCCCTCGCGCAGTGCCCAGGGGCAGATCTCCACCTCGTCCAGGCCGAGCAGGTCCAGGGACGCCTCCGCGACGAGCGCGCCCGCGAGCAGCTGGCGGGCCCGGCCCTCCGAGACGCCGGGGAGCCCGGCGCGTTGTCCGGTGCTCATGCCGGCGAGCCGGGGCACCCACTCCTCGAGGGACTTGCGGTTCAGGGTGCGCTGGACGTAGAGGCCGTCGGCGGAGCGGGCGGCACCGGCGATCCTGGCGAGCTGCCGGAAGGTCTTGGAGGTGGCGACGGTGTGGTCGGGGGTGCCGAGGCGGGCGAACGGGCCGACGTTGCGGGCGATCTCCGCGCGGACGTGGCGGCGCAGCGCCCGTATGTCCGTGGGCTCGGGCGGATCGCCGGGGAGCCAGGCGGCGGTGAGGCGCCCGGCGCCGAGGGGGAGGGAGACGGCGGCGTCGGGCTCCTCGTCGAGGCCGTAGGCCATTTCCAGGGAGCCGCCGCCGATGTCGAGGACAAGGAGTTTTCCGGCCGACCAGCCGAACCAGCGGCGGGCGGCGAGGAAGGTGAGCCGGGCCTCCTCGGAGCCGGAGAGCACGGACAGGGTGACGCCGGTCTCCGCCCGGACCCGGGCGAGGACGGCGTCCGCGTTGGCGGCCTCGCGGACGGCGGAGGTGGCGAAGGGCAGGACCTCTTCGACGCCCTTGTCCTCGGCGGCCTGCAGCGCCTCGTGGACCACGGCGATCAGCCGCTCTATGCCGGCGTCGCTGATGGCGCCGTCCTCGTCGATCAGTTCGGCCAGGCGCAGCTCGGCCTTGTGGGAGTGAGCGGGCAGCGGGCGGGCACCGGGGTGCGCGTCCACCACCAGCAGGTGGACCGTGTTCGAACCCACGTCGAGGACACCGAGTCTCATGGCCTGAACGCTACTGCTGCCGCTCGGGGCACTTAGGCTTGAGGGGTGGCGAAGACGAAGAAGGCCAAACCGGACAAAGCGCGGAGCGCGGGCTCGACGGCCTCGAAGAACCAGACGAAGAGCTCCGGCAAGGCCGACAAGCTCGCCTCCAAGGTGGTCAAGGCCCCGAAGGCCGGCTCCCCGGGCACGGGCGCCGTTCCGGACGAGGTCGGGCTGGACTTCGCCCGCGCCTGGGTCGAGTTCCCGGACCCGGCGGACGAGGAGCAGGTCTTCCGCTGTGACCTGACCTGGCTGACCTCCCGCTGGACGTGTGTTTTCGGCAGCGGCTGCCAGGGCATCCAGGCGGGCCGCGCGGATGACGGCTGCTGCACGCTGGGGGCGCACTTCTCCGACGAGGACGACGAGAAGCGCGTCGCCGGGCACGTCGCCCGCCTGACGCCGGACATCTGGCAGTTCCACGACGTGGGCACGGAGTCCGGCTGGACGCAGCTCGACGAGGACGACGGCGAGCGGCAGACCCGCCGCTGGCAGGGCTCGTGCATCTTCCAGAACCGGCCCGGCTTCGCGGGCGGCGCCGGGTGCTCGCTGCACATCCTCGCCCTGCGGGAGGGCCGGGAGCCGCTGGAGACCAAGCCCGACGTGTGCTGGCAGCTGCCGGTGCGGCGTACGTACGACTGGATCGACCGGCCGGACGACACGCAGGTGCTGCAGGTCACGATCGGCGAGTACGACCGGCGCGGCTGGGGCGCGGGCGGTCACGACCTGCACTGGTGGTGCACGTCGGCGCGGTCCGCACACGGTGCCGGCGAGCCGGTGTACGTGTCGTACCGGGCGGAGCTGATCGAGCTGATGGGCAAGAAGGGGTACGCGCGGCTGGTGGAGCTGTGCGAGGAGCGCATGGCCTCGCTCCTGCCGATGGCTCCGCACCCGGCCGACGCCCGCTGATCCGGCCGTTCGGCCTGACGTTCAACCTGCGGTTCGGCCTGACTGATTCGGCCCGCGCGCCGGTCAGCCCGTGCAGGTCAGCCCATGCAGGTCAGCTCGTGCGGGTCGGTGCCGGGGCCGGCACCGGGGTGCTCGGGGGCGGGGTGCTCGGGTGGGCCGGGGGCGGTGAGGGCTGGGGGGCCGCGCCACATCCCTCGATCGTCACCACGCTGCCGCCGGGCGCGATGGCCACGCGCGCGCTCCAGCGCCCGGCAGGCTCCCGGGCATGGTCCACGTCGACCGTGACGGTCACGGACCGGCCCGGGTTCAGCACACCTCCCGGCTGGCTCAGCCGCAGCCAGGGCGCGTCCGCCGACATGGACCAGCTGACCGGCCCGTCGCCGCCTGCGGTGAGCGTGATGAGCGTGGCGGTTCCGCTGGGCTGTGCCTCGACCGTCAGGCGCCCGGGCCCCACGACCCGTCCGGGCGCGGCGGGCAGCGGGGCGGGTCCGGCCCCCGCCGCGGGCGTCGGCATCACGACGCGCGCCGCCGGCACGGGCCTGCCGTCCGGGCCGAGCACGGCGACGGACACCTCGGAGAACCGGTGGCCCACCGTCGCGGGCGTGCCGGTGCCGGTGCCGGTGCCGGTGGAGCTGCTGGTGCGGCCCGAGGGGCCGTACGGGGCCGCGTACGGGTCGTCGTACGCCCCCTGGCGCGAGCTGCCGCCGAGGCTGTCGGTCTCCGTGGCGGACACGGAGGCGGCGCCCTGTCCCTCGCCGAGCGGCCCGCCGCGGTAGGCGGCCCACAGGGCGAGCAGGGGCGCGGCCACGACGGTGGCGAGGACGGTGGTCGTCACGGCCCGGCTGCGCAGGCGGCTGCGGCGGGCGGCGCGGTCCCTGGGCGTCAGGGGGAAGCCACCGCGGTCGAAGCGGGGGGTGGGGCGGGCGGCGGCCGGGCGCCGGCGCTGGGGCCGTGGGCCCAGGGCGTGCTGCAGGGCGGCGTGCGCAGCCGCGCGGGGCGCTTCCAGTACGGGCAGGGCGGCCGAGGACGCGGCCGTGCCGGGCCAGGGCTCTCCGGCGTTGGCCCGCTCGGCGGTACGGCGGCAGTCGGCGCACTCGTCCACGTGTCGCACGAGCTCGCGCCGGAGCGCGGCGCCCAGCAGTACCTGCGTGTCCCCCACGAACCGGGAGACGACCGGGCAGCGGCCGGACTCCACGACGGCGAGCGCGGTGCGGGTGCGCTCGACCTCGCAGGCGGCGCTGGAGAGCAGGGTCCGCGCGGCGCCGTAGTCCAGGCGCAGCACGGCGGCGACCTCGTTCGGGGCGAGGCCGTGGCGGACGGCCAGTTCCAGTGCCTCGCGCTGCTCGGCCGTGGTGCCGGCGGCCTCGGGCCAGGCGAGGAGGGCCAGTTCCGCACGCGCCCGGGAGTCGGTGCCGGCGCCGGCTCCGGTGCCGCCGGGCCGGGTGCCCGTGCCCCGCTCGGCGAGCCTGCGCAGGCACTCCCAGCGGGCCAGGGCGTACAGCCAGGCACGGTGCGCCTCCTCTGCGGCGGGGGCGCGGTCGGTGCGGCGCTCGGCGAGGGCGATGGTCTCCCCGAGGGCGTCGACGGCGGCGTCGTGGTCGCACAGAACGGACAGGCAGTAGGTGAACAGGCCGTCCAGATGGGACTCGTAGCGCGCGGGCGGGCAGGGGCCGGTGGCCGGCCGCCCGTCGGCAGGGTTCTCTTCGACGGCGGAGTTCTCTTCGACGGCGGTCTTCTCTGCCGCGCTCTCTTCGGCGGCGGTCCCGGCACCGGGGTGCACGGGGTTCACGGAGTTCAGGGGGTGAACAGGGTTCTCGACGACCGGGGGCTGGGCCGCGCGCGGCGCACGGCGGGATGCGCGGTGCGCGCCGGTGGCATGCGTGGGGGGCTCGGGCCTGCTCGTCATCATCCCGGCGACGGTAGGCGGATGGTGCGCCCACGTCCGCCCCGCTCCCGCAGGTTTAACCCATACGGGTGACTCTCTCCCTCAAAAGGGGACAGGAGTCGCACATTCCGCACGCAAGGTGGTGGATGGCACGTACTGGCGAACGAGGACGGCCCGGCATCGTGCGCGGCACCGTGCCCGGCACCGGCCCGGCATCGTGCGCGGCACCGGCCCCGCACTGTGCCCGGCACCGTGCCCGGCGTTGTCAGTGGCCACCGCTACGGTGTTCCGCATGGCTGCCCGAACCTCCCGCTCGTCCGCCAAGGACCGGCCCTCCTATCGCTGCACCGAGTGCGGCTGGACCACTGCGAAGTGGCTCGGCCGCTGCCCGGAGTGCCAGGCGTGGGGCACGGTCGAGGAGTTCGGCGCACCCGCCGTCCGTACGACCGCGCCCGGCAGGGTGACGTCCGCCGCGGTGCCCATCGCGCAGGTGGACGGCCGCCAGGCCACCGCGCGCGGCACGGGCGTGCCCGAGCTGGACCGCGTCCTGGGCGGCGGGCTCGTGCCCGGCGCGGTGGTGCTGCTCGCGGGCGAGCCCGGCGTCGGGAAGTCGACCCTGCTGCTGGACGTGGCGGCCCGGGCCTCCTCGGAGGAGCACCGCACCCTCTACGTCACGGGTGAGGAGTCGGCGAGCCAGGTCCGCCTGCGCGCCGACCGGATCGGCGCGCTCTCCGACCACCTCTACCTGGCCGCCGAGACCGACCTGTCCGCCGTCCTGGGGCACCTGGACTCGGTGAAGCCGTCCCTGCTGGTCATGGACTCCGTCCAGACCGTGGCCTCCCCCGAGATCGACGGCGCGCCCGGCGGCATGGCCCAGGTGCGCGAGGTCGCCGGCGCCCTCATCCGGGCCTCCAAGGAGCGCGGCATGTCCACGCTGCTGGTCGGTCACGTCACCAAGGACGGCGCGATCGCGGGCCCCCGCCTGCTGGAGCACCTGGTCGACGTCGTCCTGAGCTTCGAGGGCGACCGGCACGCCCGCCTGCGCCTGGTGCGCGGGGTGAAGAACCGCTACGGGGCCACCGACGAGGTCGGCTGCTTCGAGCTGCACGACGAGGGCATCACCGGCCTGACCGACCCCAGCGGCCTCTTCCTCACCCGCCGCGCCGAGCCCGTGCCCGGCACGTGCCTGACGGTCACCCTGGAGGGCCGCCGCCCGCTGGTGGCCGAGGTCCAGGCGCTGACGGTCGACTCCCAGATCCCCTCGCCGCGCCGCACCACCTCCGGCCTGGAGACCTCCCGGGTGTCGATGATGCTCGCCGTGCTGGAACAGCGCGGCCGGATCAGCGCCCTCGGCAAGCGGGACATCTACAGCGCCACCGTGGGCGGGGTGAAGCTCTCCGAGCCCGCCGCCGACCTCGCCATCGCGCTCGCCCTGGCCAGCGCCGCCAGCGACACCCCGCTGCCGAAGAACCTGGTGGCCATCGGCGAGGTGGGCCTGGCGGGCGAGGTCAGAAGGGTCACCGGCGTGCAGCGGCGGCTGGCCGAGGCCGCCCGCCTCGGCTTCACCCACGCCCTCGTGCCGAACGACCCCGGCAAGATCCCCGACGGCATGCGGGTCCTGGAGGTCGCGGACATAGGCGACGCCCTCCGCGTGCTGCCCGGGCGCCCCCAGCGGGAGAAGCGGCAGAAGCGGGAGGAGGGCGGGCGGGCCGCGGTGGCCGGAGCCCGACCGGAGGAGAGCTGAGGACAGCCCCCTAATAGGCTGGGCGCCAGTAGACTTTGCCCTGGTCCCGCCCGTACGTACACACCGTCGTACGCGATGCACACGGCGTGCACGACGGCGTGCACGGCAGCAGGGCGGCCCGCGGCACCGTTGACCTTGCGACCGGAGGAGTGCAGTGGCAGCCAACGACCGGGCATCGGGCCCCGGCAAGGCCGGAGGCGGCTCCGGTGGCTCCGGCGTCGAGGGGCTGATGCGCGCTTCGCTGAGCGCCGTCGCGCCCGGCACGCCCCTGCGCGACGGCCTGGAGCGTGTCCTTCGCGGAAACACGGGCGGGCTCATCGTCCTCGGCATGGACAAGACCGTCGAGCAGATGTGCACCGGTGGATTCGTCCTGGACGTCGAGTTCACCGCCACCCGCCTGCGCGAGCTGTGCAAGCTGGACGGCGCGCTGATCATCGACAAGGACATCTCCAAGATCGTGCGGGCGGGTGTCCAGCTCTACCCGGACGCCTCCATCCCCACCGAGGAGACCGGCACCCGCCACCGCACCGCGCAGCGAGCCTCCATCCAGTCCGGCTTCCCCGTCGTCTCGGTCAGCCAGTCGATGCGGCTGATCGCGCTGTACGTGGGCGGGGAGCGCCGCGTCCTGGAGGAGTCGGGGGCGATCCTCTCCCGCGCCAACCAGGCGCTGGCCACCCTGGAGCGCTACAAGCTCCGCCTGGACGAGGTCGCCGGCACGCTCTCCGCGCTGGAGATCGAGGACCTGGTCACCGTCCGGGACGTCACGGCCGTCTCGCAGCGGCTGGAGATGGTGCGCCGCATCGCCACGGAGATCGCGGAGTACGTGGTCGAGCTGGGCACCGACGGCCGGCTGCTCTCGCTCCAGCTGGACGAGTTGATCGCCGGCGTGGAGCCCGAGCGCGAGCTGGTCGTGCGGGACTACGTCCCCGAGCCGACCGCCAAGCGCACGCGCACGGTCGCCGAGGCCCTCTCCGAGCTGGACTCCCTCACCCACGCCGAGCTGCTCGAACTGCCCATCGTGGCAAGGGCGCTGGGATACAGCGGCTCCCCGGAGACGCTGGACTCGGCGGTCTCGCCGCGCGGCTACCGCCTGCTGGCGAAGGTGCCCCGGCTGCCCGGCGCCATCATCGAGCGGCTCGTGGACCACTTCGGGGGGCTGCAGAAGCTCCTCGCTGCGAGCGTGGACGACCTGCAGACGGTCGACGGCGTCGGCGAGGCCCGCGCCCGTTCGGTCCGCGAGGGTCTCTCGCGGCTGGCGGAGTCCTCGATCCTCGAGCGGTACGTGTAGAAGCCGCGGATCAACCGCTGATAAGCCGCGGATACGAGTGAGGGCCCCGCATCGGCGGGGCCCTCACTCGTTCACGTCTTCACGCCCTCACGCCCACATGCCTTCACGCCTCGGGCGGCCGGGCGGTCTCAGGCAACCGAGCGGTCTCAGGCAGCCGAGCGCCTCAGGCGTTCTCCAGGACGAACTCCGTGCGCTCGGTGACGCCCGCCACCTTCACCTCGACCTTGTACGTCCCCGGCGCCGCGGCGGCGGCGGACGGCGTCGCACAGCGCGGGGCGCTGCGCTTGCGGTCCCACTCCAGCGTGCGCTTGGTCTCGCCCGAGCCCGGCACTTCGAAGAGCACGGGGCCCGTGCCGCGGGGGCAGTCGTCGGACGCCCACACGTGCTCTTCGCCCTTGCTGTCCGTGATCTTCAGCAGGGCGGCGGCGGTGCCGAAGTTGACCTTGCAGGCGCTGCCACCGGAGTTCTGCACGACGAGCTCGAACTTCGGCTTCTCGTCGGGCCGGTAGGAGGCCTTGACGCTGCGTACCGAAATCTTCACCGACCCTGACGTGCAGTCGGGCAGGCTCGATCCGGCCGGGACCGCCTTGCCGTCGCCGGTCACCGCCAGACCGGCGCCGCCGCCGAAGCCGCCCACGCTGCCCGCACCGCCGGAGCCGCCGCCCGTACCGGCGCCTCCACCGGAACCACCGCTCGTACCGCCGCCGGCGGCTCCACCGCTGCCGGCGCCGCCGCCGTTGCCGGAATCGTCACGTCCGCCGGGCCGTTGACTGTTGTGCGGCCCGGAAGGGGTCGGCCCGGGCGTGATCGTGGTGTCCGACGAACCCTTGCCGTCGGAGGCCTCGCTCTGGGAACCCTCGGAACCGTCACCACCCCCCAGCGCGAACAGCCACACCATCACCAGTACGAGAAGGCCGAGCAGGCCAAGCGCAACTGCCCTCCGCCGCCAGTAGATGGAGGAGGGAAGCGGCCCGATCGGATTGCGCAGAGATCCCACGCGAAGACTCTACGAGAGATCGGCCAGGGCACCAGCCAGTACCCGCCGTAGGAGTGCCTACTTTTCTCATGATCTGCCCGCTACCGGACCTCTTGGAGGGCATCGGCGCCGGTCGCGGGCAGCGTCAACAAGCGGTACGTGTACGGCGGTTTCAGGCCGAAAACGGGTGCGGCCACTCGGTCTTGTGCCCGAAGCCGCGGCCATTGTCGACGACGCGCAGCCAGTCCGGGCGCAGCTCCCACAATTCGGAACGCTCCATGGCCTGTCGGAGCCGGTCGGTGCCTTCCACGTACGGAAAGCGCGCGCTGTAGGCGTGCCAGGCCGTGGCACGGTCGGCGCCTTCCAGCAGGCGGCAGGTGCCGCGGCCCTGAATCCCGGTCAGGGCGGTCCAGTCCTGGCCGTCGCACTGCGCGGTGAAGGCGACGCGCGCATCGCCGGAGAGAAGGGCGCGGCCGTGCCGGGTGCCGGGGGATGCGACGAAGACCAGGCAGGGGCCTTGACCGCTGTCCGGTTGCCGGTCGGCGACGGCGTAGAACACGGCGCACGCCTGCGGGCCGCCCTCGTCCACGTACGCCAGGGTCAAGGTCGTGTGCGCGTCGAGGGCCGCCCTGATGGTGGGCGGGAACGTCTCCGTAGGAGTCATGTGTTCAGCGTAGGCAGAATCCGCCGCGCCCCGTCCGCGCCCCTCAGTTCCGGTGGCAGGCGAAGGTGCGGGCTCCGCCGGGGCCGCTCTCCACGATGGAGCTGGAGCACCCCTCCGGGCAGACCGGCGCGGCGGCCGCGGCGTTGCGGCAGCGCTCGGGCGGGTGGCGGCAGGCGGAGCAGTACCAGCCGGGTGCGAGTGCGGGCATGGGTGTCACGTCCCACCACAGGGGGTTCGCGCACGCGCGGCAACGGACGAGGGGCGGTACTTCGCGGCCGGTCTCCATTCCGGCCAGGGTCACGGAGGCCGCCGGTCGTGCGGGCCGGTTGGCGCGTCCGGTCACCCGAACGGGGCGGACCGGGGCCGGCATGGCCGACGCGGGCCCGGCGCGTTTCCCCGGCCCGGCGCGGGCATGCCAGGATCGGGGTGCCATGACTGCGATGCCTGCCACCACGCCCCAGACGTCCACCCTTCTGCACGCCCCGGTGATCGACTGGTTCGGCGTGCACGCCCGCGACCTGCCCTGGCGCCGCCCGGAGGCCGGGCCGTGGGGGGTGATGGTCAGCGAGTTCATGCTGCAGCAGACCCCGGTGAGCCGGGTACTGCCCGTGTACGAGCAGTGGCTGGCCCGCTGGCCGCGCCCCGCGGACCTCGCGGCCGAGCCGCCGGGCGAGGCGGTCCGCGCCTGGGGACGGCTGGGCTACCCCCGCCGCGCGCTGCGGCTGCACGCCGCCGCCTCGGCGATCACCGAGCGGCACGGCGGCGAGGTGCCGGACGACCACGCCAAGCTGCTGGCGCTGCCGGGCGTCGGCGAGTACACGGCTGCGGCCGTGGCGTCGTTCGCCTACGGGCAGCGGCACGCGGTCCTCGACACCAACGTCCGCCGCGTCTTCGCCCGCGCGCTGACCGGCGCCCAGTACCCCCCGAACGCCACGACGGCCGCCGAGCGCAGGCTCGCCCGGGCGCTGCTGCCCGAGGACGAGACGGCCGCCGCCCGCTGGGCCGCCGCCACGATGGAACTGGGCGCGCTGGTCTGCACGGCCCGTACGCCCGGCTGCGGCCGCTGCCCGATCGCCGCCGAGTGCGCCTGGCTGGCCGCCGGGTCGCCCGAGCACGACGGGCCGCCGCGCCGCGGCCAGACCTACGCGGGTACGGACCGCCAGGTGCGCGGCAAGCTGCTGGCGGTGCTGCGGGAGGCGGTCACGCCGGTGCCGCAGGCGGCGCTCGACGCGGTGTGGCACGAGCCGGTGCAGCGGGCCAGGGCGCTGGACGGGCTGGTGGCCGACGGCCTGGTCGAGCCGCTGGCGGGCGGCCTGTACCGGCTGCCGCTCACGTAGGCGTCCGGCACGCAGCCGTCACACAGCTCCGGCACAGCCACCGCACGGCCCGCGGACAGCCGTCGCGCAGCCCGGCGACAGCGACGGCACAGCCCGGGAACAGCCACCGCGCAGCCCGTTCAAAGGTTCGTCACACAAACCGTCGTTCGACGCTGCCCCGTGGTGCTGCGAAACGGACAGAGCCGCTCTTTCCCCGATCTATCCGCCGGGCTGTTACACAACCTATGGACAGCTGTGCACCTGCCGAAGGGCTGCTGCACATCACGTTGCAACAGCTCCTCCGTAGCGTCCTTTCCGTGCTGGAGGACCACCAGCGTGACGCGGGGACGCAAGTGGAATGGAGGCTGCGAGTATGGCCAGCAGCGGCAAGGTTCTGGACTTCGAAGAGTACGTGCGCAACCGTCAGGACGCCCTCCTGCGCAGCGCCCGGCGGCTCGTTCCGGACCCGATCGACGCGCAGGACCTCCTCCAGACCGCCCTCGTCCGCACGTACGGCCGCTGGGAAGGCATAGCGGACAAGTCGCTGGCCGACGCCTACCTGCGCCGCGTCATGATCAACACTCGTACGGAGTGGTGGCGCGCCCGCAAGCTCGACGAGGTGCCCACCGAGCAGCTCCCCGACGCCAGCGTCGAGGACGGCACCGAGCAGCACGCCGACCGCGCCCTGCTGATGGACATCCTCGGCGTTCTGGCGCCCAAGCAGCGCAGTGTGGTCGTGCTGCGACACTGGGAGCAGATGAGCACGGAGGAGACCGCGGAGGCGCTCGGCATGTCGACCGGCACGGTCAAGAGCACGCTGCACCGGGCCCTGGCCCGGCTCCGTCAGGAGCTGGAGAGCCGGGACCTGGACTTCCACGCCCTTGAGCGCGTCGATCGGGGGCGGGAACGGTGCGCGGCCTGAGCAGGGCACCTGGCATCAAGCCGGCGCTGATCACCGGTGGCGCGGTCTCCGCACTGGCCGCGACCGCCGGTTTTCTGCTTGCCGGTTGCGGTGCGAGCAGTGAGGGCGTGCGCCAGGAAGGGCCCGCCCAGACCCAGTCCGCGGCGAAGGCCGCGACCCGGATGCCCTCGGCGACCGCCTCCGCGGCGCAGGGGAAGGTCGACGCGGTCAAGCTGATCAAGGCCGACCCCAAGGTCAGCGATCAGATCAAGAAGAACCTCAAGCCGTGCGTGAAGGACCACTACCCGGTCGACGTCATCTACGGCCAGCTCACCGGGGCGTCCCGCGCCGACATCGTGGTGAACCTCCTGACCTGCGGGGACTCCATAGGCATCGGCTCGTATGTGTACCGTCCCAAGGGTGACTCGTACGAGAATGTGTTCGCGGCCGAGCAGTCCCCCGTCTACGCCGACATCGACCGGCGCGACCTTGTGATCACCAAGCAGGTCTACGCTCCGGGTGACGCCGTGTGCTGCGCCTCGGGGGAAGATGTCCTGACGTACCACTGGTCGGACGGCTCCTTCCAGGAGTCCGGCCGTACGCACACCGACTACGGCAAGGTCGGGAACAAGGGAACGGAGGGCTGAGGGCAGCGTGGCCGATACGCATGTGCTCTTCGTCGAGGACGACGACGTCATCCGGGAGGCGACCCAGCTCGCGCTGGAGCGCGACGGCTTCCTGGTGACCGCGGTGCCGGACGGGTTGCTGGGGCTGGAGAGCTTCCGGGCCCGGCAGCCGGACATCGCGCTGCTGGACGTCATGGTTCCGGGACTGGACGGGGTCAGCCTGTGCCGCCGGATCCGCGACGAGTCGACCGTCCCTGTGATCATGCTGTCGGCGCGTGCGGACTCCATCGACGTCGTCCTCGGGCTGGAGGCCGGCGCCGACGACTACGTGACCAAGCCCTTCGACGGTGCCGTGCTCGTCGCCCGGATACGGGCCGTGCTGCGCCGCTTCGGGCACGCCAGCGGCGCGGCCGGCGGAGCGGCGGAGGCGTCCGAGGCGGTCGAGGGCGGGGTGCTGCGCTTCGGCGACCTGGAGGTCGACACGGAGGGCATGGAGGTCCGCAAGGCCGGTGCGCCCGTCTCCCTCACCCCCACCGAGATGCGGCTGCTGCTGGAGTTCTCCGCGGCGCCCGGCACGGTGCTCTCCCGCGACCGGCTGCTGGAGCGGGTCTGGGACTACGGCTGGGGCGGCGACACGCGCGTCGTCGACGTGCACGTGCAGCGGCTGCGCGGCAAGATCGGCCAGGACCGCATCGAGACGGTCCGCGGCTTCGGCTACAAGCTCCGAGGCTGACCGTAGGTGTCCGTGAAACCCATGGTCGTGACGTGGTGAAGCTCGCGCTCCGCAGTGGTCTGCGCTGGAAGGTCAGCCTGGCCATCGCGGGTGTCGGCGCGCTCGTGGCCGTCGCACTCAGCCTCGTGGTCCACAACGCTGCCCGCGTCTCCATGCTCAACAGCAGCCGCGACCAGATGGACGACCGCGTCCAGATCGCCCAGCGCTACTACGAGTCCACGGGCGGCAAGCTGATGCTCCGCGCGAAGGTGGACGACCCGGACCTGCCCAAGCCGCTGCGCGACGCCGCCGACCTGGGACTGCGCGCCACCTACCTGCAGGACAGCGGCAACGCCGCGCCCGAGGTGTGGGCCTCGACGCCGCTGCGCAACGGCAGAATTCTCTCGATCCACACGCGCTTCAAGGACCGCTACGACATCCTCAACGACCTCGACCGGGCCCTGATCATCGGCTCGGTCTCGGTCGTACTCGGCGGCTGCGCCCTGGGCATCCTCGTCGGCGGCCAGCTCTCCCGGCGGCTGCGCAAGGCGGCCACGGCGGCCCGCAGGCTCGCCGACGGCGACCCCGACGTCCGCGTCCGCGACGCCATCGGCGGCCGGGTGCGCGACGAGGCGGACGACCTGGCGCGCGCCGTCGACGGCATGGCCGAGGCGCTGCGCGACCGGCTGGAGGCCGAGCGGCGCGTCACCGCCGACATCGCGCACGAGCTGCGCACCCCCGTCACCGGCCTGCTGACCGCGGCGGAACTGCTGCCCCCGGGCCGGCCGACCGAGCTCGTACGGGACCGGGCGCAGGCCATGCGCACACTGGTCGAGGACGTCCTGGAGGTCGCCCGGCTGGACAGCTTCGCCGAGCGCGCCGAGCTGCAGGACATCGAGCTCGGCGAGTTCGTGCTGCGCCGCGTGCGGTCGGTCGCACCGGAGGCCCAGGTCACGGTCGCCCGCAGCGCCTACGTCTCCACCGACCCGCGCCGGCTGGAGCGCATCCTGGGCAACCTGCTGGCCAACGCCGCCAAGCACGGCAAGGGCCCCGTCGAGGTCACGGTCGAGGGCCGGGTACTGCGCGTGCGCGACCACGGGCCCGGCTTTCCCGAGGAACTGCTGCAGGAGGGCCCGAGCCGGTTCCGCACGGGCAGCAAGGACCGCGCAGGCAAGGGCCACGGCCTGGGCCTGACCATCGCCGCCGGCCAGGCCCGCGTCCTGGGCGCCCGCCTGACCTTCCGCAACGCCGACCCCGACGTGGAGGGCTCGGGCGGCGCGATCGCCGTGCTCTGGCTGCCGGAGTCGTCCCCGACGAGCACGGGCAGCTTCCCGATCATCCAGGTACCGGACTGACGACGGGCCTGATTCTCAGCCCGTCAGTCAGCCCATCGGTCAGCCCGTCACTCAGCCCGTCCGGCGATGGAGGACCGGGTGCGGGGCGGAGCCCCGGTCGCTGACGCGCGGAGTGTCAGTGGCATGGGTCACAGTGGGTGAGGGGCGCAGAAGGGCGCGCCGCCGCACAGCCCGCAGCCGCGGAACCGAGGGGGCATCCCATGAGTTACGCGATCCAGGCGGAAGGCCTGGCCAAACGGTTCAAGGAGACGCAGGCCCTGGCCGGCGTGGACCTCGCCGCCCGCACCGGCACGGTCCTCGGCATGCTCGGCCCGAACGGCGCCGGCAAGACCACCGCCGTCCGGATCTTCGCGACGCTGCTCACCCCCGACGGCGGCCGCGCCGAGGCCGGCGGCCATGACGTCGTGCGGGAGGCCGGCCTGGTCCGCGCCATGATCGGACTGACCGGGCAGTACGCCGCGGTCGACGAGAACCTCACCGGCACCGAGAACCTGCTGATGATCGGCCGGTTGCTGGGCATGACCAGAGCCGACGCCCGGGCCCGGGCGCGGGAACTGCTGGACCGCTTTCACCTCGGCGACGCGGCGGGCCGGGCCACCAAGACGTACTCGGGCGGCATGCGGCAGCGGCTCGACCTGGCGGCGAGCCTCGTCGGCAGGCCGGCCATCCTCTTCCTCGACGAGCCCACCACCGGGCTCGACCCGCAGAGCCGGGGCGAGCTCTGGGACATGCTGCGCGGCCTGATCGCCGACGGGATGACGGCGCTGCTGACGACGCAGTATCTGAACGAGGCCGACCGGCTCGCCGACGACATCGTGGTCATCGACAAGGGCCGGGTGATCGCCGAAGGCACGCCCGACCAGCTGAAGTCGCAGGTCGGCGGGCAGGTCCTGCAGCTCAGGCCCGTGCACAGCGCCGACCTCGCCACCGCCCACGCGCTGATCGTGGAGGCGGCCGGCCCACAGGCCCGGATCGAGGGCGACGGGATCACCGCGCCCGTGAACGATCCGGCGCTGATGCCCGCGGTCGTGCGCAAGCTCGACCAGGCGGCGATCGCGGTGGGCGAGCTGGCGCTGCGCCGCTCCTCGCTGGACGAGGTCTTCCTGGCGCTGACCGGCCACCGGACCGCAGGGCCCGCGCGGCCCGGGGAGCCGGCGGCCGGGGAGCCGCGCAGCGGCGGGCGAAGGCCCGGCGACGGCGGCGCCGACGCGTACGAGACGGCCGGGAGCCCGTCATGACCGCCGCCACCGCCGCCGCGCCCCTGGGCCGCGGCGGCCGGGTGGGACCGCTGGCCGCGCTGCGGCAGACCGCCACGATGGCCTGGCGGAGCCTGGTGTCGGTCAAGCACAATCCGCTGGAGCTGGTCGACTACAGCATCACGCCGATCATGTTCGTGTTCCTGTTCACCTTCGTGTTCGGCGGGCAGATGGCCGGCTCGCCCAAGGCGTATCTGCAGTACGCACTGGCGGGCGTCATCGTGCAGAACACGCTGTTCATGACCACGTACACGGCGATGTCGCTGAACACCGACCTGACCAAGGGCGTCTTCGACCGGCTGCGGAGCCTGCCGATAGCGAGATCCGCCCCGCTGTTCGGGCGGATCGCCGCCGATCTCGTCAAGCAGCTGTGGGCGATGCTGCTGATGATCGGGCTCGGCGTGATCTTGGGGTTCCGCATCACGGGCGGCCCGGCCGGCTTCCTCGGCGCCACGCTGATGCTGCTGATCTTCGCCGCGGCCGTGTCCTGGACGGCGGTCCTGATCGGCATGCTGGCGGGCGACGCCGAGAAGGTGCAGGTCTTCGCCTTCGTGCTGATCTTCCCGATCACGTTCACCAGCAGTGCCTTCGTCCGGACCGAGACCATGCCGGGCTGGCTGCAGGCATGGGTGCACATCAACCCGGTGACCCACCTGTCGGACGCCTTCCGCGGGCTGCTGCTCGGCGGGGACACGGGCGGGCCGGTCCTGTGGACCCTGGTGTGGGCGGCCGGGATCTCGGCGGTCTTCATACCGGTGGCGATGCGGGCCTACCGCGCCCGCGCGTAGGCCCGCGGGATCACACCCGTCCTCACATGGGGTCCACGCACTCCCCCCAGCCCTTGCTGGTGTCCAGCTGCTCAAGCGGCTGGGTCAGCGAGAACCAGTTGCCGGAGTCGTCACGGAGGATCGCCTCGGTGCCGTACGGGCGCTCCTGGGGTTCCTGGAGGAACTCCACGCCCTTGGACCTGAGCGCCTCGTAATCCCGATGGACGTCGTCGGTCCTGAGCACCCCCGCGCCCAGCGTGCCCTTGGCGACGAGCCTCTTCATGGCCTCGGCCGACTCGGGGTCCAGGCCGGGCGGGCCGGGGACCATCAGGGTCAGCTCGACGTCCGGCTGGTCCTCGGCGCCGACGGTGAGCCAGCGCATGCCGTTGTCGCCGCCGATGGTCATGTCGTTACGGACCTCGAAGCCGAGCTTCTCGGTGTAGAACTCCTTGGCCCGGTCCTGGTCGAGGACCCAGACGGTGGTGATGGCGATGCCCTTGATCATGATGTGCTCCGTACGTGCCGCTACGGATGATGCGTGGCTGCACTGACCACGGTAGGCACAGGCGGTACCGGTCGGCTTCCCGGAGCAGTGGCGGGCTCATCGGGCACTGCGCACGACGAAGCCGGCGCACCGCGAATGCGGTGCGCCGGCTCGTGATCCTGTCGTCGCATGGACGTCAGAGGGTCTCGCCGTGGGCCTTCAGGAAGCCGACCGGCTCGACGGCGGTGCCGTAGTTGGGGGTGGTGCGGATCTCGAAGTGCAGGTGGGGACCGGACGAGTTGCCGGTGGAGCCGGACAGGCCGATCTGCTGGCCGGTGGTCACGGTCTGGCCGACGGAGACCTTCACCTGCGACAGGTGCGCGTACTGCGAATACGTGTTGTCACTGTGCTTGATCACAATGGCGTTGCCGTACGCCGGACCGTCGCCACCGCCATTGGGGCCGGCCTTGACGACCGTACCGCCGTGCACGGCCATGACGGACGTACCGGTACCGACGACGAGGTCCTGGCCACTGTGCTTGTGGGCCCACATGGAGCCGGCCTTACCGAACGGCTGGCCGATCTGGTAGCCGGCGACGGGGGCGACCCAGCCGTCGGCGCGCTTGCGCGAGGCCTCGGCCTGCTTGCGGATGTCCTCCGCACGCTTCGCGGCATCCCGCTTGGCCTGCTCGGCGTCCTGCTTCGCCTTCTCGGCAGCCTGCTTCTCCTTCTCCGCCACCTTCAGCTGCGTCGCGGCCTGCGCGTTCAGCGCGTCACCCAGCGCCGTGACGGACGCGAACGCGGGGAACTGACCGGCCACGGAAGCCGTGGTGTCGGCAGCGAGCGCGACCCCGGAACCGAGCCCGACCGAGGCTCCCAGGCCGACGACCACCATGGCGGCGGTGCGGGCACGGAAAGCGGTCTTGCTCGAGTTACGGAAAGCGGTGCGCTTCGACATACGGATAAACCTCCAGGCATGAATGGGTCCCGGCTGCGGACCGGGATCGCCATACCTTGGTAACCAGCGCTTCCGGGGGTTGCCAAGTAGCCCTTCTACGAACAAACGCCGTATGGAGGCAGGGACTTTCTGCCCCTTACCCGGAGCCCGGCCCCGGAAAATGCGCCTTTCCGTCGGCGGAATTTCCGCTAAAGCGCGTAGTAGGCCCTCTGGGCGCTGTGCCCCATGTCACCGCGCGGGGCCTGCGGGACCCCTCCGTTCCTGGTCCGCAGGGCCCGCTCCGGCGGGTACGCTCCGGTTCGGCACACGCACCGACCGTGCGGACCGGAGAGCCGGGGGGCACCACGATGAGCGAAGGTTTCGAGGGCATCGAGCTGGCGGACGCGGTCCGGGCGGTCCGCGAGGGCCTGACCGAAGCGGCGGCCGAGGGGGCCGGGGAGGCCCTGTCGTTCGACGTCGGCGAGATCGCCCTGGAGTTCACGGTCGAGATCCGCAAGGACGCCAAGGCGGGCGGCAAGGTCAAGGCCTGGGTCGTCGACGCAGGTGCGGACACCTCACACGGCTCGACCCGTACCCACAAGCTCGCCTTCACCCTGACGCCGAGGGACCGGGGCACGGGCCACGGCTGGAAGGTCGGCAACGACCGGCCGGCGGGTCTCTCGGGATTCGGCCCGGCCGCCGGCCGGTGACGGGGGCGCCGACGCCGCCCCTGCAGCCCGGCGCGCTCGCGGACGGCACGGGCCGTATCGTCCACGGGCATATCCCCGGCTCGCAGGCCGGGCAACAACGAAATCGGCCCCGGAACCGTGAACCACGGTCCCGGGGCCGACCCGGTTGGTCACCGAGCGCGAGCGCGCTCCGCGCGCTTACGCGTCCTTCGACAGGTTCGGGCCCGCGCCACCGGCGGCGGACTCGACCGGCGGGGTGTCCGGCAGGGCCGTCTTCTCCTCGCCGCGGAAGGTGAACTTCTTCTCCTCGCCCTCGCCCTCCGTGCCGACGACCACGATGTGGCCCGGACGGAGCTCGCCGAAGAGGATCTTCTCGGAGAGGATGTCCTCGATCTCGCGCTGGATCGTGCGGCGCAGCGGGCGGGCGCCCAGGATGGGGTCGTAGCCCTTCTTCGCCAGGAGCGACTTGGCCTCGGAGCTGAGCTCGATGCCCATGTCGCGGTCCTTGAGCCGCTCGTCCACCTTGGCGACCATGAGGTCGACGATCTGGATGATGTCTTCCTCGGTCAGCTGGTGGAAGACCACCGTGTCATCGACACGGTTGAGGAACTCGGGCCGGAAGTGCTGCTTGAGCTCTTCGTTGACCTTCGCCTTCATCCGCTCGTACCCGGTCTTGACGTCGCCCTGGGCGGCGAAGCCCAGGTTGAAGCCCTTGGAGATGTCCCGGGTGCCGAGGTTGGTCGTCATGATGATGACGGTGTTCTTGAAATCGACCACGCGGCCCTGGGAATCGGTCAGGCGACCGTCCTCCAGGATCTGCAGCAGCGAGTTGAAGATATCGGGGTGGGCCTTCTCGACCTCGTCGAAGAGAACCACGGAGAACGGCTTGCGGCGCACCTTCTCGGTGAGCTGGCCGCCCTCTTCGTAACCGACGTATCCGGGCGGGGAGCCGAAGAGACGCGAGACGGTGTGCTTCTCGCTGAACTCCGACATGTCGAGGGAGATCAGTGCGTCCTCGTCGCCGAAGAGGAATTCGGCGAGCGTCTTGGACAGCTCGGTCTTACCGACCCCGGAGGGGCCGGCGAAGATGAACGATCCGCCGGGACGCTTCGGGTCCTTCAGGCCCGCACGGGTGCGCCGGATGGCCTGGGAGAGCGCCTTGATGGCGTCCTTCTGGCCGATGACGCGCTTGTGCAGCTCGTCCTCCATGCGCAGCAGGCGGGAGGACTCCTCCTCCGTCAGCTTGAAGACCGGGATGCCGGTGGCCGTGGCCAGGACCTCGGCGATCAGCTCGCCGTCGACCTCGGCGACGACGTCCATGTCGCCGGCCTTCCATTCCTTCTCCCGCTTGGCCTTCGCGGCCAGCAGCTGCTTCTCCTTGTCGCGGAGAGAGGCGGCCTTCTCGAAGTCCTGCGAGTCGATCGCGGACTCCTTCTCCCGGCGCACGTCGGCGATCTTCTCGTCGAACTCGCGGAGGTCCGGCGGCGCGGTCATCCGGCGGATGCGCATCCGGGAGCCGGCCTCGTCGATCAGGTCGATCGCCTTGTCCGGCAGGAAGCGGTCGGAGATGTAGCGGTCGGCCAGCTGGGCGGCCTGGACCAGGGCCTCGTCCGTGATGGAGACGCGGTGGTGCGCCTCGTAGCGGTCGCGCAGGCCCTTGAGGATCTCGATCGTGTGCGGCAGCGACGGCTCGGCGACCTGGATGGGCTGGAAGCGGCGCTCGAGGGCGGCGTCCTTCTCCAGGTGCTTGCGGTACTCGTCGAGCGTGGTGGCACCGATGGTCTGCAGCTCGCCGCGGGCCAGCATCGGCTTGAGGATGCTGGCGGCGTCGATCGCGCCCTCGGCGGCGCCCGCACCCACCAGGGTGTGGAGCTCGTCGATGAACAGGATGATGTCGCCGCGGGTGCGGATCTCCTTGAGGACCTTCTTCAGGCGCTCCTCGAAGTCACCGCGGTAGCGGGAGCCGGCGACCAGGGCACCGAGGTCCAGGGTGTAGAGGTGCTTGTCCTTGAGGGTCTCGGGCACCTCGCCCTTGACGATGGCCTGGGCCAGGCCCTCGACGACGGCGGTCTTGCCGACGCCGGGCTCGCCGATGAGGACAGGGTTGTTCTTGGTACGGCGGGACAGCACCTGCATGACCCGCTCGATCTCCTTCTCGCGCCCGATGACCGGGTCGAGCTTGGACTCGCGAGCGGCCTGCGTGAGGTTGCGGCCGAACTGGTCCAGGACGAGCGAGGTCGAGGGGGTGCCCTCGGCCGGACCGCCTGCGGTGGCGGCTTCCTTGCCCTGGTAGCCGGAGAGCAGCTGGATGACCTGCTGCCGCACCCGGTTGAGGTCGGCACCCAGCTTGACCAGGACCTGCGCGGCGACGCCCTCGCCCTCGCGGATCAGGCCGAGCAGGATGTGCTCCGTACCGATGTAGTTGTGGCCGAGCTGAAGGGCCTCGCGGAGCGACAGCTCCAGGACCTTCTTGGCACGGGGAGTGAAGGGGATGTGGCCGGACGGGGCCTGCTGCCCCTGCCCGATGATCTCCTCCACCTGCTGGCGGACCGCCTCGAGCGAAATCCCGAGGCTCTCCAGGGCCTTAGCGGCGACACCCTCACCCTCGTGGATCAGGCCCAGGAGGATGTGCTCGGTGCCGATGTAGTTGTGGTTGAGCATCCGGGCTTCTTCCTGAGCCAGGACGACAACCCGCCGCGCGCGGTCGGTGAACCTCTCGAACATCGTTAATCGCTCCTCAGAGCGGTCAGGCAGTTAGGGGTCGGTCCCCTCCCTGTCCTTCCGCATGCTAGTCCCGCGGGACGGGACAGCTCATTCCAACTGCCGACATCCGTCCGGATCACCCCGCGTCGGCGGGGAAACCTACTGCCGAACAGCCGACATCTCCTCCAACCCGATGGTGGGAGACGATGTTCCCGCAGGCCAGGCATATACGCCCACCACCACTACGCCCACGGCGAACGCCCGCTTGCCCCGACACGCCCGCCCGCAACCGCGTCACCACCCGTGGTAACGCGCTACAGGGCCCGCTATATCGCCTCTCCCCACGGGGAAAGTCCTACCCGCAAGCACTGACACTCCATGCGGCGCGGGTCCCTTGACTCCGCTACGGGCGAACATCGCCGCGCTGTCCGGAGCCCCTGTGCGCCCCTTACGTTCTATACGGAGCGTGCCCAACTCTCCACCCTGCGTAACCTCTTGGGTCTTCCACAGTTGCACCGTTCATGACGGTAGCCCTCCCGTGCCCGTGCCGCCCCTCGGGCGGCCCCCCGCCGCCCGGAGCCCCGCACACCTGGCGCCGCCGGCGCCAGTGGTACGAGTGCGTGCTCGGCTGGCCCACCGGGCCGACCGTGGACGGGCGGCCCGTGGAGCTGCTCACGGGGGTGCGGTTCGACGCGCTGGGAATGCCCGCGGAGGCCGGCTTCGCCGTGCTCGAGCGGGTGCCCGCGACCGGACCGGTCGCGCTGGACGGCCGGGCCCGGAAGATGTGGTTCCTGACCGCCGTGGGCAGCGCCGACGAGCTACCGGGGCTGCTCGGCTGGCTGGAGTGGGGCGGAATCGCCCTGGAGCTGACCGCGCTGGGCCCGGGCGGCCGGATCGTCGCTCCGGAGCCGGTGGACCGGTGGTCCGGCCCGCAGGGGCCGTACGGCCGGCGGGAGGCCGTGAAGGCGGTGGAAGCCGTCTGGGTGCGTCCTCCCGAGCCGGGCCGCCCGGTGGAGCCCACGCTTCCGGCGACCGGCCTCGGGGGCGGCGACGCCCCCGATCTCGTACGGCTGGTGGGCGCTGCGGCCACCGAGTGCCACCGGGCCCGACTGCTGCGCGCCGTCGGCGAGGCGCGCAGGGATCAGCCGCCGGGAGATCGGCCGGAACGGCCGGGGGATCAGGCGAGGGATCCGGCTGGGGATCAGGCGTTGGCCTTCTCGTACGCCTCACGGATCTCGGCCGGGACGCGGCCGCGGTCGTTGACGTTGTAGCCGTTCTCCTTGGCCCAGGCGCGGATCTTCGCGGTGTCCGGGCTGCCGGCAGCAGCGGCTCCGGCGCGGGCCTTGCCACGGCCGGCGGCGGCGCGGCCACCGGTGCGGCGGGCCGACTTCACATAGTCCGCGAGCGCCTCGCGCAGCTTGTCCGCGTTGGCCGTGGTGAGGTCGATCTCATAGGACTTGCCATCAAGGGCGAACGTCACCGTCTCGTCGGCCTCGCCGCCGTCGAGGTCATCGACAAGAAGGACCTGAACCTTCTGCGCCACGGGGGATTCCTTTCATCAGCGGAAAAGGGATTACGGAGGAATAGCAAACCGCCTTTCCCGGAAAAACACAAACCCCCCGGGAAGGTTCAGTCCGCCTTGAGCATGGGAACGATGGCTTCCGGGCCCGCACGATAGGGGCGCGATTCGGACATAGGGACCGCGATCACAGATGCAGAAGCATCCGGCTGTTGCCAAGGGTGTTCGGCTTCACTCGTTCGAGACCCAGGAACTCGGCAACGCCCTCGTCATAGGAACGCAGCAGCTCGCTGTAGACATCGCCGTCGACCGGGGCCTCTCCGATCTCCACGAACCCGTGCTTCGCGAAGAAGTCCACTTCGAAGGTGAGGCAGAAAATGCGCCGGACACCGAGCCAGCGCGCCGTCTGCAGCAGCTTGTCCAGTACCAGGTGGCCGACTCCACCGCCCCTGACATCGGGGTCCACGGCGAGAGTGCGTACCTCCGCGAGGTCTTCCCACATCACATGGAGCGCACCGCATCCGATGACGGTACCGTCCTCGTCGCGCTCGGCGACCCAGAACTCCTGGATGTCCTCGTAAAGCGTCACCGTGGCTTTGTCGAGCAGGATGCGGTCGCGTACGTAGGCGTTGATGAGCCGGCGCACGGCGGGCACATCGCTGGTGCGGGCCCTGCGGACAGTGACGACTTTTGATAGAGCGGACATGTCCGGACGCTATCGCCCCGGGGCTCCCGGGGTCTCCTCGGGCCCGTCGAGTTGCGCGACCCGGATGGCGTCGCGGAGCGCTTCCCGTTGTTCGGCCGACATCATGCCGAAGAAGGCAACGAGAGCCGCCGCGGGGTTGTCGCTGAGGGACCATGCTTCGTTCATCAGTGCGGCCGAGTAGGCGGCGCGGTTGGAGACCGCCTCATATCGATAGGCGCGGCCTTCGGCTTCCCGCCGCACCCAGCCCTTCTGATACAGGTTGTCCATTACGGTCATCACCGTGGTGTAGGCGATGGACCGTTCCTGCTGAAGGTCTTCCAGGACTTCCCGAACGGTGACCGGTCGGTTCCACTCCCACACGCGCGTCATCACGGCGTCTTCCAGTTCACCCAGGCGTCGGACCACACGCGAATAATAGTGGGAGATGTCTTGAATGCCGGTTTATCGGCGCGGCAATCCCGGCAGCAAAAAGGGCGCACAGTCCGGGGAAATAGCCCCGGACCGCACGCCCCGCGCGGGACCGTCGGCGTTTCCCGGGTCCCGGCGTGGTCGTTTTGTCAGGCCTCGGTGGGCTTTGCCGCCTGCTTGGCGGCCTCGGCGCGGGCCAGCGCGGCATCGACGACGGCGTCTTCCTTGGCCTTGTTCGCGCCACCCTGGCTCTTGACGATCGTCACGACCAGAGCGATGAAAGCGGCCGCCATCACCACGGGCGGGACCAGCGCGGCGACATAGTCCATGGCCGTCGGCTCCTTCTGGATCGGGGGTTCTGCGCTTGAGCGACCCGTTCAGATTACGCGCCCGCCCCGGCCCCCGGGCCGACCGGGTCGGGCGGGAGCCGGGCGGGTCTCAGGCGGGCCGGGCGGCGGCCAGGGCACGGGCCCCGGGCGGCGGCGTGGGCTTGCGACGCGGCGGGAACACCTCACCGGGGGTCGGAATGGGCCGCTCCGGGCGCGGCGCCGACGGGGGCTTGGGCTGCGGGGCCTCCGGCGGCGGCCCGGGGGCCGGCTTGTTCGGCGGCGCAGGGCTCTCCCCCGGCTTCGGGCCGGGCCGCGGGTCCGGCTCCACCGCGCGCGGCGCCCGGCCGCCCGGCAGGGCCAGCAGGTGCGTACGCCCCGGTTGCGGCTGGGCCGGCGGTACGGAGACGGGCGCGTGTGCCGCGGGCCGGGTCCGTACCGCCTGCTCGGCGACGTGCTCACAGCGCGCGAGCAACGCGTGCCGACGGGTCGCCTCGGCCTCGCCCGTCGGGGCCGCGCACAGCTTGCGCAGCGCCGTGAGGTCCTCGGGGCCGGGCCGGTAACCGTCCGTGAGGGCGTCCCGCAGCCGCTGCACGTAACCCGGCGCGGCGCCGGGCAGGGCACGGCGGTAGCGAACGAGGTCGGCGAGGAGGAAGGCGCGCAGCCGGGCGCCTTCGCGGGCGGCCTCGTCCAGGGCCTCGGCGAGCCGGAGGCAGTCCCTCGCCTCCGCGTCCGGCGTGGGTCCGGGGCGGGTGGGCGCGGAGTGGGGACGGAGTGCGATGTCGAGGGCACGGCGCAGCACGCGCAGCTCGTCCGCGCTGAACGCCATGCCGCCGCGGGATCCATAGGGCGTGGGCATGGGCTGACTTTAAGTGCTAAGCGGACAAAATTGGCTTAGCACACCATCTCGGGCGTGGCACAGAGCGTCACCCCTGCCGCCACGGGGCCGTCGGCGCCGGCGGAGAGCGCGGTTCCGGAGGCGGCGGCGATGAGCAGGGCGTGCGAGGCGCTCCGGGTGCACATCCGCTGTGCCGGAGTTGTCGTTCCCCGATCCCGCCCTTTCACCTCCCCCAGCTACCGCTGGGAGGTGCCCCCATGTCCTCAATCGCCGGACGGGCTCAAATTGAGCCCGTCCGGCGATTGAGGAACGGGGCGGTCCGGGGGGAGGCCCCGGGGTCAGGTGCGGGTGACGTTGCGTTCGTAGACCAGGCGCAGGCCGATCAGTGTCAGCCACGGCTCGTGTTCGTCGATGACCGAGGCCTCGCCCAGAACGAGCGGTGCCAGCCCGCCCGTGGCGATGACCGTGACGTCGTCCGGGTCCTCGGCCAGCTCGCGGGCCATCCGGTTGACGACGCCGTCGACCTGGCCGGCGAAGCCGTAAAGGATGCCGGACTGCATGGCCTCGACGGTGTTCTTGCCGATGACACTGCGCGGCCGGGCGATCTCGATCTTGCGCAGCTGGGCGCCCTTGACGCCCAGCGCCTCGGTGGAGATCTCGATGCCGGGGGCGATCACGCCGCCCACGTACTCCCCGCGCACGCTGACCGCGTCGAAGGTGGTGGCCGTGCCGAAGTCGACGACGACGCACGGTCCGCCGTACAGCTCGACGGCCGCGACCGCGTTGATGATGCGGTCCGCGCCGACCTCCTTGGGGTTGTCCATGAGGATCGGCACGCCGGTCTTGACGCCCGGTTCCACGAGGATGGCGGGCACGTCGCCGTAGTAGCGGCGGGTGACCTCGCGCATCTCGTGGAGCACGGAGGGCACGGTCGAGCAGATGCAGATGCCTTCGATGCCGTCTCCCAGCTCGTCGCCGAGCAGCGGGTGGCGCCCCATCAGACCCTGCAGCAGGACGGCGAGTTCGTCGGCGGTGCGGCGGGGGTCGGTGGAGATGCGCCAGTGCTCGACGATGTCCTCGCCGTCGAACAGGCCGAGGACGGTCTGGGTGTTGCCGACGTCGATGGTGAGCAGCATCAGACGCTCTCTTCCCGCAGGTCCAGCCCGATGTCGAGGATCGGTGACGAGTGGGTCAGCGCGCCGACGGCCAGGTAGTCGACGCCGGTCTCGGCGTAGGCGCGGGCGTTGGCGAGGGTGAGGCGGCCGGAGGACTCCAGCGCCGCGCGGCCCGCGACGAGCGCGACGGCCTCGCGGGTCTGCTCGGGGGTGAAGTTGTCGAGCATGACGAGGTCGGCGCCCGCGTCGAGGACCGGCTGGATCTGGTCGATGCGGTCCACCTCGACCTCGATGGGCAGGCCCGGGAACTCCTGCCGTACGGCCGTGAACGCCTCGGCGACGCCACCGGCGGCGATGACGTGGTTGTCCTTGACCAGCGCCGCGTCCGACAGCGACATGCGGTGGTTGACGCCGCCGCCGCAGCGCACCGCGTACTTCTGCAGGGCGCGCAGTCCGACCGTGGTCTTGCGGGTGTCGCGCACGGCGGCGCCGGTGCCCTCCAGCGCGTCGGCCCAGGCGCGGGTCGTGGTGGCGATGCCGGACAGGTGGCACAGGATGTTGAGCATGCTGCGCTCGCCCGTGAGCAGGTCGCGGGTGAGGGTGCGGACGGTCAGCAGCTTCTGGCCCGCCTCCACCCGGTCGCCGTCCTCGACGTGCCGCTCGACCTCGAACTCGTCCGTGCACACCACGGAGAGGATGGCCTCGGCGACGCGCAGCCCGGCGACCGTGCCGGCTTCACGGGCGGTGAAGTCACCGGTGGCAACGGCGTCTTCGGGGACCGTGGCGAAGGTCGTGACGTCCTTGCCGCCGTCGAGGTCCTCCTCGATGGCCAGGTGCGCGAGGTCCTCGATCTGCAGCGGGTCCAGCCCGGCCTCGGCGATCAGCCGCGCGAGCTCGGGGTCGAGCCCGCACTCGAACGCGTCCGCGCCGTACTCCTCGCCGGCGCCGCAGCCGCAGGCGTCACCGCAGCCACCGGCCGCCGCGGCGGTCTCCTGGCCGGGACGGCCGATGTCGTGCAGGGGACGGTCGTCGTGCGTGCTCACGCTGTTCTCCTTGGGGGCGGCGGGAGATGGGGAGGGCGGGAAGGCGGCCGTTTCGGTGGTGGAGACGGCAAGGGTACGGTCCGGGCGCAGCGCCACGAGAAGGTGGCGGCGCCATTGCTCGTCCACGCGGTCGGGGTGGTCCTCGCGCCAGTGGCAGCCACGGGTCTCCTCGCGGCGGAGGGCGGCTGCGACAAGTACTTGCGCGACGAGGAGGAGGTTGGTGGTCTCCCAGGCCTCGGTTCCCGGCTCGGCCGCCTTGTCCGCGCTGTCCGCCGTCTCCGCTTCGTCGCGGATGCGGGCCAGTTCCGCCGCGGCGCGTTCCAGGCTCTGCCGGGAACGGAGCACTCCGGCGCCCTGAGTCATGACGCGCTGGATCGCGGTGCGGGCCTCGGGGGCGATCAGGCAGGTGGCCGGCTCACCCGTTGCGGGAGAGGTGCCCGGCCGGGGGGCCGGGGTGATGTCCGCGGCGATGCGTTCGGCGAAGACGAGCCCTTCCAGGAGCGAGTTCGACGCGAGCCGGTTCGCCCCGTGCACGCCCGTGCAGGCGACCTCGCCGCAGGCGTACAGGCCCGGGACCGTGGTGCGGCCGCGCAGGTCCGTGCGCACGCCGCCGGAGGCGTAGTGCGCCGCGGGCGAGACGGGGATGAGCTCCGTCACCGGGTCGATGCCGTGGGCCCGGCACGCCGCGAGGATCGTGGGGAAGCGGTGTTCCCACTTCTGCGGGCCGAAGTGCCGGGCGTCCAGGTACATGTGCTCGGCGCCGCGTTCGTGCATGCGCCGCATGATGCCCTTGGCGACGATGTCGCGCGGCGCGAGCTCGGCCAGTTCGTGGGCGCCGACCATGAAGCGGTGGCCGTCCGCGTCGACGAGGTACGCGCCCTCGCCGCGCACCGCCTCCGACACCAGGGGCTGCTGTCCCTCGGCGTCGGGGCCGAGCCACAGCACGGTGGGGTGGAACTGGACGAACTCCAGGTCGGAGACCTCGGCCCCGGCGCGCAGGGCGAGTGCGACGCCGTCGCCGGTGGAGACGGCGGGGTTGGTGGTCGCGGAGAACACCTGGCCCATGCCGCCGGTGGCCAGGACGACGGCCCCGGCCCGTACGGCGCCGACGCCGTCGCGCCGGCCCTCGCCCATGACGTGCAGCGAGACGCCCGCGGCCCGGCCTTCGGCGTCCTTGAGCAGGTCGAGGACGAGCGCGTGCTCGATCGTCTCGATGCCGGCGGCGCGCACGGCGTCGACCAGTGCGCGGGAGATCTCGGCGCCGGTGGCGTCGCCGCCCGCGTGGGCGATGCGGCTGCGGTGGTGACCGCCCTCGCGGGTCAGCAGGATCTCGCCGGAGCCGGCGTCGGTGTCGAAGCGGGCGCCGGTGGCGATCAGGCGGCGCACCGCGTCGGGGCCCTCGGTGACCAGGGTGCGCACCGCCTCCTCCGAGCAGAGGCCGGCGCCGGCGACGAGGGTGTCGTCCAGGTGCTGCTCGGGGGTGTCGCCGTCGCCGAGGGCCGCCGCGATGCCGCCCTGGGCCCAGCGCGTGGAGCCGTCGTCCAGGCGGGCCTTGGTGACGACGGTGACGTTCCGGCCGGAGGCCGCACAGCGCAGGGCGACGGTGAGTCCGGCGACGCCGGAGCCGATGACGACGACGTCGGCGTCGACCGCCCAGCCGGGGCGGGGCGCGTGCAGTCGTATGCCGGTCATCGCGGCTCTCCGAGAGTCAGGGGGATGTTGTCGATCAGGCGGGTGGTGCCGACCCTGGCGGCCACGGCGAGGATGGCCTCGCCGGTGTGGTCGTCGGGGACCTCGGTGAAGTCGGCGGGGTCGACGAGGGCGAGGTAGTCCAGGAGCAGCGGGGGTTCCATCCCGGCCGCGTTGCCGAGGATCGCCCGGGCGGAGCGCCGCACGGGCCCCGCGCCGAGCCCGGCGGCGGCCTGGGCGGTCAGCAGGGCGCGCGAGATCTCCAGCGCCGTGGCCCGGTCGGCCTCGGAGAGGTAGCGGTTGCGGCTCGACAGCGCGAGGTTGTCCCCCTCGCGGACCGTCGGGACGCCCACGATCCCGACGGGGAAGTTGAGGTCGCGCGCCATGCGGCGGATCAGGGCCAGCTGCTGGGCGTCCTTCTGCCCGAAGAGCGCGAGGTCCGGCGCGGTCAGGTGCAGCAGCTTGGCGACGACGGTGAGCATGCCGTCGAAGTGCCCCGGGCGCGAGGCGCCTTCGAGGCGCTCGCCCATGGGACCTGCGGTGATGCGGACCTGCGGCTCGCCGCCGGGGTAGACCTCGTCGACGGCCGGGGCGAGGACGACGTCGGCACCGGCCTTCTCGGCGAGCAGGATGTCGGCGTCCAGGGTGCGCGGGTAGCGGTCGAGGTCCTCGCCGGGGCCGAACTGCAGGGGATTGACGAAGACGGTGACGACGACCTGTCCGTCGGGCCCTGCCAGGCGGCGTGCCTCGCGGATGAGGGTGGCGTGGCCCTCGTGCAGGGCACCCATGGTCATCACGACGGCGCGGCGGCCGTCGCGCGGCAGGGCGTGCAGCTCCTCGGCGGTGCGGGCGAGCTGGGTGGTCACTGGTTGCCTCCGTCCGCGAGGACGCCGAGCAGGTCCTCCGCCAGTTCGGGCTTCAGCAGGCCGTGCGCGAGGGCGCGGTCCGCGGTGGTACGGGCCATCGCCAGGTAGCCGGCGACGGCCTGGGGGGCGTGCGCGCGCAGTTCGGCGACGTGCGCGGCGACCGTGCCGGCGTCGCCGCGCGCCACCGGGCCGGTGAGAGCCGCGTCGCCGCTGCGCAGGGCGTTGTCGAGGGCGGCGCCCAGGAGGGGGCCGAGCATGCGGGCGGGGTGCTCGACGCCGGCCGTGCGCAGCAGGTCCATGCTCTGGGCGACGAGCGTGACCAGGTGGTTCGCGCCGATGGCCAGGGCGGCGTGGTAGAGCGGGCGGGCGCTCTCCTCGATCCACTCCGGCTCGCCGCCCATCTCGATGACCAGCGCCTGCGCGGCCAGGCGCAGCGCCTCGGGGGCGGTGACGCCGAAGGAGCAGCCGGCCAGGCGCTGGACGTCGACGGGGGTGCCGGTGAACGTCATCGCCGGGTGCAGGGCCAGCGGCAGGGCGCCGGCGCGGGTGGCCGGGTCGAGGACCGCGGTGCCGTGGCGGCCCGAGGTGTGCACCAGGAGCTGCCCCGGGCGGACGGCACCGGTCTCCGCGAGGCCCGCGACCAGCCCGGGCAGGGCGTCGTCGGGCACGGTCAGCAGGACCAGTTCGGCATGGGCGAGCACGTCGGCGGGCGCCATGACCGGCACGTCCGGCAGCATGGTGGCCGCCCGCCGCAAGGAGGCGTCGGAGACACCGGAGACGGCGACCGGGCGGTGCCCGGCGAGCTGCAGCGACGCGGCCAGCGCGGGGCCGACGCGACCGGCGCCGACGACGCCGACGGTGAGCCGGGCGGGGCGGTCCTGGGGGCTCGCATGCTCGGGCGAGAGGTGTGCGTTCACGCGGCGGGATGCCTTCCGTTCCAGTCCGCGGGGGTACCGGACGATTCCCTTGTCATGCTACGCGAGGCGGCCGCACACCTCCCTGGCCGTCCCCAGGCCTGTGGACAACGGCCGGCGCCCGGCGCCGCTCAGGCCCGGCACCGGGGGTCGGCCTGCTGTCCGACGGGCTGTCCGGCGGGCCGTCCGTCCGGCAGGGACACGGCGGCGGGAGCGGGAGCGGCAGTGGCGGAGGCGGAGGCGGAGGCCGTTCCGGCCGCACGGGCCGGGCCGGCCGTCCGGCCCGGCATCGGCCGCGGGCGGCGGAACAGCGCCGTCCACCGGCCCCGGCGGACGACCGTACGCTCGTCGACGACGGCCTGGAACTCCCGCCATGTGCGGAACTCGCGGACGGCCCCGAGGTCGCCGGTGCCCGGCGCCGGCGGTGCGGGCTCACCGAGCTTTGCGGAACGGTAAAGGTCGAGCATGTGCTGCTGGTTGGCGTTCATGTGCTCCACGGTGCGCCGCCCGGCGGACGGTCTGCGCATGGATTGACGAGGACCGTCAATCGACGGCCCGACCTGCACAAAGAGAGGCACTATGAGCACATGAGCGTGATGATCGACATCGCGGGCCTGCCGCCCGAGCGCCTGGTGTTCCGCCCCGCGCCCCTGGCCGAGCTCTGCACCGCGCTGCACACCCTGGCCGAGCCGGGGCACCACCCGGGCCTGCACGGCTGGACGACGGCGACCAGCTCCGCCCTCAAGCCGGACCTCGCGGACCGGCTGTGCGAGGCGGACTTCCTGTGGACGTCGACGTTCTCGGACATCAACATGCCGTTCGCCGCGCTGCCGGACACCCACGGCCAGCCGGGAGCCACGCTCGCCGAGGACCTGGACCAGCTCGACCGGCTGAACGACGACCTCTTCGTCGACGCCGCCCTGGAGATCTCCTGCTCGCGGCACTACAGCCAGGAGGGCCCGTCGCCGCTGGTGAACGCCAGGGCCCGCGAGCTGGCCCTCGAGCGCGCCACCGCGCGCGGCCCCCGGCAGCTGGACTTCGCCAAGCGGCTGCTGGACGACCCGCCTGCCGTACGGGCCTGGCTGCGCCGCCTCTTCGAGGACTGCGCGGACGCGTTCTTCAACGACCTGTGGCAGCGGGTACGCGTCCAACTGGCCGCCGACGCCCGGCACAAGACGGAGGTGCTGCGCCACAAGGGGCTCGGCGAGGCGCTGGCCCAGGTGTCGCCCGCCGTGACGCTGACGGAGGACGGCACCCGGATCGTCGTCGACAAGCTCGGCAGCGGCCGGGCGAGCGCGCTCGACCCGGCGGTCGGCGCGGGCGTCACCTTCGTCCCGTCCGCCATGGGCTGGCCCCACGTATGGGTGGGCCACGCCCCCGGCTGGCGCCCGGTGATCCACTATCCCGTGGCCGCGCCCGAGCTGCCCGGCCCCGCCTCCCTGGACCTGCTCAAGCTGCGCCTGGAGGCCCTGTCCCACCACATGCGGATGCGGATGTGCCGCTACCTCGCGCGGTCCGCCTTCAGCACGGGCGAGCTGGCGACCGCGCTGGACATCAGCGCGCCGGAGGTCTCCCGGCACATCGCGGTGCTGAAGAAGGCCGACCTGATCACCACCCGCCGCCGCGGCCGGTACGTCCTGCACCAGCTCGACCTGACCGTGGTGGCCCGGCTCGGCAGCGACTTCGTCGAGGGCGTCCTGCGCTGAGCGCGCGGCGCCGGCAGCGAGCGGCCCTAGTGCGCCGCCGGGCCGCCGCCCCCGGCCCGTACGAGACCGCTCTCGTACGCCATGACCACCACCTGCACCCGGTCCCGCAGCCCCAGCTTGGTCAGGATCCGGCCCACGTGGGTCTTCACCGTCGCCTCCGACAGCACCAGCCGCCCCGCGATCTCGCCGTTGGACAGCCCCTGGGCCACCAGCAGCATCACCTCGCGCTCACGGTCGGTGAGCCGGCCCAGCTCCGCGCTGGTCGGCTCGTTGCCGGCGCTCGGCAGCATCGGGGTGAAACGATCCAGCAGCCGGCGGGTGGTACTGGGCGCGACCACCGCGTCACCGCTGTGCACGGCCCGGATGGCGCCCAGCAGCTCGGCGGGCGGCACGTCCTTGAGCATGAAGCCGCTGGCGCCGACCTTGAGCGCGGAGAACGCGTACTCGTCGAGGTCGAAGGTGGTCAGGATCAGCACCTTGGGCGGGTCGTCCTGGGCGCAGATGCGGCGGGTCGCCTCCACCCCGTCCAACCGCGGCATGCGGACGTCCATCAGCACGACGTCCACCTCGCTGCGCGCCAGCACCTCCAGCGCCTCCGCGCCGTCCCCGGCCTCGGCGACGACCTCCATGTCGGGCTGGGCGTCCAGCACCATGCGGAAGCCGGTGCGCAGCAGCACCTGGTCGTCGACGAGCATCACGCGGATCGACATGCGGAGGTCCCTCTCAATAGGCGGAAGTGCGGTGTTCAGTTGTGCGCGGACGCATACGCGTCCGCAAAGATGATCAGCGGCCGGACTTGATCGGCAGCAGCACGCTGATCCGGAAGCCGCCGCCGGGCCGCGGCCCCGCGTCCAGGGTGCCCCCGACCATGCCGACACGCTCGCGCATGCCGATCAGACCATGCCCCATGCCGTCCGTGCCGCCCGCCTCGTACAGCTCGTGCTGCGCGCCGCGGCCGTCGTCCTCGACCAGCAGGCCCAGCCCGTCGTCGAAAAAGGTGAGCCGGACGCTGGCCCCGACGTCCGGGCCGCCGTGCTTGCGCGTGTTGGTCAGCGCCTCCTGCACGATGCGGTACGCCGTCAGCTCCACGCCGCTCGGGAGCGGCCGCGGCGCGCCCTCGACCCGGAAGTCCACCGGCAGGCCCGCGCCCCGCACCTGCTCGACCAGGTCGCCGATCTGCTCCACGTCGGGCTGCGGCACGTACTCGCCGCCCGAGCCGCTGTCGTCGGTGCGCAGCACGCCCAGCAGGCGGCGCATCTCGGCGAGGGCCTGGCGGCCGGTGCCGGAGATCGTCTCCAGGGCCTGCTTGGCCTGCTCGGGCGAGGCGTCCAGGACGTACGCGGCGCCGTCCGCCTGCACGACCATCACCGAGACGTTGTGCGCCACGACGTCGTGCAGCTCGCGGGCGATGCGGGCCCGCTCGGCGGTGACCGCGATCTGCGCCTGCTGCTCGCGCTCCTTCTCCAGGCGGGTGGCCCGCTCCTCCAGCTGCGCCCAGTACGCGCGGCGGGTGCGCACCGAGTCACCCAGGACCCAGGCCAGCACGAAGGGGACGGTCAGGAAGACGATCGCCATGATGTTCTTGCCGAGCGAGGAGAACTCGGGGGGTTCCGGCCAGCGGAGCGTGGCGAGCACGGGTGCGAGCAACCCGCCGATCAGCGCGTAGCGCGAGGCCCAGCGGGTGTTGCCGGACGCCACGGTGTAGATGATCACCAGCATGGCGAAGTCCCAGATGTTCGGGCCCACGCCGAATGCCAGCTGCGCCAGCCCGGCCGCGGTCGCCAGGAGCAGCATCCGCTCGGGGGCCCGGCGCCGCAGGGCGATCACCAGACACAGCGCGAGCGCCGTACAGACCGTCGCGGCCGTCGACCCGCCGCCGCTCTCGGCGGTGGCCAGGGCGCTGAACCCCAGCAGCAGGAGAGCCCAGAAGCTGTCCACACCGGTGGGGTGCCTGCGAAGAAAGTCGTAGAGGCGCTGCACGTCACCCAGCGTAGGCACGCCGAGCCGGTGCCGGGGTCAGCCCGGCGATCGATCCGGCGCCTTGCGTCTACTCCCCAAGGTGGAGGGCCCGGCGCGCACCGGACCTGCGGGGACACGCATACCGTGTGCATATGGCAAGCGGAACGAGAACCTGGCGGGCGGCGACAGAGGCCGCTCTTTACGGTCCCGGCGGCTTCTACCGCCGCCCGGAAGGCCCCGCGGGCCACTTCCGCACCTCCGTACATGCATCCGCGCTGTATGCCGGGGCCGTCGTGGAGCTGCTGCGCCGCGTCGACGCCGCCCTCGGTCACCCCGCGGAGCTGGTGTTCACCGATATGGGGGCGGGGCGCGGCGAACTCGTGACCGGGGTCCTCGCCCGGTGCCCCGCGGAACTGGCCGGGCGGCTGCGCCCGTACGCCGTGGAGCTCGCGGCCCGCCCCGAGGGCCTCGATCCGCGCGTGCTGTGGACGGACACTCCCCCGGACGGCGCCCGGGGCCTGCTGTTCGCCAACGAGTGGCTCGACAACGTGCCGCTCGACGTCGCCGAGGCCGACGGCGCGGGCACGGCACGCCAGGTGCTGGTCCGGGCGGACGGGGAGGAGCTGCTCGGCGACCCGGTGGCCGGCGAGGACGCCGGCTGGCTGGCCCGCTGGTGGCCGCTCGAGGGCGCGCCGCCCGGGTCCCGCGCGGAGATCGGCCACCCACGCGACGCCGCGTGGTCCCGGGCGGTCGGCAGCCTGCGGGCCGGCCTGGCCGTGGCGGTGGACTACGCCCACGAGCGCGCCACCCGGCCGCCCTTCGGCACCCTGACCGGCTTCCGCGACGGCCGCGAGGTGCGGCCCGTGCCGGACGGTACCTGCGACATCACCGCGCACGTGGCGCTGGACGCGTGCGCGGGGCCGGGCGCCTCGCTGGTCAGCCAACGCCAGGCACTGCGCGCCCTCGGCGTGGACGGCAGCCGTCCGCCGCTCTCCCTCGCCTCGTCGGACCCGGCCGCCTACGTGCGGGCGCTGAGCGCGGCGGGCGAGGCGGCGGAGCTGACGGCTCCGGCCGGGCTGGGCGCGTTCGGCTGGCTGGTCCAGCCGGTGGCGCTGGACGAGGGGGTTGTCCTCCCCTGATCCGCCCTTCACCGACAAAAGGGGGCCCGGGGCGCGCCCCGGTTTCGGGAAGGGGCGGGGCTGGGGTGAGACTAGCCCCATGACGGAGACGACAGTCGGCATCGGCGGCGCGGCGGAGAGCACCGACATGGTGCTCAACATCGGGCCTCAGCACCCGTCCACCCACGGCGTGCTGCGGCTGCGCCTCGTCCTGGACGGCGAGCGGATCCAGCAGGCCGAACCGGTCATCGGCTACATGCACCGGGGCGCGGAGAAGCTGTTCGAGGCGCGTGACTACCGGCAGATCATCATGCTCGCCAACCGCCACGACTGGCTGTCGGCGTTCTCCAACGAACTCGGTGTCGTCATCGCCGTGGAGCGGATGCTCGGCATGGAGGTCCCCGAGCGCGCCGTGTGGACGCGCACGCTGCTGGCCGAGCTGAACCGGGTCCTCAACCACCTGATGTTCCTCGGCTCCTACCCGCTGGAGCTCGGCGGCATCACGCCGGTCTTCCACGCCTTCCACGAGCGCGAGGAACTGCAGGCGGTGATGGAGGAGGTCTCCGGCGGCCGCATGCACTACATGTTCAACCGTGTCGGCGGCCTGAAGGAGGACCTGCCCGCGGGCTGGCTCGGCCGGGCCCGGCACGCGGTGGCCGAGGTGCGCTCCCGGATGGACGTCTACGACCGGCTGGTGCTGGGCAACGAGATCTTCCGGGGCCGTACGCGCGGCGTCGGCGTCCTCTCACGGGAGACCGTGCACGCCTACGGCGTGAGCGGGCCGATCGCCCGCGCCTCCGGCGTCGACTTCGACCTGCGGCGCGACGAGCCGTACCTGGCCTACGGCGAGCTGGCGGACACCCTGAAGGTCGTTACCCGTGAGGACGGCGACTGCCTGGCCCGCTTCGAGTGCCTGCTGGAGCAGACCCACAACTCCCTGGAGCTGGCGGAGGCCTGCCTGGACCGGATCGCGGATCTGGCGCCCGGCCCGATCAACCAGCGGCTGCCCAAGGTCCTCAAGGCCCCCGAGGGCTCGACCTACGTCTGGACCGAGAACCCGCTGGGGCTCAACGGTTACTACCTGGTGTCCAAGGGCGAAAAGACGCCCTACCGGCTGAAACTGCGCTCGGCCTCGTTCAACAACATCCAGGCGCTGACCGAGCTGCTGCCGGGAACGCTCGTCGCCGACATGGTCGCGATCCTGGGCTCGCTGTTCTTCGTCGTCGGCGACATCGACAAGTAGTCGGCACGCGGTCGGCATGCGGTCGGCGCGCAGTTGAGACGCAGTCGACAAGTGGCCAGGTGTCGACAAGTGGCCAGGTAATCGACTGGTCGCCGGGGCGGACCGCGCCTGCGGCCGTCCCGGCGACCGGTCGGTCACGAGATCGCGCTGCGCAGCTCCACGACGTCGATCTGCTCCGTCTCGTCGTGCGCGGTCAGGTCGATGACGTCGCCGTCCGCTTCCGCGTCGGCAAGGGCTTCCTCGCCGACGACGTCCGCGAGGTCCTGGTCCTCGACGGAGGCGGCGGGCCGGGACTGCTTCTTGCCGTCCTTGCCCTTGTCGCTGCCGCCGCCGTTGCCATTGCCGAAGAAGTCGAAGCCGCCCTGTGCGCGGGACGCGGGCCTACGGGCGACGGGGACGTCGGACGGCAGGGCTGCCGCGGGGGCGATGACCTTCGGGGTCTTGCCCGCGTCGGAGGCCGGCTCGTTCTTCGCGGACACGGCCGCCTTCGGAGCCTTCGCGGCCTGCTTCTTCCCGCCCTGCTTCTTCGCGGCGCCGTCGGCCGGCGCCGGAATCCTCGCCACCGGCTCCGCGGCGGGCTCGGCGGCCTGCTGCGTCCCGCTCTCGGCCGCGGCGCGCTGGCCGGCGGCGTTGCTCTGCAGATCGCGCAGGGCGTCGGCGGCCTTGCGGTAGGCGAAGGCGTCGACTCCGGGCCTGCCGTCCCTGCGGGCCTGCGCGGAGGCCTCCAGCGCCCTGGCGGCACCGGGCGTGCCGCCCTTCTCCAGCAGGCGGCGGCCTTCGAGGGCACTGGCCCGCCCGGTCTCGGCCGTGGCGTAACGGCGCAGCAGGTCGGCGTGCTCCGTGCGCAGGCGGGCGAGCTCGCCGCGCTTGGCGCGGAGTTTGCCCTCAAGCCGGGTGCGCAGCAGACGGGTCTCCTCGAGGTCCGTCTCCAGCTCGGCTATGCGCTCCTCGGTCTTCCACTCGTCCCGCGTGCGGGCGGCGGTGAGCTGGGCGACGCGCTTGCCTGCCGCACGGTCCCAGCGGCGCATCAGCACGGAGCCGACCACGGTGGCCGCCGCGGCGGCCACGGCGAGCCCGCGTATGACGGCTGGTTCGCCCACCGCCAGGGCACCGGCGGCGCAGGCGACTGATGTCGCGGCGACCGTCAACGGTGGAAGAAGCCGGTGCAGGGGTGCGGAATGGCGGTGGCGTCCTCGTGGCATGGCCTGAAACTTACCGTGCGTCGCCACGAGACGGTGACTCCACCACCAAATTCGTCCCTTGATCTTACTTCTCCGCTACTCCCTCACTTCGTCAGAAGCTTCTTCTCCTTCAGGTACTGCGCGGCGACATCGGCCGGCTTGAGCCGCTGCGCGTCCACCTTCTTGTTGAGTTCGGTGAGATCTGCCGTGGTCAGCACCCTGCTGAGCTTGCCGAGCGCGTCGGCGATCTTCTGCGAACCCGCCTTCTTCGCATTCACCACCGGCAGGACGTTGTCGGAGTTCTGCAGCTTCTTGTCGTCCTGGAGCAGCACCAGTCCGAACTGTTCGAGGGTGGCGTCCGTGGTGGTGGTCAGCAGCAGCTGGTCCTTGCCGTCCTTGACCGCCTGCTTGGCCTGGGTGCTGCCCACCTCCAGCGGGTCTATGCCGGCGATGTCGATGCCGTACGTCTTCTCCAGCCCGGGCCGGCAGAAGGGCCGCTGGGAGCATTCGTCGCCCGCCGCGAGCTTGACCCGCTCCTTGGACCTCCCCAGCTCGGAAAGCGTCTTGAGCTGGTGTTTCTCCGCGAACTCGGCCGTCACGGCGAAGGCGTTCTGATCGACGGCCCGGCCGGCGTCGAGCACGGTCAGACCACGCGGCTCGGCGAGTTCACGGAGGGCCTTCACCGTGGCCTCGGCATCGGCGGAGGCGACCTGGGGGGCGTCCTTCCCGTTCTGCTTCTTGTTCAGGAATTCGGCGAGCGTCGCCGCATACTCGGGGACCACATCGATCTGCCCCTTCTCCAGGGCCGGCTCATACAGCTCACGCGCGTCGACGGTCTTGATCGACGTCGAATATCCGGCGTCCTTGAGCAGGCCCGCGTATATCTCCGCCAGTACCTTCGATTCGGTGAAGGATGCCGAGCCGATCACCAGCGATTGCTGACCGGCCTTGGTGGAGCTCTCGCCTCCGCCGGATTTCTCCAGGCTGTCGCCGCCGCATCCGGCGAGTCCCGCCGTCAGCGCGGTGACGCCGGCCACCGTCAGCAGGGCGCGGGTGGTCCGCGCGCGACGCGGTGTCCTGGTCATACGGAACTCCATCCAGTCGGGCTCGAGCTGTCAGGCTTGAACGCTCGTCATATGTCCACGCATCGGGTCCAGCAACCGCTGCAGCAGCACGAAGGCGCCCTCGACCAGCAGCGCGAGCACCGCCACCAGCAGCGCCCCGGCCACCACCTGCGCGGTGTCGGTGAGCCGGAATCCGGCCGTGATGATCCGGCCCAGGCCGCCGCCACCGGGAAGCGCGGCCAGCGTGGTCGTGGCCACGACCTGCACCGCGGCCGACCGCACTCCGGTGACCATCAGCGGGAAGGCCAGCGGCAGTTCGACCCGGGCCACCACCTGAATGCCCGTCATGCCCATGCCGCGCGCGGCCTCGACCATGTCCCGGTCCACCCCGCGCATCCCTACATAGGCGTTGGTCAGTACCGGGGGTATCGCGAAGAGGACCAGCGCGATGACGGTCGGCCACGAGCCGTGCGTACCCAGCGGGCTGAGCAGCAACAGCACCAGCACCGCGAACGTCGGCACCGCCCGGCCCACGTTGGAGAGGTTCACCGCCAGCGCGCCGCCCTTGCCCACGTGGCCCAGCAGCACGGCGACGGGCAGCGCGATCGCGCACGAGATCAGCAGGCAGACGGTGGTCAGGAAGAGGTGCTCGCCGAGCCGGTGCCACACGCCGTCCGTGCCGGACCAGTGGGCGGCGTCGGCCAGCCAGTCCCAGGTGCGCTCGACAACTCCCATCAGGCCACCGCCTTCTCCGCGAACCTGCGGGCCTTCGTACGGCGCTTCGGCCTCGCCCAGGGCGTCAGCAGCCACTGGACGAGCAGCAGCCCCAGGTCCGCCGCGATCGCCAGCACCACGCACAGCACGGACGCGGTGAGCACCTGCGCCTTGAAGTAACTGCGCATGCCCTCGTAGATGAGGTTGCCCAGCCCGCCGTAGCCGATGATCGCCCCCACGGTTGTCAGCGAGACCGTGGAGACCGTGGCGATTCTCAGACCCGCCATCACAGCCGGTACCGCCAGGGGGAGTTCGACCGCGAACAGCAGGCGCAGCGGCCCGTACCCCATGCCGCGCGCCGCCTCGCGCGCCTCCTCGGGCACGGAGGCCAGGCCGGTGAGGATGTTCCGCACGAGGATCGTCAGTGAGTACAGCACCAGGCCCGTCACCACGACGGCCACCGACAGCCCGAACACCGGCACCAGCAGCGAGAACATCGCCAGCGACGGCACGGTGTAGAGAATCGTGGTCGCTCCGAGCACCGGCCCCGCCACGCCACGCCACCTGCGGGCGAGCAGCGCGAGCGGAAAGGCCACCAGCAGGCCGATGACGACCGACGCCAGCGTGATGCCGACGTGCTGGAGCGTGGCGTCCGTCAGTTCCTGACCGCGCGTTCGCACGTATTCGCCGCAGATCCAGTCGTTGGCGATCAAGCAGTTCTGATCAGCCATCCGCGCCCTTCACCTCCCCCTCGGCCTTCACGGTCGGTCACTGGCGACCCTAACCCGGCCCACTGACATTCGCCTCCGACGGTCATGCGGCTGCAACATTGTCCGAGCAGAAGTACGGCAACAATGGGGAACCATGATCCGTTTCGAGCACGTCACCAAGCGCTACGCCGACGGCACGACCGCCGTGGACGACCTGTCCTTCGAGGTGGCGGAAGGCGAGCTGGTCACGCTCGTCGGACCGTCCGGCTGCGGCAAGACGACCACGATGAAGATGGTCAACCGGCTGATCGAGCCCACGAGCGGCCGCATCGAGGTCAACGGTGCGGACATCTCCACGGTCGACCCCGTCGAGCTGCGCCGCCGCATCGGCTACGTCATCCAGCAGGTGGGGCTCTTCCCGCACAAGACGGTGCTCGACAACACGGCGACCGTGCCGCACCTGCTGGGCTGGCAGCGCAAGCGCGCCCGCGCCCGGGCGGCGGAGCTGCTCGATCTCGTCGGGCTCGACCCGTCCGTCTACGGCGACCGCTACCCCGATCAGCTCTCGGGCGGGCAGCGCCAGCGGGTCGGGGTCGCGCGGGCGCTCGCCGCCGACCCGCCCGTACTCCTGATGGACGAACCCTTCGGCGCGGTCGACCCGGTCGTGCGGGAACGGCTGCAGAGCGAGTTCCTGCGCCTGCAGTCGCAGGTCCGCAAGACGGTGCTGTTCGTGACGCACGACATCGAGGAGGCCGTCCGGCTGGGTGACCGGATCGCGGTGTACGGCAGCGGCCGCATCGAACAGTTCGATGCCCCGGCGGCCGTGCTCGGCGCGCCCGCCACGCCGTACGTCGCCGACTTCGTCGGGGCCGACCGGGGGCTGAAGCGGTTGTCCGTGACCCCGATCGAGGCCGGCGACCTGGAGCAACCGCCCGTCGTACACCTCGACGACCCGCTGTCCTCCGCCAGTGCCCGGCTCGCCCGGGAGGACGCGCGCTGGGCCGTCGTCCTGGACGACTCCGACCGGCTGCACGGCTGGATCTCCGCGGACGCGGTCGCCTCCGGCAGCGGCACGGTACGGGACCGGGCCCGGCGCATGGACGCGTGGCTTCCGCTGGGGGCGTCGCTCAAGCGGGCGTTCAGCACGATGCTGCAGCACGACGCGGGGTGGATCGCCGTCCTCGACGGCGACAACGCCGATCACTTCCTCGGGGTGCTCACGCCTGCCCGTCTGCACGAGGCGCTGCGGCGGTCGATCGAGGCGGATGCGCGGGGTGGGGAGCGGACGGAGGTGGACGTGGAGACGGTTGCGGGGGCGTAGGCACAGCCGGCCCGTCCGGCGATTGAGGACCGGGTCCGGGGCGGAGCCCCGGGAGTGCCCCAGCACTACGCGCGCGCAGCCCCCGTATCGCTGCCGCCGTTTTCGTCGTCGTCCTCCGGGAGCTTGCAGACGCGCTCCATGAAGAACGCCGCAGCTATCACGCACGCTCCCGCCAGGACCGACGCTCCGGCGTAGATCGCCTGGTCGCGCCGGGCTGGGGCGTCGAGACCCTCGATGAGCAGGAAGACGCCGACGCCGCCGTACATGCCCGCGACCAGCGCCGCGACCAGGGCGCTGGCCTGGCCGAAGACCACGGCCCGGGCCGCCAGCAGCGGGTCGACGCCCTTCGCGCCGGGACGGCGCTCACGCTGGGCCCGCAGCCGGGCCCGCAGCGAGAGTGCCGTCGCGGCGAGGACCACCGCGATGACCGCCAGCACGATCGGCGCCGCCACCGGCACGCTCGGCAGCGTGCCGACCGAGTCCCACAGCCGGGCGGCGCCCCACGACAGCACTCCGGCCGCGGCGAACAGGCCGACCAGCACCCCGATCCGAAGTTGCTTCACCGAGCCGTCGCCCCTCATCCTCATTCGTCCTCAGCGCACACAAAACCACATGAGCCCTTCACTGGGCCCAACGCCTACTCGGGCAGCCGCAGTTCCAGGTCGGCGCGCGGCGCGACACTCTCACGGCTCATCCCGGCCAGCAGCTCGGCCACCGCACCGCGCCCCGGGACCACCGCCTCCGGTTCCACGTCGTACCACGGCACGAGCACAAAGGCGCGCTCATGCGCGCGCGGGTGCGGCAGCGTCAGCACCGGGTCGTCGGAGACGACGTCCTGATAGGTGACGATGTCGACATCGAGCGTGCGCGCCCCCCAGCGCTCTTCCCTTACCCGCTCGAAGGCCTCCTCGATCGCATGGCCGCGCTCCAGGAGCGAGTCCGGCGGAAGCGTGGTCCTCACCAGCACGACGGCGTTGAAGTACGACGGCTGGGTGCCGGGCTCGACGCCCCAGGGCGCGGTCTCGTAGACCGGGGAGACGGCCTTGACCCGCAGGCCGGGCGTGTCCTCCAGGGCGTCGATCGCGCCCTGGAGGATCTCCAGGCGGTTGCCCAGGTTGCTGCCGATGGAGATCACGGCTCGTTTGGGGTTGCTCAGCGTCACATCGGCGGCGTCCACCCGTTCCACCACGGAGGCGGGCACCGGCTGCACGGTCGGGTCGCTGCTGCTCATACTCGGCTCCGGGTAATAGTGATCGTCACGTCGTCGAAAGGAACGGTGATCGGGGCGTCCGGCTTGTGCACGACGACCTCCACCTCCCGCACCGGGTCGTGCTTGAGGCACTGCTCGGCGATCCGCTCGGCGAGCGTCTCGATGAGGTCGACCGGCTCGCCCTGGACGATGCCGACGACCTCCTCCGCCACGATGCCGTAGTGCACGGTCTTGGTGAGGTCGTCATCGGCCGCGGCAGGCCGGGTGTCCAGGCTCAGCACCAGGTCCACGACGAAGGTCTGCCCCTCCTCGCGCTCCCGGGGGAACACCCCGTGGTGCCCGCGAGCCTTCAAGCCGCGCAGCGCGACACGATCCACCCGAATCACTCCTGCTGGTTGTCGGTATGGGCCGGTATGGGAGCACGCCGGTCATCACCGGCCCGGCTCCCGTCCCTGCCTTCGGCCGGGTTGCCCACCTTCGAATCTACCTGCGGGCACCGACAGTGCCCGTCCGTGGGTGCTATGGACAAGGAGCGCAAACGGTGCTATCCCGCACCCGCCGCGCCTACCCAACGGACCCGCGATCCACCCCTACCCGCCCGGTGAGCAGCTCGAACGAGTGGTCACATACCCCTCACACTGACGTGTCGTACGCCACGTCACCCCGTCGGCTCAGCCGGCCCCGCCCCGGCGCCCGGATCCGCCTCGTCCTCGTCCTCCTCGTCCCGGCCCGCGAGGACCGGTGAGCCATGGTGCGACCACACCTTCCACTCGTCGCCGGCGCGCCGGAAGACGTTGGTGGCCACGACCAGCTGGCCCACCAGCGGCCCGAGCTCGCCCTCGTTCTCCGCCGGGGCGCCGCTGAGGATGTTCTCCGTGCAGGTCACCATCGCGGTGTCGCCCGCGACGGACACCTCGACGTCGGTCAGGAAGAACTGGATGTAGTCGGTGCTCGCCATGATCAGGGCGTACGAGCGCAGGACCTCGTTCCGCCCGCGCAGCACCGGCCAGCCGGGGTGCACGCAGGAGACCTCGGTGCCGGGCGCGTTCAGCCAGAGCCGGTCCATGGCGGCCGTGTCGCCGCGCTCCACCGCCTCGTACAGGGCGGTGTTGGCCAGCTCGACCCGCTCGCTGTCCGTGCGGGCGGCGCTCACACCGCCTCCCCGGCGCCGGCCGCGCCCGCGACGGCCCGTACGACCCGGACCGCGTCCGCGCTCGCACGTACCTCGTGCACCCGCACCGCCCACGCTCCCTCTCGTGCCGCCAGTGCCGACACGGCGGCCGTCGCGGCGTCCCGTTCACGGGCCGGTGGCGGGTCACCGCCGGGCCCGGCCAGCACCCGGCCCAGGAACCGCTTGCGGGAGGCGGCCACCAGCAGCGGCAGCCCGGCCTCCCGGTGGAACCGGGCCAGCCCGGCCACCAGGGCCAGGTCGTGCTCGGCGTTCTTGGCGAAGCCCAGGCCCGGGTCCACCACGAGGCGCTCCGGTTCGATGCCGCCGTCGATGACGGCGTCCACCCGCTGCCGCAGCTCCCCGATCACCTCTCCGGTGACATCGGGCCCGTACACGGCGCGGTTGTTCATGTCGGCGCTGAAGCCGCGCCAGTGCATCACCACGAACGGCACCCGGGCCGCGGCCACCACGGGCACCATCGCCGGGTCCGCGAGGCCGCCGCTCACGTCGTTGACCAGCGCCGCGCCCGCCTCGACCGCGGCCTCGGCGACCGAGGCGCGCATGGTGTCCACCGACACCACCACTCCCTCGCCCGCCAGCTCGCGGACCACCGGTACCACCCGGCGCAGCTCCTCGTCCTCGTCGACCCGGCTCGCGCCCGGACGGGTGGACTCCCCGCCCACGTCGACCAGGTCGGCGCCGGCGGCGACGAGTTCCAGGCCGCGCTTGACCGCCAGGGCGGTGTCGAACCAGTGCCCGCCGTCCGAGAACGAATCGGGCGTGACGTTGACCACGCCCATCACCGCACAGCGGTCCCACTCGGGCAGTCCGACCGGCCCCACACGGCCTCGCAGCGTACTCATACCGTCCAGCCTAGGGCGTACGGCCGACCCGGCACCGCACCGCACGGGGGCGGGCGACCGGCGAAAGGCGGAAGCCCTCCCCCGGACCGTGTCCGGGAGAGGGCTTCCGAGGGACTCGCCGCGCGCGTCAGGCCGCGCGGGTGACCTCGCTCTGCGCCGGGGCGTCGTCCTCGTCGTGGGCGCACGGCTTCGGCGGGGCCGGCCGGCGGCGCAGCAGGCGCGGCAGCTCCAGGAAGCCTTCCGCCTGCATCATCGCGAAGCCGATGCGGGGCAGGTCGCGGCTGCTGGGGAAGACGATGAAGCGCGGCTCCCAGCGCGGCCGGAACTTCTCGTTGAACTTGTACAGCGACTCGATCTGGAACCAGCGCGAGAGGAAGAGCAGCAGCCCGCGCCAGCCGCGCAGCACCGGGCCGGCGCCCAGGCGCTCGCCGCGCTCCAGGGCCGAGCGGAACATCGCGAAGTTCAGCGAGACGTGCTTGATCTTCAGCTCGGGCGCGGCCTGCAGCGAGGCGACGATGAGCAGCTCGTTCATGCCCGGGTCGGCGCTGCGGTCACGGCGCATCAGCTCCAGCGACATGCCGTCCGTGCCCCACGGCACGAAGTGCTGCATGGCCTTGAGGTCGCCGAAGGGGCCGGGCTCCTCGCCCTCCTCCGGGGACTTGTGGGCGGTGGCGATGACGGCGTCGAGGTCCTTGGGGTCGCCGATACGGCCCAGGGCCATGGAGAAGCCGCGCTCGGTCTCGGTGTCGCGCCAGGCGTTGGCCGCCTGCTGGACGACCGCGAGCTCCTCGGCGCTCAGATCGCCGACCCGGCGGACCTGGGTGGTGTAGCCGTTGCGCTCGATGCGCTTGACCATCTGCCGGACGTTGCGCATGGAGCGGCCGGTCAGCGTGAAGTCGGCCACGTCGACGATGGCCTCGTCGCCCATCTCCAGCGCGTCGAGACCGGTCTCGCGGGTCCACACCTCGCCGCCGGTCTCACTGCAGCCGTTGACGGCCGGGGTCCAGGAGTGACGCTTGGCGAGCTCCATGAACTTCTCGATGGCGCCCGGCCAGGCCTCGACGTCGCCGATCGGGTCACCACTGGCCAGCATGACGCCGGAGACGACGCGGTAGGTGACCGCCGCCTTGCCGGAGGGCGAGAAGACGACGCTCTTGTCGCGGCGCAGCGCGAAGTGGCCCAGGGAGTCACGGGCGCCGTGCTTGGCGAGCAGCTCGCGCAGCCGGTCCTCGTCGTCCTCGGTGAGGACGGCGGCCGGGTGCTCCGGGCGGAAGGCCAGGTAGGCGGTGGTGGCGACGGTCAGCAGGCCGAGGGCGCCGAGGGAGTAGCCGACGGTGTAGTCGACGCCGCCGGTGTAGCGGACCGACCCTTCGAAGCCGAACAGACCCCAGACGACGTGCTCGATCTGCTCCAGCACCGGCGGGTCGCCGATCATCTGGTCGGGGTGCGAGCCGACGATCACCCAGCCGAGGGCGAAGCCGGCCCCGCCCATGAGCACGAAGTTGGCCAGGGCCTTCCAGCGGCTGCGGGGGTCCGGCAGGGCGGCGAAGGCGCCCTTGTGCCGGAGGAGGTAGGCGAAGAGCAGCAGGGAGAAGACCGTACCGACGATGGAGTGCCGGTAGATCAGCTGCGCGGCCGCGCCGATCGGCAGGACGACCACCGCGGCGAGCCAGGCGCGCTTCTTGGCCCGCTTGAGGCCGTGGGCGAGCAGGAGCAGCAGGATGCCGACGACGATCGAGCCGGCGGCGGCCAGCTGGGAGACCGTTCCGGGCAGCACCTCGGCGAGGGTGTGGACCTTGCTGAAGCGGAACCTGGGGACGACTCCGGCCACGATGTCCGCCAGGCCGATGAGGGCGCCGACCGTGCCTACGACGGCAGGCACGCGCTCGGGTTTGGGTCCCTTCGCGAGACGCGCAAGCACCGACAGCCACTTCGGCCCCTGGGGAACCTCGTCGGACTTTTTGCCATCTACCCTGACAGACATCTCTTCCCGTCGTCCTGTCGAGTGGGCCTACGCCATTTGGCGGCAGCACCCCTGCAATGTGCGCCCTGTAGGACGACGGTTTCGGGGTTGAGGTTCCGTGGGGGGCCGAGCCCGGAAAGAAGTAACCATTCCGCGACTCGGCGCCGGGTCGCTCGGCAGAAAGCACCTCATGGGTCTCACCAGCATGCCAGTACTCCTGTTTGCCATTGCGGCGGCGGTAGTGCTCTTCGCAGTGACCATTTGGCTCTGGCCTCGTCTGGGCAAGAAGGGCGTCGGCTCCGTCTTCGCCCGGGTCGGCATGATGCTCGCCACGCAGCTGTCGCTGTTCGCCGCCATCGGCCTGTGGGCGAACCAGTCCTTCGGCTTCTACGGCTCCTGGGCCGACCTCTTCGGTCAGGTCAAGAACGAGGGCGTCGTCGTCGACCACAGCGCGGGCGCCAAGCGGGTGCAGGTCATGAGCTCCCAGGCGGTCAAGGTGCCGCGGGGTGACGTACCGCGGGTCGGCGGCAAGATAGAAAAGATCAACGTCGTCGGCACCGAGTCCAAGATCTCCAGCCCGGCCTATGTCTACCTCCCGCCGGAGTACTTCCAGCCGCAGTACGCGGGCAAGACCTTTCCGGCCTCCGTCGCCCTGACCGGCTACCCGGGCACCGCCGAGGCCCTGGTCAAGGGCCTGGACTACCCGGTGCGTGCGCACAAGCTGGCCAAGGAAAAGAAGATGCAGCCCACCATCCTCGTGATGATGCGGCCCACCGTCGCCCCGCCGCGGGACACCGAATGCATCGACATACCCAACGGCCCCCAGACCGAGACCTTCTTCACCAAGGACCTGCGCAAGGCCATCTCGGAGCAGTACCGCGTCGGCACCAAGGCCGCGAACTGGGGCATCATCGGCGACTCCACCGGCGGCTACTGCGCCCTGAAGTTCGCCATGCGCCACCCGGACTCGTACGGTGCGGCCGCCTCCCTGTCCGGCTACTACAAGGCCCCGCAGGACGCGACCACCGGTTCCCTCTTCGGTGGCAGCAAGCAGCTGGAGCAGGAGAACGACCTGCTGTGGCGGCTGAAGAACAAGCAGCTGCCGCCCGTCTCGCTGCTGGTGACCTCCAGCAAGAAGGGCGAGCACAACTACAAGGACACGCTGAAGTTCATCGACATGGCGTCGAAGTCCCCCACCCGGGTCTCGTCGATCATCCTCGACAGCGGCGGCCACAACTTCAACACCTGGCGCCGCGAGCTGAACCCCACCCTGAAGTGGATGGGCAGCCGCCTCAGCGCGTAAGCACGCGGCAAGACCGAGGGCCCGCCGTGAGCGGGCCCTTTTTCATGCGTCCGTACGGCTCCCGCCGTCCTGTGGCCGCCCGCTCAGCGGGCCATGATCAGGCTCATCGCCTCGGCGCGGGTGGCGGGGTCGCGCAGCTGGCCGCGGACCGCGGAGGTGAGCGTCTTGGCGCCGGGCTTGCGGATGCCCCGCATGGACATGCACATGTGCTCGCACTCGATCACCACGACGACACCGCGCGGCTCCAGGATCTCCATGAGGGAGTCCGCTATCTGCGTCGTGAGCCGCTCCTGCACCTGCGGGCGGCGGGCGTAGACGTCCACCAGCCGGGCCAGCTTCGACAGGCCGGTGATCTTGCCGCTCGTCGCCGGGATGTATCCGACGTGCGCCACACCGTGGAAGGGCACCAGGTGGTGCTCACACGTGCTGTAGACCTCGATGTCCCGGACCAGCACCATCTCGTCGTGCCCGAGGTCGAACGTCGTGGTCAGCACGTCGCCCGCCTCCTGCCAGAGGCCGGCGAAGATCTCCTTGTACGCCCGCGCCACACGCGCCGGGGTCTCCCGCAGTCCCTCCCGGTCCGGGTCCTCGCCGACTGCGATCAGCAGTTCCCGGACGGCGTTCTCGGCCCGCTTCTCGTCGAACTCGCCGATGGAACCCTCGGCGTCCAGCGTCACCGGGTCGGTCATGGGCTTGCCTCGTTCTCTCGTACGTGTACGCGCAGGTGCGGCCTCTCAGGCGCGCGCATATGCGCGATGCCGCGCTCCCAAGGCTAAAACCTGGGGAACGCGGCATCCATTCCGGGCCCTGTCAGGGACCGGATCGCCTGTGGAGCCGGGATCAGCTCTCCGTCGTGCCGGAGCTGTCCTTCGGGAGCTCGACCGAGTCGATCGGGTTCACTCCGTTGTTGCTGGCCGGGGTGAGCTCCTTGGGGGAGAGCACCGGCGGCCGGGTGGAGGGGGTACGGCGCGAGGAACCGGTCCACGCCGGGCGGGCCGGGCGCTTCACGATGTGCTTGAAGACCTCGGCGATCTCCTCCTTGTTCAGCGTCTCCTTCTCCAGGAGCGCCAGAACCAGGTTGTCGAGAACGTCGCGGTTCTCGACGAGGATCTCCCACGCCTCGTTGTGCGCGGTCTCGATGAGCTTCTTGACCTCTTCGTCGACCAGCGCGGCGACCTCTTCGGAGTAGTCCCGCTGGTGCGCCATCTCACGGCCCAGGAAGGGCTCGGAGTTGTCGGAGCCGAACTTGATCGCGCCGAGCCGCTCGGTCATGCCGTACTGCGTGACCATCGCGCGGGCCGTGGCCGTGGCCTTCTCGATGTCGTTCGCGGCACCCGTGGTCGGGTCGTGGAAGACGAGCTCCTCCGCCGCGCGGCCGCCCAGCATGTAGGCCAGCTGGTCGAGCATCTCGTTGCGCGTGGTGGAGTACTTGTCCTCGTCGGGCAGGACCATGGTGTAGCCGAGCGCGCGGCCCCGGGACAAGATCGTGATCTTGTGAACCGGGTCGGAGTTCGGGGAGGCCGCCGCGACCAGGGCGTGTCCGCCCTCGTGGTACGCGGTGATCTTCTTCTCCTTGTCGCTCATGATCCGGGTCCGCTTCTGCGGTCCGGCCACGACACGGTCGATCGCCTCGTCCAGCGAGTGGTTGTCGACCAGCTTCTTGTCGCTGCGGGCCGTCAGCAGGGCGGCCTCGTTCAGCACGTTCGACAGGTCCGCACCGGTGAAGCCGGGCGTACGACGGGCGACGGCGCCGAGGTCGACGTCCGGGGCGACCGGCTTGCCCTTCTGGTGGACCTTGAGGATCTCCAGGCGGCCCTGCATGTCCGGACGGTCGACGGCGATCTGCCGGTCGAAGCGGCCCGGGCGCAGCAGCGCCGGGTCGAGGATGTCCGGGCGGTTGGTGGCGGCGATCAGGATGACGCCGCCCTTGACGTCGAAGCCGTCCATCTCGACGAGCAGCTGGTTCAGCGTCTGCTCGCGCTCGTCGTGGCCGCCGCCGAGGCCCGCACCGCGGTGCCGGCCGACGGCGTCGATCTCGTCGACGAAGACGATGGCGGGGGCGTTGGCCTTGGCCTGCTCGAACAGGTCACGGACCCGGGAGGCACCCACACCGACGAACATCTCGACGAAGTCGGAGCCGGAGATCGAGTAGAACGGCACGCCCGCCTCGCCGGCGACGGCGCGCGCGAGCAGCGTCTTGCCCGTACCGGGCGGGCCGTAGAGCAGCACGCCCTTGGGAATCTTGGCGCCGACGGCCTGGAACTTCGCCGGCTCCTGGAGGAACTCCTTGATCTCGTGGAGCTCCTCGACGGCCTCGTCCGCCCCTGCCACATCGGCGAAGGTCGTCTTCGGCGTGTCCTTGGTGATCAGCTTGGCCTTGGACTTCCCGAAGTTCATGACCCGGGAGCCGCCGCCCTGCATCTGATTCATCAGGAACAGGAAGACCACGACGATCAGTACGAACGGCAGCAGCGAGAGCAGCACCCCGATGAGGGGGTTCTGCTTCGTCGTCGAGACGTTGTAGCCCTCGGGCAGTGTCTTCTGGTCATCGTCATCGGCCTTGGCCTGCAGATCCTTGGAGATCTCCACGCCCTGGTCGCCGATGTAATTGGCCTGGACCTTGCTGGAACCCTTGATCTTCTGGCCGCTGATCAGCTCGACCTTGATCTTGTTCTCGTCGCCGGTCGTCAGCTCGGCCGATTTCACCAGATTCTTGTCGATCGCATGCACGACCTGGCTGGTGTCCACCGACTTGTAGCCGCCGGACGAGCCGACGACCTGCATCAACACGACCACGGCGAGGACGGCCAGCACGATCCACATGACCGGCCCACGGAAGTAGCGCTTCACGTCCATCCATACGGGGCGCGAGCGCCCCGTCCCTCCTGCCACAGTGAGGCACGGCGACCCCGGAATGGGGTGCCTGTGCGTGCGGTGTCCTGCTCGACCTTGCAGTGCTTGAAAAAGAATGCTTGAAAAGACTGACCTTCGGACGGTACCCCAGCATTGTCACCCGACGCCGCTGCGGACGGTCAATAAACCCGCCCTCACCATGCTCCAACGGCGGGAAACCGGGTACGGTTCCCGCGCGCCGGAGTGTGCCGGAGTGTCCGTTCCGGGGAACGGCCGCGCTCAGCCGCCGTAGACGTGCGGCGCGAGCGTGCCCACGAAGGGCAGGTTGCGGTACTTCTCCGCGAAATCGAGACCATAACCGACGACGAACTCGTTCGGGATGTCGAAGCCGACCCACTTCACGTCGATGGCGACCTTCGCCGCCTCCGGCTTGCGCAGCAGCGTCACGACATTGAGCGACGCCGGCTCGCGGGAGCCGAGGTTCGACAGCAGCCACGACAGAGTGAGGCCGGAGTCGATGATGTCCTCGACGATCAGGACGTGCTTGCCCTTGATGTCGGTGTCCAGGTCCTTCAGGATCCGCACCACACCGGAGGACTGGGTGCCCGCGCCGTAGGAGGACACGGCCATCCAGTCCATGGTGACGGGGTTGGACAGCGCACGCGCGAGGTCCGCCATCACCATCACGGCGCCCTTGAGCACGCCGACGATGAGCAGGTCCTTGCCCGCGTACTCCGCGTCGATCTTCGCGGCCAGCTCCGCCAGCTTCGCGTCGATCTCTTCCTTGGTGATGAGCACCGACTTCAGGTCGGTGCCCATGTCCTTGTCGTCCACCCGCGCCACTCTCGCTCGTTCAAGACTCGTCCGGCCTACGAGGCGAGCCGCCTCGTTCGAATCAGCCCTGCCGGAGGACCAGTCTGCCACCCTGCCTGCGAACCGCGACGCGCCCGGGCAGGTTGATGGCCCCCTGACCGCGCCAACCGGTGATCAGCCGGTCGACTTCCTCCAGGTGCCGGGCGAAGAGCGAACCGGCCGGGGAACCCGCCGCGATGGCCGCGCGGCGCAGCACCCGGCGGCGGACGGCGGGCGGCAGGGCGAAGAGCTTGGCGACCTCGAGGTCGCCGGAGTCGTCCCGTACGGACGTCTCCACGGCGGCGGCCCAGGAGTCGAGGGCGTCCGCGTCGTCGCGGGAGAGCTGGGCGGTGCGGGCGAGCGCCTCCACGACGCCCTTGCCGAGGGCCTTCTCCAGGACGGGCAGCGCCTCGTGGCGGACCCGGGAGCGGGTGTAGGCCGGGTCGGCGTTGTGCGGGTCGTCCCAGACGGGCAGCGACTGGACCATGCAGGCCTTGCGGGCGGTCTGCCGGTCCAGGCCCAGGAAGGGCCGGCGGTAGCGGCCGCCGACGCCGGAGGCGACGGCCATGCCGGACAGCGAACGGATGCCGGAACCGCGGGCCAGCCCCAGCAGAACCGTCTCCGCCTGGTCGTCGCGGGTGTGGCCGAGCAGGATCGCCGCGGCGCCATGGCGATCGGCGACGGCGTCCAGTGCGGCGTAGCGGGCGTCACGGGCGGCGGCCTCGGGACCGCCCTCCCGGCCGACGTCGACCCGGACGGCCTCGACGGGGTCGAGGTCGAAGGCGGCGAGGCGGCTGACGACCTCGGCGGCGCGGAGGTCGGAGCCCGGCTGCAGACCGTGGTCGACGGTGACCCCGCCGGCCCGGATGCCGAGCCTGGGGGCCTCGAAGGCGAGCGCGGAGGCGAGCGCCATGGAGTCCGCGCCGCCGGAACAGGCGACCAGGACGAGCGGCGGCAGGCCGGAGGAGGGGGGCGAGGAGGGCGACGCGCTGGGTACGGAGGCGGGGGGAGCCAGGGTGAGGACGTCGTGCAGTACGCGGCGGACCGCCAGGCGTATCGCCGCGACCGCGGGGTGTGGACCCATGTCCGTGTGTCCAATCGTTCCATTCGGAGGCCATCGCGAGAGGGCCGTAGCCTTGCGACTCCGAGCCTCGGTCACGCTGTGTGCGTCGATGGTGACAGAGACGAGCCTTTACCCGAGCATCGCACGCCCACCCTCGGCAAACGGTCCCTCGGACGGGTGATAACGGGAGCGTTCATCCGACACGGGGCGTGACAAGGGGCGTGCCGCCCTCACCCCTCGGTCTTGCCGTGCACCCGTGCGACCCAGTCCGCCGGTTTGGCGATCTCGGACTTGGTCGGGAGGGTGTTCGGCGACGTCCAGACCCGGTTGAAGCCCTCCATGCCGACCTCGTCGACGACGGCCCGTACGAACCGCTCGCCATCACGGTACTGCCGCAGCTTGGCGTCCAGGCCCAGCAGCTTGCGCAGGGCGGCGTCCAGCCGGCCGGCGCCACTGGCCCGCCGCTTCTGGAACTTCTCCCGGATCTCGGCCACGGACGGTACGACCTGGGGCCCGACGCCGTCCATCACGTAGTCCGCATGACCCTCCAGCAAGGACATCACGGCCGTCAGCCGGGCGAGGATCTCCCGCTGGGCGGGCGTCTGCACCAGGTCCACGATGCTGCGGCTCTCGCCCTCCGGGGGCTTGCCGCCCGCCAGCGACTGGGCGGCCTCCCGGATGCGCTCCAGAAGGGTGGCGGGGTCGACCTCGGTCTCCCCGAGGAACGTCTGGATCTCGCCCTCGATGTGGTCGCGGAGCCAGGGCACCCCCGTGAACTGGGTGCGGTGCGTCTCCTCATGCAGGCACACCCACAGCCGGAAGTCGTGCGGGGCGACCTCCAGCTCGCGCTCGACGTGGACGATGTTGGGGGCGACGAGCAGGAGCCGGCCGCCGCCGTTGGCCGAGCCCGGCAGGTCGTGGGCGGCCGGCGCGAACGTCTCGTACTGCCCCAGCACCCGGGACGCCAGGAACGACAGCAGCATCCCCAGCTCCACGCCGGTCACCTTGCCGCCGACGGTCCCCAGCACCGCGCCGCCCGGGGCGTTGCCCCGCCGGTCCTGCATCTTCTCCAACAGCGGCCCGAGCAGCGCCCGGAACCCCGCCACGTTCGCCTTGACCCACCCCGCCCGGTCCACGACGAGGACGGGCGTGTCCCCGCCGCTCAGCGCCGGGGGCGCCATCCGTGTGAACGCCCGTACGTGTTCCTCCGACGACCGCGCGTGCCGCCGCAGCTCCGCGACCACCGCACGCGCCTCTTCCCGGCTGACCTCCGGCCCCGGCCGTACGAGCCGAGTCGCGGTCGCCACCGCGAGCTTCCAGTCGACCATCTCCGTACCACCGACGCTCGTCATGACTTCACCGTACGTGCTGCGCCCGGCTCGGGTAGAGGCCTTACCCGGTCCGGGACCGGGGTCGGCTGTGCTTGTGTCCTCAAGCGCCGGACGGGCTGATTTTCAGCCCGTCCGGGGGCACCTCCCAGCGGTAGCTGGGGGAGCTTGAGGACATGGGGGTCCGGGCGGAGCCCCCGTCAGCCCTCCGTCGACGCCACCGCCGAGGCCAGCCGGTCCAGCGCACGCTGCGCCGTGTCCGCGGAAGGCGTGCCCGACGCCAGGAAGGCGAAGGACAGGAGGCGCCCGGAGGGCGTGAGGGCCGTGCCGGCGAGGGTGTTGACCCCGGTGAGCGTGCCGGTCTTGGCCCGTACCGTCGCGCGCCCCGCCATGTCGCGGCCGTAGCGCCCGCGCAGGGTGCCGGTGAAGCCGGCCACCGGCAGTCCGGTCAGGACCGGCCGCAGCCGGGGGGCCGCGCGGCCGGCCGCCCGGGCGAGCAGCCGGGCCAGGAACTCCGCCGAGGCCTGGTCGGCACGGTCCAGGCCGCTGCCGTCGGCGATGCGGACCCCCGACATCGGCAGGCCCAGCCCCGTCAGCCGCTCGGTGACGGCCCTCGCCGCGCCCTCGAAGCTCGCCGGCTGCCCGGACGCGAGGGCCGTCTGCCGCGCCAGCGCCTCGGCGATGTCGTTGTCGCTGTTGGTGAGCGCCCGCTCGACCAGGTCGGCCAGCGGCGCCGAGGAGACCGCGGCTACGCGGGCCGCGTCCGGCGCGGCCCGGCCCTCGACGACCTCGACCTCGACCTCCACGCCCCGCTCCCGCAGCAGCACGGCGAACTTCCGCGCCGCGTCGGCGGCCGGTTCGGCCGTACGGTCGGCGGGCCCCCGGTCGGAGTCGTCCAGGCGGCCCTCGTCGGTCATGAGCGCGCTGACGGGCGCGAGGTTCTCGTTGGCGCCGATCACGTGCTGTGCGGGACCGGTGTAGCGCGAGGCGTCGTAGGCGAGCCTGGTGCGCTGCACCCCGCGCGCCTTGAGCGCGCGCGCCGTCGCCTCGGCCAGCTCCCCCAGGCTCGCGGAACGCGGCCCGGGGCCTTCCGCGGGCCGGGCCGTGAGCGTGGGGTCACCCCCGCCGACCAGCACGATCCCGTCTCCGCCCGCGCCAACCACCGTCGTCTCGATGCGGTGCTCCGGCCCCAGCGCGGCCAGCGCCGCGGCGGCCGTGGCCAGCTTGATGGTGGAGGCGGGGGTGTACGGGGCGTCCTGCCCGGAGCCGTAGAGCAGCTCACCCGTCGTCACATCGACGACGGACGCCGAGTGCTCGGACCCGAGCGCCGAATCCTGCAGGAGCGGCTCCAGCGCCGCGGCGAGGGCCGCCCGCGTCCCGGGCCGCCCGGAGCCCAGCGAGCCCAGCACCGGCGGCGCGCCGGCCGGCACCCGCCCGCCCACGGCCGCGTGACCCTCGCCACCCGTTCGCGCGGCGGCCACGGCGCGGTCGCGTTCGGCCTTACGCTGACCTCCGTCCCAGGGGCCGGTGGCCGCCACCGCACCGGTCGCGATCACGAGTCCGGCCACGGCGGACGCGGCGGCGAACCTCAGGGTCCGGCGCTGCGCCGGGGGCGCGTCCTGCCACCGCCTGACCTGCCAGCGTCCGGACTCCGGCACCACGGACCAGCCCCTTTCGCCACCACACACCTGCGTGGGGGACACTTAATCACCAGACGTATGTGTTGATCATGAAGGAGCCATCCGTGGAGTTCGACGTCACCATCGAGATCCCGAAGGGTTCGCGGAACAAGTACGAGGTGGACCACGAGACCGGTCGCATCCGTCTGGACCGCCGACTCTTCACCTCGACCAGCTACCCGGCCGACTACGGCTTCGTCGAGAACACCCTCGGCGAGGACGGCGACCCGCTGGACGCCCTGGTCATTCTCGACGAGCCGACCTTCCCCGGCTGCCTCATCAAGTGCCGCGCCATCGGCATGTTCCGCATGACGGACGAGGCCGGCGGCGACGACAAGCTGCTGTGCGTCCCGGCGAACGACCCCCGCGTGGAGCACCTGCGCGACATCCACCACGTGTCGGAGTTCGACCGCCTGGAGATCCAGCACTTCTTCGAGGTCTACAAGGACCTGGAGCCGGGCAAGTCCGTCGAGGGGGCAGACTGGGTCGGCCGCGCCGAGGCCGAGGCCGAGATCGAGGCCTCGTACAAGCGCCTTGAGGCCGCGGGCGGCTCGCACCACTGAGCGTCCGCGTCCGTGTGACGCCCAAGAGCACGCGCGGCTTCCGCTTCCTGGAAGCCGCGCGTCTTTGTCGGGAGTCTCCTGGAAGGGCGTTCCTTGGAAGGACGTTCCTCGGAAGCCGCTTCTCGGAAGTCCCTCAGAAGCCGCGCGTCCGCTTTGCTGCCCGGCGCGACGGCCCGGGCACCTTCAGGAACATTCCGGCCATTTCGGACCCGAGGTTCACTCCGATGGCGATCGCCAGCGCCAGGGCCGCCGCCTTGGTGAGGCTGGAGATGCCGGTGTTCAGCTCGTTCTTCGCGAAGTTCAGCAGCGCGAAGTAGACCGCACTACCGGGCAGCAGCGGCCCGATCGCCGCCGTGACGTACGGCAGCGCGGACGCGTGACGGGTACGCGCGAAGAGCTGCCCGAAGAGGCCGACGAGCCCGGCGGCGACGGCCGTGGCGGGCACCGGGTCGGCCTCGATGGTGTCGGCGAGTGCCCCGTAGACCACCCAGGCGACGCCGCCGTTGAGCGTGGCCACCCACACGGTGTGACGTTCCTGCTGCAGCAGCACAGCGAAGGCGAAGGCCAGCAGCATGGCCGCGATGATCTGAATGACGGGCCGTTCCTGCCGTTCCAGCGCCGCCTCGGGGTTGAGCGTCCCGCCGCCGATGTGCACGCCTCCGTAGAGGACCACGAGCACGCCGCAGACGATGCCGACGATGAGGTAGCCGACCTCCAGCAGCCGGGCCGCGGCGGTGATGTAGTAGCCCGTCAGGCCGTCCTGCACGCCCGCCACCAGGGCCCGTCCCGGAATCAGCGCGAACAGCCCACCGGTGATCACGGCCGAGGCCTGTACGTGGACGTACCCGTGGGTGGCGCTCAGTGCGACGCCCATCGCCGCGGGCGGCATCGCGGCCGCCACGAACTGGTAGAACTCCGGCAGCCCGCGGCCCGCCGCCAGCCACGCCAGCCGGTCGCCGAGCATCGCGCCGGCCGCCGCCGCGAGGAACACCACCAGGCTGCCGCCCACGAGCAGGCTGGCCGCGCCGGCGAGCAGCCCGGACGCGAGGGTGAGCGCCCAGCCGGGATACGGGTGACGGTTACGGCGTATCTCGGCCAGCCGGCCGTACGCCTCCTCCAGGGTGAGCCCCTGCGAGGTGATGTCGTGGACGAGCCGGTAGACGGCGTTCAGCCGGGTGTAGTCGGTGCCGCGCCGCCGCACGGTGCGGTTGGCGGTGACCGGGTCGTCGATGAGGGACGGCTGATAGCTGACGGTCAGCAGCGTGAACGTGACGGTCGGCTCGCAACGCGCCAGCCCGTAGGCGTGCGCGACGCCGAACATCGCCGCCTCGACGTCCTCGGCGCCCTCGCCGCCCGCGAGCAGCAGCTCGCCGATGCGCAGCGTCAGGTCCAGGACGCGCGGTACGGGCGGCCCGGCCTCCTCCTGCTTCTCCGGCCGGTCCGGAACCGGCCGCTCCCCGACCGGCATGCGCAGCATGGTGCGCATCCGGTCCTGCCAGGGGGCCTCCTTGACGAGGCTGACCTTGGGGATGCCGTACGGCGGGGTGAAGGCCGGATGCAGGGGGGCGCCTCCGGGCCGGCTGAAGGCCGACACCTCGGGCCCGCTCTCCGGCTCGGCGGTGACGCCCTGCGGAAGGGCGAACTCCGACGTGGGGTGCTCTTCCTCGGGCGGCGCCGGCAGCGGCACCCCGGGGGGCGGGGCGAAGGCGCTGTGCGCCTCGTCGGGATGCGGCTTGCGATCCTCGCCCGGACCCGGATCCGGGTCCGAAGCGCCGCCACCCCGCTGCCGATCAGCCACCACGCGCTCCTCGATACGCCTCCTGTTACCGCCACCATGCCTGATGGGTGGTACGGATGCGCACCGGGGGGCTACGGAAGAGAGCTGCGGGCTCAGCGACGGGCGTGACGGCCGCGCTGCGCGGGCGGCTGCTGGTCGCCGCCGCCGACGGGCGGGCCGGCCTTCTTGGCCTTGGAACGGGCGCGCAGGAACTCGATGCCGATCGGCACGACCGAGATCAGCACGATCCCGACCAGCATCATCTCGATGTGCTTGTTGACGAACTCGATCTTGCCGAGCGAGGCGCCGAGCAGCGTCACACCGCCGCCCCACAGGGTGCCGCCGATGATGTTGAAGGTGAGGAACGAGCGGTAGTTCATCTGGCTCACGCCCGCGATGATCGGCGTGAAGGTCCGGATCACCGGGACGAAGCGGGCCAGCACCAGCGACTTCGGCCCGTACTTCTCGAAGAACTCGTGGGCCTTCTCGACGTTCTCCTGCTTGAAGAGCTTCGAGTCCGGCCGCCGGAAGAGCGCCGGTCCCACCTTCCGCCCGAACAGGTAGCCGGCCTGGTCACCGAGGACCGCCGCGAGGACGACGAGCCCGCACACCGCCCACAGCGGGTAGTCCAGCTTCCCTGTCGTGACCAGAAGTCCGGTCGTGAACAGCAGCGAGTCTCCCGGCAGGAAGAAGCCGATGAGCAGGCCCGACTCGGCGAAGACGATGGCCAGGACTCCGACCAGGCCGAATTGGCTGATCAGATAGTCCGAGTCCAGCCACTGGGGGCCGAGCGCGAGAGTGGTCGGGGTCACAGGTGTGAGGCTCCTGGATCGAGGGCGCAGGCTCGTTGCGAGGCCCGGGCACAGGCGGGGGAGGCGGTGTGCGGCCCCAAGTTATCAACGCCACCCGGCACCCCCCGGTTCCAGACGGCCGCAGGCCCCCCGCACCCGGTCGGCGCAACCCCGACGCCCCGGGGTGCGTCCCGGACAACAACCGGCAAAACTGCACAGACGGAGGTGGATGCGATGGGCATCGAGGAATTCGGCGGCGGTCAGCACGAGAAGTCCGATGTGCTCGTGGTCACGACCAACGACGTTCCCGGATTCCGGGTGGAGCGCGTCATCGGCGAGGTCTTCGGCCTCACCGTCCGCTCCCGCCACATCGGCAGCCAGATCGGCGCGGGCCTGAAGTCCCTCGTCGGCGGCGAGCTCAAGGGCCTGACCAAGACCCTGGTCGAGACCCGCAACCAGGCCATGGAACGCCTCATCCAGCAGGCCAAGGCCCGCGGCGCCAACGCGGTCCTCATGTTCCGCTTCGACGTGACGGAGGCGGCGGACGTGGGCACGGAGGTCTGCGCGTACGGCACGGCAGTGGTGATCACGCCTCAGCAGTAACGATCAGCCCGTCCGGGCACCTGCCTACGCGACGCGAGGTGCAAGTCCGTACGTCACCGCAGGGGGACGGGCGCGGCGGCGCGAAACGTCCGCCGGTACGCCTGCGGGGAGACTCCGGTCGCGGCGTGCAGGTGCTGCCGCAATGACGTACCGGTGCCGAAACCCGTGCGGTGGGCCACGAGGTCGACGGGCCAGTCCGTGCTCTCCAGGAGGTGGCGGGCCCGGTCGACACGCTGGCGCAGCAGCCACTGACCGGGGCTGGTGCCGGTCTCGTCGCGGAAGCGCCGGGTGAAGGTACGCACGCTGACCTGTGCGTGCGCCGCCATCTCGGCCAGGGTCACGGGCTCGTCGAGACGCCCCAGGGCCCATGCCCGGGTGGGCGCCGTGCCGCTGGCCGACGGCTCCGGGACCGGATGGCGGATGTACTGGGCCTGACCGCCGTCGCGCCAGGGCGGTACGACGCAGGAGCGGGCCACCTCGTTGGCGACCTCGCTGCCGTGGTCGCGGCGGACGATGTGCAGGCACAGGTCTACTCCTGCGGCCGCCCCGGCCGACGTCAGGACGTCGCCGTCGTCGACGAACAGGACGTTCGCCGCCCTCCCGCCGGCCGCCCTCACCGCCTGGCAGGCCCTCGTCGACACCGCCGACATCCGGCCAGGACAGCGCGTGCTCATCCACGCCGCGGCAGGCGGCGTCGGCCACCTCGCCGTACAGATCGCCAAGGCACGCGGCGCGTACGTCATCGGCACGGCCCGCGAGGCCAAGCACGACTTCCTGCGCGACCTGGGCGCCGACGAACTCGTCGACTACACGCAGGCCGACTTCGCGGAGGTCGTCCGTGACGTCGACGTCGTCCTCGAAACCATCGGCGGCGACTACGCGCTGCGCTCACTGCGCACACTGCGCCCGGGCGGCACCCTGGTGTCCATTCTCCCGCTGGACGAGTCCTTTCCGGCGGAGGAGGCACGGGCAGCGGACGTACGGGCCGCGTTCATGCTGGTCGAACCGGACCGGGCGGGGCTCCAGGAGATCGCCGCGCTGGTGGAGGACGGACGGCTGCGGGTCGTGGTGAACCCGGATGCGGTGTTTCCGCTGGAGGACGCGGCGAAGGCGCACGCGCTGGGCGAGACGGGCCGCACGACGGGCAAGATCGTGCTGTCGGTGGCGCGCTGACCGGCTCCGGCGGCCAGGGCGGCCCGGCCCTCCAGCGGCTGTTCGACAGGCCGCCCGCCGGTGACCTTTCGAACAGGTAGTCACCTTTTCGGGTGGTATGGCGCATGCCTGCGGTGGGAAGTGTGACCAGGCCCAGATCGACCACCGCCACCCGGGGGCCACTCGCATGCGTCAACCTGTTGCAGCCACAGTCGCGTTCGCCGCCGCCCTCACCACTGCCCGGGGGTGCGAGCCCGGCTGATCCGCAGATGCTTGTCCGTACGCGAGCGGCCGGGCTCCTGGCCGCCCCCCTGCTCCTGACCGGCATCCTTCTGACCGGCTGCACGGACCCGGCGCCCCGCCGCCCCGCCCCCGACGAGGTGATCAAGGCCGCCACCCAGCGCCTCACCGACACCTGCCTCATCCGCCAGGGCCTCACCCCGCCCCAGCCCGGGCAGAGCCCGCCGCCGACCGCCGAGCAACAGCGGGTCACCGCCGCGCTGTTCGGCACGGGCCCGGCCGAGCTGTCCATCACCCTGCCCACCGGCTACGTCGTACGCGCCCACACCGACGGCTGCCTGGCCGCCGCCCAGCAGCGGCTCTACGGCGACCAACGCCGCTGGTTCCGGGCATCGGTGATCGTCAACAACCTCACGCCCGAAGCCGAACACACCCACCGCAGCCTCGCCGACGTCCGCGCCCGGCACCGCGCCGAGATCGCCGACTGGCGGCGGCTGCGCGCACACGCCCTCACCGGAGCCACCGACCTGCTCGACAACCGACCACCGACGGGAGACCCACGACCATGAAGCGCCTCACCGCTCTCCTCGCAGCCGGACTGATCTCCACCGGCGCCGTCCTGGCCACCTCGGCCACCTCGGCCACCGCCCAGGCAGCGCCCTGCCGCAGCGGTTTCTTCTGCGTCTGGACGGACGCGAACTTCCACGGCATGAAGATCGAGCACAGCGGCGACGACCACTGGTGGGAGGGCGACATGTTCAAGCACGACTCTTCGTGGGCGAACCACGGCATCTCCGGGCCGGGCGTCCCCGACCACGTCAAGGTCTACGAAGGCCGCCAGCTGCTGGGACGCGTAACCCTCTGCCTGGCTCCCGGGCAGGAGGTCGGCTACAACGCGGGCGCGAACGACCACGGCGGCTCCCACACGTGGTCCGTCCGCTGCTGAATGCCACGCGGTGGCTCCGGCCGCCGTCGGACACACCCTCCAGGAGCCTCTAGGAGTCCGCGAGCGCCAGCTCGCACCACACCGTCTTGCCGATGCCGTGCGGACGCGGGCAGAAGCCCCACGCGTCCGCCAGGGCGGCTACGAGCCGAAGCCCCCGGCCCGCCTCGTCCCCCGCCGACGCACCACAGAGCCGGGGGACGCCGTCACCCGCGTCCGACACCTCGATGCGCAGTTTGCCGCCGGCCACGATGCACAGCACGTGGACCTCGCGGCCGGGTGACACGCGCGCGTGCTTGCACGCGTTCGTCAGCAGCTCGCTGAGCAGCAGCGCCGCCGTCCAGGCCCGCTCGTCCGGGATCCCCCACGAGCGGGCCTGTTCGCGCAGCAGGGCGCGAGCCCGGCCCACGCTGCGGGGGTGGCGGGTGAACCGCCACCAGACGTATGTGGGCGGGGCGTCGAGTCGCACGGCTGTCATCGGTGTCCTTGGTGCGCGAGCGTCGCTCGGGAGCGGGGAGTTTTCGGCGTTCAAGGCTCAAAGGGTGCTGGTGGGGGAGCAGAATCGGCAGTATCGACGTGGGTACGGGGCCCTGCCGTCCCAGGCATGGGCCCGGGGAGGGGGCAGCGCGGTGTCGATCGAGAGCTCACAACCGCCGATGGCCTGGCGCTATTGCGGCAACCAGATCAAGCTCTGGCGCACGCAGGCGGGCGTGAGCCGGGAGGAGCTCGCGCAAGAGGCCAATTACGGATACGAGAGCCTCAAGTCCATGGAGCAGGGTCGACGACGGCCGAGCCTGCGGCTGCTGCAGATCGCGGACGAGATGTGCGGGGCGAAGGGGTTGCTGCTGGCGGCGCGGGATTATCTGCAGCCGGAGCGGGTGCCCTCCCATGTCCGGGAGTTCTTGGACATCGAGGCTGAGGCCATCGCCGTGACGTCGTACGAGCCCCTGCTCATCCCTGGACTCCTGCAAACAGAGCCGTACATGTGGGCTATCTGGAAGGGGCACTGGCCACCTGTAGACGATGAGAGTCTCCAGGAACGCGTCACGCACCGCCTGAAGCGACAGGAAAAGCTGACGCACGAACCGTCCGTCGCATTCACTTACGTGATCTACGAGGCAGCGCTACGCGCGGGCGCCGGTGGACAGGCAGTGATGAAGGACCAGCTGGGACATCTGCTCAACAGGACACAGTTGCGCAACCTCTCTCTTCACGTGCTCCCCATCGACTGCTGCGCAACCGACCATCTGAACGGGGCTCTCACTCTGATGGAGACCCCAAACCACCAGCACTACGCCTACGTGGAAGCGCAGAGCACCTTCGTGATGCACAGTGACGCCGAGATGGTCAGCCACCTGACCAAGACGCTGAACATGCTCAGCAGGCAGGCGCTGAGCACTCAGGAATCCGCAGAGCTCATCAGAAAGGTCATGGCAGAGCTATGAACGGCCGACCGCCGTGGTTCAAGTCCAGCTACAGCCAACCCGACGCCAACTGCGTCGAAGTCGCCATCCCACCAGGAATGGTGCTCGTCCGGGACTCGAAGCTCGGGTCGGCGCAGGGCCATCCCCGAATAACAATCTCGCCCGCCACCTGGGCGGCCTTCACGGCCGAGCTTCGGGGGTCGGGGGTCGAGCCCCCTATGTAATGAATGGTGGGTTGGGACAACCCCACCCACCCTCCCAACTCCCGCGTAAGCACACGCGGATGACTTTCCGCAACCGAGTCGCCACACCGCGCACTCGCCCTGTAGCGTGCGCAGCAACAAGCAACCCCCGCCGGTGCTACCAACACCGAACGGGGGTCTGACCACCAAGATCGCTGATGAACGAGGACGATCCCGTGGCTGACGCCAAGACTATCGCTGCCCCGCGCCCGTACGACCCCCCAATGGCCTCACCCGGCTACGGAAAGAAGTCCGCGCCGGACCAGGCACCCCGCCGGGCGGACACGTTCGCTCACCTGCCCGAGCGCGAGGCGTACATCGCCTCTCACATCGACCGCCTGCCCGAGGGCGCGGCCATGGACGTGAAGACCCTGGCCAAGGAGCTGCCCGCGTACGGCCAACAGGCCATCCGCACCGCGCTCAACGCACTCTCCGCCGCAGGCCACCTCCGCCGGGAACGCGAACCGGTCGACGAGAACCGCACCCAGTGGGTGTTCCGCTCGTACTTCTCCCGCACGCCGCGCAGCGACGCGTGGTGGACGCGCTTCCTGCGTGGCGACGTACCGCAGGCAGAAGCCGGTACCCCGGAACGAACGCCCACCCACCCGCACCGCTCCGAGGCGTACGAGACGCTCGCCGCCCTGGGCCGCTCGGACGCCCGTATGACGCTCTCGGCGACGGAGTGCGCGGACCTGGAACCGTTGGCGGCGGAGTGGCTGGCCCGGGGCGTACCCCGGGAGCACCTGGTCCGCACCCTGACGGCGGACCTTCCGGCACAGGTCCACTCCCCCGGCGCCTTCGCCCGCAGGCGCCTCACGGCCAAGATCCCCCCGGAACCGCCCCCGCAGCCGGTGGCGCCCGCGCGCCGCCGCATGATGGAGTGCACCAACTGCGGCACTCCAGGCCGCCCGGAGGCCCTCTCCGGCGGCCTCTGCCGCCCCTGCCACAGCGAACACACGTCTCACATGTCTCACACGTCTGGATCGTCCCAACCACCGCCGGTGGACGTCCATGCCCTGGCCGCCGCAGCGAAAGCGGCCAGCCGCGCGGGCCGGGACGAGTTCCTCACGAGGAGGCGCCCCGGGCCCCCGCCGCGCTGACGGGTAGCGCCGGGTACGACCCCCGGCGTCGCCCTACGCCCCCAGCCGCCCGTACTTGCGCACCGCCAGCGGGAAGAAGACCGCCAGCAGCACCAGCGGCCACACCACAGCCATCGGCACCGCATGTTGCGCCGCCCACGCGTCGCCGCCCCAGCCGGGGTTGGCGAAGAGCTTCCGGACGGCGGCGGCTGTGGCGGACATGGGGTTCCACTCGGCGATGGTGCCCAGCCAGGCCGGCATGGACTCGGCCGACGCGAAGACGTTGGAGAGGAAGCCGACGGGCCAGACCAGGATCTGCACGGCCGTGACGAGCTCCGGCCGGCCGGCGACCAGGCCCAGCCAGATGCCGATCCAGAGCATGGCGAACCGCAGCAACAGCAGGAGCCCGGCCGCCGCCAGGGCGTCGCTCCAGCCGCCGTGCCAGCGCCAGCCCATCAGCAGGCCCGCGCCGACCATCGCCAGGAGGCTGAGCGCGGACTGGAGCATGTCCAGGGCGCTGCGGCCGATCAGTACCGCGCTCGGCGCCATCGGAAGGGAACGGAAGCGGTCGACGACGCCCTTGTTCACGTCGTCGGCGACGGCGGTCATCGTCGATTCGAGGCCGAAGGCCATGGTGAGGGCCAGCATGCCCGGCACCAGGAACTCCTTGTAGTCGCCGCCGCCCGCGACGGTCATGCCGCCGCCGAGGAAGTACGCGAACATCAGCAGCATCATCACGGGGAACGCCAGCCCCACGATCACCTGCACGGGCTGCCGGGCCCAGTGGGCCAGGCCGCGCCGGGTCATGGTCCAGGAGTCGGTGAGTACCCAGGTGGTCATACGGCGGCCTCCTCCTTCTGAGCCTCGCCGAACTTCTCGAACTTCTCGGACTTCTCGGTCAGGCGCAGGAAGACCTCGTCCAGCGTGGGGCGGCGCAGCGCGATGTCCTCGGCCTCGATGCCTGCGGCCGCGAGGGCCCCTACGACCCTGGTCAGCGCGGCCACGCGGTCGGTGACGGGGGCGCTGACGCGGCGGGCGTCGGGGTCGGTCTCCACCCCGACGGCACTCGTGGCCATGTCGTTCACCGTCCCGGCTCCGCCCACCGCCTCACCGATCACCGCCTCACCGATCACCACCGCGGCGTCCGCCAGCCTGCGCCCGTCGCGTACGACCACGTCGAGGCGGTCACCGCCGAGCCGGGACTTCAGCTCGTCCGGGCTGCCCTCGACGAGGACCTTGCCCGCGTCGATCACGGAGATGCGGTCGGCGAGCTGGTCCGCCTCCTCCAGGTACTGCGTGGTGAGCAGGACGGTCGTACCTCCGCCGACCAGCGAACGCACCGCCTTCCACACCTCCGTACGGCCCCGTGGGTCCAGGCCCGTGGTCGGCTCGTCGAGGAAGAGCACCTGCGGGTCGACGATCAGGCTCGCGGCGAGGTCGAGGCGGCGGCGCATGCCGCCGCTGTACTGGCGGACGGGTTTGCGGCCGGCGTCGGCGAGACCGAAGCGTTCCAGCAGCTCGTCGGCGCGGGCGGCCGCCCGGCGGTTCCCCAGGTGGTGGAGGCGGCCGAAGAGTTCGAGGTTCTGGCGGCCGCCGAGGCCCTCGTCGACGGCTGCGTGCTGCCCGAGCAGCCCGATCCGGCGCCGTACCTCGTCCGGCTGCCGCCGTACGTCGAAGCCGGCCACCAGGGCCCGCCCGCCGTCGGGCCGCAACAGGGTGGACAGGATGCGTACGGCGGTGGTCTTGCCCGCGCCGTTGGGGCCGAGTACGCCCTGGACGGTGCCGGGCGCGACGGTGAGGTCGAGCCCGTCGAGGGCGTGTTTGCCCTTGTAGGTCTTGCGGAGTCCTTCGACGACGATCACATGATCGTGGTCAGCCAAGACGCTTCCCTTCCTCTATTAATCAACTTTGACTAGTGCGCCACAGAAAGAGGAGAGTACCGCCCGCTACTGGACTAGTCAACGTTGATTACCCTCGGGCTGCCGACGTCACGGGCTCACTCGCCGCCCTGCTCGTCCCGCCCACCTCGCCCGCCCTGCCCGTCCTGCTGGTACTTCTCGTACAGCTCGGCGTCCGTGACGACCCCCTGCCACTGGTCGCCCTCCCCGGCCATGACGTAGGCCCCGCCTTCGAGCCGCTCGACCAGCCCGCGCGTCCACTGCGCACCGCTGTCCGCGGTGTGCACCCACATCCCCATGATCTCGCCGATGTGGCCCCAGTCCTCGCCCTCCGCCGGGGTCCAGCGCCGGCGGATGTCGTCGCGCCACTCCTCCAGCCCGGCGAGCCGCTGCTTCAGCAGGGCGATGGCCTCGGCGCGCGGCAGGTCGACGATGAAGCCCACACCGGCGGTGAGCACGTCGACCTTCTGGTCGACGGAGGAGAGCGCCTCACGCAGCAGCTTGAGGTACTCCTGCTCTCCCACCCCGGTCAGTTCGTACTCCGTACGCGGGGGGCCGCCCGCCTCGCTGGGGGCGACGTCGTGCGCGACGAGCAGGCCTTGCTTGGCCATGGTCTTCAGCGCGTGATAGATCGAACCCGGCTTGGCGTTGGACCACTCGTGCGCGCCCCAGAACTCCAGGTCGCCACGGACCTGATAGCCGTGGGCCCGCCCGTGCTGACGGACGGCGCCCAACACCAGCAGCCGGATGGCCGACATCTTCGCCTCAGTCTCCTCTTGCCGCATAACCGCTGAGGCGGTCCAGCCTAGGCGCTGAGGCGGCGCGGACCGGGCGCCGGGAGGGTCCGGGCCGGGCGCAGAGGCGGTCCGGCCACCACGCCCCGGCACCGCCTGCCCTACGAACCGGCGGCGCGCTCCTCGTCCACCAGCTCGAAGGCGGTCCGGCCGTCGAGGGACTCACGGATGACGTCGGCGTGGCCCGCGTGCCGGGCGGTCTCCTCGATGAGGTGCAGCAGCAGCCAGCGCATCGACACCCGGGTGGACGGCGGGAACCAGGGCGCCTCCGGCAGTGGGAAGGTGTCCTCCAGGCTGGGCACCGAGCGAATGAATTCCTCCGTCTCGGCGGCGATCTTATCCCAGTGGGCGAGCTGCCCGGCGATGCTCTCTCCCTCGACCAGCCGGAAGCTCTCACCCCACGTCTCCGGCGTGCGCTCGATGTCCGCCGGCCGGCCCTGGGCCATGCGCAACCAGCTGGACTCGGCCTCCGCCACATGCTTGAGCAGCCCGGCCGGCGACAGCTCGCTCGCGCTCGGCCTCAGCCGCCCCTGCTCCTCCGTCAGGCCGAGCACGGACCGGCGGATCCCGCCGCGCTGCGCCTCCAGGAAGTCCAGCAGGGTGCCGCGCTCGTCGGAGGGGTTCTTCTCGATCACGTGGGTGGGCATGGGGTTCCGCCTTTCCGTGTTCTTCGTCCGTCGTCGGCCGTCGCCGTCCGTTGCGGCCGTCGCCGTCCGTTACCGCCGTTGCCGTCCGTTACCGCCGTTGCCGTCCGTTGCCGTCCGTTGCCGCCGTTGCTTCGTGCGATGGCTCAAACGATAGAACCGCAGTAGGTCAGTCCCTGTCCTACATGCCTATGGCGCCGCGGAGTTGGCCCTTGGCCCTCAGAAGGGAAATCTGGTGCGGCCGTGCTGTATCGAAATCCACTTCGTCGTCGTGAACGCGTCCACCATCGACTCGCCGTTCAGCCGGCCCACACCCGAGTGCTTCTCGCCCCCGAACGGCACGATGGCCTCATCGTGCACCGTCCCGTCGTTGACGTGCACCATCCCCGTCTCGATGCGCTTGGCGACCCGTACACCCCGCTCCACGTCCCCTGTGTGGACGGCGCCGCTCAGCCCGTACGGAGTGGCATTGGCCAGCCGCACGGCCTCCTCCTCGCCGTCGAAGGGAATGATCAGCACGACCGGACCGAAGATCTCCTGAGCCAGGACCGGCGAGTCCTCCGCCAGTCCGGTGAGCACGGACGGACCGACCAGCGTGCCGTCCGCCTCCCCGCGTACGAGCGCGGTGGCGCCGTCCGCGACGGTCTGCGCCACGAGCGTAGTGATCGCCTCCGCCTGCCCTGAGTTGATGAGGGGGCCGATGTGCGTAGCCGGATCACCGGGGTCGCCGACCTTCAGGGTGCGCACCTTGGCGACGAACTTCTCGGTGAATTCACGCTCCACCACCCGGTCGACCAGCACGCGGTTGGCGGCCATGCAGACCTGGCCCTGGTGGATGAAACGGCTGAAAACAGCGGCGTCCACGGCATAGTCGAGGTCGGCGTCGTCCAGGACGATCAGCGCGCTGTTGCCGCCGAGTTCGAGGATGGTGCGCTTGAAGTGGGAGGCGGCGACGGTGGCGACGTGGCGGCCGACCTTGTCGGAGCCGGTGAAGGAGATGACCTTGGGCACGGGGTGCTCGATGAGGGCGTCGCCTATCTCCGCTATGTCGGTGACGACGACGTTCAGCACCCCGCCGGGCAGCCCCGCGTCCTCCAGCACCTTCGCGACCAGCCCGCCGCCGCATACCGGCGTGTTCTGGTGCGGCTTGAGGACGACGGCGTTGCCGAGCGCGAGCGCCGGCGCGACGGACTTCATCGACAGCAGGAAGGGGAAGTTGAAGGGGCTGATCACTCCGACGACCCCGACCGGCACCCGGTAGAGGCGGTTCTCCTTGGTGTCGTCCGGGGAGGGCAGGATGCGCCCCTCCGCGCGCAGCGCGAGGTGGATCGCCTCCCGCAGGAACTCACGGGCCAGGTGCAGCTCGAAGGCCGCCTTCAGGGCCGTACCGCCGCACTCCGCCGTGATGGCCACGGTCAGCTCGGCCTCATGGTCGTCGATGATGCGCAGCGCCCGCTCGAAGACGAGCCGGCGGGTGTACGGGTTGGTGGCCGCCCAGCGCGGCTGGGCGCGCTCGGCGGCACGGTAGGCCTGGTCGATCTCGGTGGCGCTGGCCACGGTGATGGAGGCGAGCTTCTCCCCGTCGTAGGGGTTGAAGTCCACGATGTCCCAGGAGCCGCTGCCGGCCCGCCACTCGCCGTCGATGTACTGGTAGGCGAGCTCGCTGAAGAGGGAGTCGTAAGTGCCGGGTCCGGTGCCGTAGGACATGCTGCGCCATCCTTCTGCGAAAGGCGGGGCGCTCGTGACGCCCTTAATGATGTGGGTGCGCGTGCTTACTCCTGATGCGACGTCATCGTACTGATGTGTCAGCAGAGTTGAAGTAGGCGCCCGATGAGTTCGCGACTCCTGGCCGGCGACAGGCTGTCGGCGCGGAGCCGCTCCATGACCCGCTCGTACTGCGCGACGTCCTCGGATTTGTCCAGGTAGAGCGCGCTGGTGAGCTGCTCCAGATAGACGACGTCGGAGAGGTCCGACTCCGGGAAGCGCAGCAGCGTGAAGGCCCCGCTCTCGCCCGCGTGGCCGCCGTGCGCGAAGGGCATCACCTGCAGCGTCACGTTGGACTGCTCGGAGATGTCGATGAGGTGCTGCAGCTGGTTGCGCATGACCGTTTCGCCACCGTACGGGCGGTGCAGCGCCGCCTCGTCCAGGACTGCGTGGAACCGTGGCGCCCGCTCGGAGAAGAGCAGCTTCTGACGCTCCATGCGCAGCGAGACGCGGCGCTCGATCTCCGCGTCGTCCGCCCGGGGCTGGCCGCGCACCACGACGGCGTGGGCGTAGCCCTCGGTCTGGAGCAGGCCGTGCACGAACTGCACCTCGTAGATCGAGATGTGCGAGGCGGCGCCCTCCAGGCCCACGTAGGTCTGGAACCAGGTGGGCAGCACGTCGCCGTAACTGTGCCACCAGCCCGCGACGTTGGCCTCGCGCGCCAGGCCCAGCAGGGCCTCGCGCTCGGCACCGTCGGTGACTCCGTAGAGCGTGAGGAGGTCCTCCACATCACGCGCCTTGAAGCTCACGCGACCCAACTCCATACGGCTGATCTTCGACTCGGACGCACGGATCGAGTACCCGGCTGCCTCACGCGTGATGCCACGCGACTCGCGCAGCCGCCTGAGCTGCGAGCCCAGGAGTATGCGTCGCACCACGGAACCGCTCGACTCGCTCGTGGCCATCTCTGCGACCCTTCCTCTTCCGGTCCTGTTCCGGTCTTGTCTGTTCAGCACCCTTCTGAGGGCGACCCCCGCTACCCCCGGCGCCGAAGTCTGCCATCTTCAGGCGTCGTTGAGTGCATGTCCGGTTACGCAGACAAGCCACTCGGCGGAGCGCTACCGCAGAGGGCGTAGGGAGAATTGCCTCCCAACCACCGCGTGCGCCCCCAAACCCCCCACGTGCACGTGCATCTGCCCTTGCATCCGCCCCGCGCATTGGCAACCATGGAGCTCGCACACGTGCACGTCACGTCCTCGATTGCCAGGAGTGCCTCGGATGGGTACCGAAGGATCGACTGTGCTCTCTCCCTTATGGAGAGGGTTGCCCGCGATCGACTCATCCGCTGTCTCCAACTCAGCCTCCTGTGCGCTGCCACCCCGCTTCGAAGCGGTAAGGAACGCCCGGGCGTTCACCAGGGCCACGCTCCACCAGTGGGACCTGGGCGGACTCTTCGACGACGTCGCTCTGGTCGTCTCCGAGCTGGTGACCAACTCCATGCGGTACGCCGTGCCGGCCGAGCTCGTCGGCACGGAGTACGAACCCTCCGTACGCCTGCACCTGATGCGCTGGACGTCGCGACTGGTGTGCGCGGTACGCGATCCGAGCGAGGCGAGCCCGGTCGCGGGGGAGGCCGACGCGGGGGACGAGTGCGGGCGCGGCCTCTTCCTGGTCGAGTCCTTCAGCGACGCGTGGGGCTGGCATCCGCTGGCCGGCGCGCTCCACGGCAAGGTCGTCTGGGCGCTGTTCCGCCTGCCGCGCGACTGACGGCCGCGAGTGGGGCCGGGGGCCGGGTGCGAGGGGCCCGGGTAAGGGCCGCGGCGGCCTCCACCGCCGGGGCGACGGGCCCGGGCAAGGGCCGGGGCGAGGGCTCCGGGCAAGGGCCGGGGCGACGGGCCCGGGCAGGGACCGGGGCGAGGGCTCCCCGCGTGGAGACCGGGGCGAGGGTTCCGCGTGGGGGCCTCAACTCGCCCCTGACAGGGGGCCGGCCGGGATCCGGGGGGCCGGCCGGCCCCCACCACACCCCACCCACCCCCACCCCACCGGACGACTATTCGCAGATCAGAGCGGCTATTCGCCGATCAGATAGTCGAATTCCCCGTCCTTGACCCCCAGCAGCATCGCCTCGATCTCGGCCGGCGTGTACACGAGCGCCGGACCGTCCGGATGGCGGGAGTTGCGCACGGCGATCCCGCCGCCCGGCAGCTTCGCGAACTCCACGCAGGAGCCCTGGGAGTTGGAGTGCCGACTCTTTCGCCAGACGACATCATCGATGTCCGAGGCGGCCATGCCGTTGTACGCCTGAGGCACTGGACTCTCCCGGATCATTGCAGGGGGCATCCTCACCCAAACACGGTTTCGAGGATGGCAACTGCTCCGGATCATAGCCGCGTTCATGTGCCTATGCATGAGCCGATGCACGTGCACTCAGGGTGTTCCCGCCACTACTTCACGACTTCTTCCCGGAAGGTGAACCTCCAGCGGAATAGGGCAGCAGCGCCATCTCCCGGGCATTCTTGATCGCCCGCGTCAGCTGCCGCTGCTGCTGCACGGTGACACGGGTCACTCTGCGGCTGCGGATCTTCCCGCGGTCCGAAATGAACTTCCGGAGGAGGTCGGTGTCCTTGTAGTCGACGTGGGTGATTCCGGCCGCATCCAGGGGATTCGGGCGTGGCTTGCCGTTCCTGGGGTTGTTGCGGTGATCGGGGCGGCGGGCCATGGGCAAAGTCCTTTCAGGCGGGAAGAGGATGTGATGGGCGTGAGGTGAAGTGGGGTGGGGCGGGGCGGGCCGGGAGGCCCGCAGTGGCGTCAGGAAACCGGATCGAGAAGTTCATCGAATGCGGGGAACAACCGGCGCCACGCATCCGGACCGCCCTGGTATTCGGCATCGGTGAGCAGGCACGATTCCAGCAACGAGGTCAGCCCGTCGCCGTCCAGGCCGGGTGAGGTGAACGTGAGGTGCTGGGCGCGGTCGCCGTTCTCCGGGTGCCAGTCCAGCGCCGCGGCCACGCGGCGCGTCGCCGGAACCAAGTCCCAGGCGGCGTCCGGCAGCGCGGCCAGCCAGGGCCCGGCGTTCTCCACGCACAGGGCGCCACCCGTCGCATCCCACGACAGCAGCGTGTCCGGCCGGTCCGCGAGCCAGAACCGCCCCCTGCTGCGCAGTGCGGCGCAGGCCAGGTCCTCCAGCGCCGCGTACAGCCGGCCGGGGTGGAACGGGCGGTGGCGGCGCCATACGAGCGTGGCGATGCCATGCGCGTCGGCCTCCTGCGGCAGCAGCGCGCACGCGGGGTGCTGGCGGGCGGCGGCGGCCTCCACGTCGAAGCCCGCGACGGCCGCGGCTGCCAACTCCGCGGAGCCGACCGGGATCTGCCGGGCGGCGGGGGCCAGTTGGTGCAGCAGCGCGTAGTCGGCGGGGTCGGCTGGGTCGGCTGGGGCTGCTGGGAGGTCCGGGCCGGCATTGGCGGGGTCGGCGGGGTCGACTCGGGCTGCTGGGAGGGCCGGGTCGGCATGGGCGGGGTCGGCGGCGTCGGCGGGGTCGACTCGGGCTGCTGGGACGGCCGGGTCGGCGTCGGCCCGGCCAGCATCGGGCCGGCCAGCATCGGCCGGGCCGGCCGGGCCGGCGCCGTGGGGTGCTCCCTCCGCGCCCCTCTCCGCGTAGCCTTCCGCGCCGCCGGGGTGCTCGGCCGCTTCCGCCAAGGCCAGCACGGACACGTACTCCAGCTGCCGGGCGAAGGTGTCCCCCACCGTGCGCTGGTCGGTCGCGGCGGCCGCCAGGCCGGCCTCGGCCAGGTCGTCACCGTTGGCGAGCACCGGCAGGACCAGTGCCGGGTCCACGGCCGTGAAGACGCCGGTCAGCGTGGCGTCGTCACCGCAGTGGGCGGCCACGACCTCGGCCATGGCCTTGGGCTCGACGGAGTCCCAGAGCTCGACGACGGCCAGCCTGCACAGCCCCGACGCCGCGAGCCGCTCCAGCTCGGGCACCAGGTCCTCACGCAGGGCGCAGCAGGCGCAGTCATTGACCAGGGGCGCCTCGCCCTCGTCGAGGAGGCCGGAGCGGTCCCGCACGGTCCGGCGGACCGTTCCGGCGGCGGCCGTCGAGAGGTCGTGATGCAGCGCGACGCTGCCCGGCACGGCGTGCAGCAGCCGCTCGACGGTGGTCCTGCGGGCGTCGGCGTGCAGACCGGCGACGAGGACGACGGGCAGGGCACGCGTCGCGGACATCAGCGGCCGCCCTCGCGCTTGCCGTAGCGGCGCTCGAAGCGCTCGACGCGGCCGGCGGTGTCCAGGACGCGCGCGGTGCCGGTGTAGAAGGGGTGGCTCGCCGAGGAGATCTCGACGTCGATGACGGGGTAGGTGTTGCCGTCCTCCCACTCGACCGTCTTGCCGCTGGTGGCGGTCGAGCGGGTGAGGAAGGCGAAGCCGGCGGCGCGGTCGCGGAAGACGACGGGGCCGTAGGGCGGGTGGATTCCGGGCTTCATGGCGGTCAGCGCTCCTCTCGGAAGGTCACGTGACGGCCGGCGACCGGGTCGTACTTGCGCAGTTCCATTCGGTCGGGGTCGTTACGGCGGTTCTTGCGGGTCACGTAGGTGTAGCCGGTCCCGGCGGTGGACCGGAGCTTGATGACGGGGCGTAGTTCGTTGCGGGCCATGGGGGCTACTATACAGAAATGGTTTCCATTTTCATTAGGAGGTGCGTGCCATGTCCGCCCACTGCCAACTGACCGGCCGCAAGCCCGGCTTCGGCAACACCATCTCCCACTCCCACCGCCGCACCACCCGCCGCTTCGACCCCAACATCCAGCGCAAGCGCTACTGGCTCGCGAGTGAGGGCCGCCATGTCCGCCTCACGCTGAGCGCGAAGGGAATCAAGACCGTGGATCAGATCGGCATCGAGGCCGCCGTGGCCCGGATCCGTGCCCGAGGGGGAAGCGTCTGATGGCAAAGAAGAGCAAGATCGCGAAGAACGAGCAGCGCCGCCTGACCGTCGCCCGCTACGCCGCCCGCCGGGCCCTCCTCAAGGCGGTCATCCGCAACCCCCGCACCCCTCACGAAGAACGGGACGCCGCCCAGCGCGAGCTCCACCGCCAGCCGCGTGACGCGAGCGCGACACGCGTACGCAACCGCGACGCGGTGGACGGCCGCCCACGCGGCTACTTCCGCGCGTTCGGCCTCTCCCGCGTAAACCTGCGCGAGCAGGCACATGCGGGGTACCTGCCGGGGGTCCGGAAGTCGAGCTGGTAGGGCGGACGCAGGCGCCGATCACCGACGCCGGAGGCGGCGGCCTCCGGCGTCGGGGCGCGGCAGGAGGAGGACCGGGGGCGGCCCCTCCCCGCCGTAGCCGAGGCCCTGCCCGGCCTGCATGGACACGGGCGCACGGACACGGGCGCACGGGTACGTCGCACGGACACGGGCGCACGGGTACGTCGCACGGGTACGGGCGCCTGGGTACGCCGCACGGGTACGGGCGCCTGGGTACGCCGCACGAGTGCGGGCGCCTGGGTACGCCGCACGAGTACGTCACATGGACAGGTCGCATGGACAGGTCGTGCGGGCACCCGCCCGGGCCTGGCACCCGCCGCCGCCCCAGCCCCAGCCCACGGGCGATAGTCGCCCGACGCGAGAGTCGGCCCCGCCCTGGCCCAAGCGCCTACGCAAGCGCCGGCGCGGGGCGCCTACGCTCCCGCCGAGCCGGCCGGGACGAGGAGGAGGTCGTCCGCATAACACCACGCCCAGTCCTCGCCCGGCTCGAAGGACCGGGCGAGATCATGGCCGGGTTCGGCCCGCGCGTGGGCGCTGGCGTGCCGGTTCGGGGAACTGTCGCAGCAGCCCACGTGCCCGCACACCAGGCACTCGCGCAGGTGCACCCAGGTGGACCCCGTCCGCAGGCAGTCCTCGCAGCCTTCCGTCGTGCTCGGTGCCACCTCGCGGGGCTCGCCCAAATGGGCGCAGGCCCGTTCGGTGGGACGGCCCTCCACGTCGGCGGCGACCTGCCATGTCAGTGGCTCGCTCATACCTTCGAGCGTAGGCCGACAGACGCCCTCTCGCGCGGCGAAAGCCGAGGTCAGCGTGATTGTCAGACCCTGCTGGCAGACTCACTTCCGTGAGCCGGGGAGTGGAGACGGGCGACGGGGGTGTTCGTCTCCGCCCCGGTCACGGGTGACCCGACGAGCCCGGAACGGCGCCGGATCGCGAGGCGCCGAGGGGAGAACGGGACGAGGGGCCGACGGCGCCGGGGGGCGAGGGGACGACGGGCGAGGGGACGACGGGCGAGGGGACGACGGGACGACGCGGACGGGCGCCGACACCGGAGGGCAACGACGCCAGAGGGCGACGACCCCAGACGGCGACCGCACCAGACGGCAACCGCGCCGGGGGCGACGGCCTGACGGCCTGACACGACGTCATCGGCGCTCCCCCGTGCGGCGCATTCCAGCGGGCAGTCCGGCGTGCCTCCTTGCACGATGGCCGCAGGGCCTCCGGTGAACGGCCCGCATCCGTCGCACCCCCAGGGCAGGGACCACCATGACCCTCAGTCTCGATCAGCTGAGCCGCTGCACCGTAGCCGTCGACCTCGGAGCGGCCAGGACCCGCGTCTATGTGAAGGACACCGGCCTGGTCGTGGACGAACCGAGTCTGGCCGCGGTCAATACGCGGACGGGCTCGCTGATCGCCGTCGGCACGCTCGCCGGCGGCATGGCCGGCCGCACGCCCGGCCACATCCGCGTCGTACGCCCCATCTCCGGCGGCACGGTCGTCGACATCGAGATGGCGCAACGCATGCTGCGCTTCCTCGTCAATGACAAGATCCGCCGGGCCTGGCGGCGCAAGCCGATGCTGCGCGCGGCCGTCTGCCTGCCGCATGACGCGGAGCCGATCGCGCAGCGGGCGGCCGTCGAGGTGCTCAGCGCGCTCGGCGCGCGCCGCGTCGAGATGGTCGACACCCTGATCGCCGCCGCCGTCGGCTGCGGGCTGCCGGTCCAGCAGCCGGAGGCGACGATGATCCTGGTGTGCGGGGCGGCGTCCACGCAGGTCGCGGTCCTGTCGCTGGGTTCGATCGTGGCGGCCGAGAAGGTGCAGGTGGGCGGCGACGCCATCGACTACGCCGTGATTCAGCACCTGCGCAGCGAACACGAGCTGATGCTGCCGTCCCAGGGTCTGCACCCGCTGCACCTGGCCCTCTTCGACCCTGCCGCGGCCTGCATGGAGGCGGAGGTGCGCGGCCGGGACGTGGCGACGGGGCTCTCCCGTACGGTCCTGGTGAACACCGCCCACATCCGGGAGGCCATTCACACCCCGCTCACCGCCGTGCTCGACGCCATCGGGCGCGTGCTGCGCCAATGCCCGCCCGACCTCGTGGCCGATCTCGCGGAGCGCGGAGTCATGCTCGCGGGCGGCAGCGCGATGCTGCCGGGCCTGGACACGATGATCGAAGAAGCGACCGGCATGGTCGTACGCATCGCGGATCAGCCCGATGTCTGCTCCGTGGTCGGGCTGGGCGCGATGATCGAGGGAAAGATCAAGCCACTGCATCTCGATCCGATGGCGAGCTGAATAGCTCATAGCAGTTCGCCCCCGGCTCGTCTTCGCCCTTCTTGGGAACTTCTTTACCCCCCGGAACAGTTCTGCCAGTGCACCCCTATTTCACCAAGGAGATACACGCACATGGCGCTCTGGGACCGGCTCAAGGATTCGGCCACGACGATGCAGGGCCAGCTGATAGCCAAGAAGAACGACCTCAAGAGCGGGGCATTCCGTGACGCGAGCATGGCAATGTGCGCTCTGGTGGCGGCTGCTGACGGCTCGATCGACGCCTCCGAGCGGCAGCGCGTCGCTTCGCTGATCGCCACCAACGACGTCCTGCAGAACTTCCCGGCCGACGACCTGCAGGCGCGATTCAACGACTATTGCCAGAAGCTGACGGCTGATTTCGCCTTCGGCAAGGTCAGCATCCTGCAGACCATCGGCAAGGTACAGAAGAAGCCGACCGAGGCGCGTGCCGTCATCCAGATCGGCATCGTGATCGGCGGCGCCGACGGCGACTTCGACAAGAGCGAGCAGGCCGTCGTCCGTGAGGCGTGCTTCGCTCTCGGCATCAATCCCGCCGAGTTCGACCTCTGATACACGACCGGCGGCCGAGGAGCCGCCCGGCGGCTCACTGATCCATTCAGCCATTACCGGCCGGCTGACCGGATCCACAACCGGCACCGGCTCACTGACAAGCCATTGCTCAGTGAGCCGGTCCGGCCCGTGAAACGGCGGATAATCGCCTGCCATTCCGGCGGAGCAAGCGCGGCTCGCCCTGCGCGAAACCGGGGTGACCTGCGCGTGTCCCGTTACGTTCCCCGGCCGGCCCGGCCCTCGCCGTGTCCGACGCGACCGCCTTGCCACGCCTCTTGATGCCCCAGCAGATTGAGGCCCCATGATTGACGGGCAAGGGCAAGGGCAACCGCAAGGCCCCGGCACAGGCGGCTTCACCTGTCGTCCCTATCTCCCCGCGGACCGCGAACTGATCGTGGTCGCTCATCCCGGCGCCGCACTGCGCGCGGACCCGGCAGGCGTACGGTCCGGGACCGGCGCCGACACCTCGGCGCTGAACCGCTTCCTCACCGACGAGCAGCTCACCCTCGAGCCCCTCTTCGGTTACGGGCCCACGGGGACCGGGAACGAGGACCTGCGCGCACTGCTGCCCCTGTTCCACCGCGTGCGGGGCATGGACCACCACCACGACGAGCTGGCCGCACGGCTGACCGTACTGCCGGGAATCGACGCCGCGTACGTCAAACCGGGCGCGCTGCCCGCATACGGCCCCGACGGCGACGGCACCGGCCACCCCCAGCACCCCGACCGTCCCACAGCTCCCACGGCCCCCATAGCCCCCACGGCTCCCACAACCCCCCGTACGCCCGACTACGCCGGCCGCCAGGGATACCTGGCCCCTGCCCCGAAAGGCGTCGACGCCCGCTGGGCCTGGGCACAGCCGGGCGGCACGGGCGACGGCGTGGGCGTCGTCGCCGTCGAGGGCGCCTGGCGGCTCGGCCACGCCGACCTGGGGCGGAAGCTCGCCGGGATCGTCGTCGGCACACCTCTGGAGGACCCGGCCTGGCGCAACCACGGCACGAACACCCTCGGCGTCATCGGCGGCGACCGCACCGGCTCCGGCGTCACCGGCATAGCCCCCGGCACGCTCGCCGCCGCCGCGTCCTTCCCCGGCATCGGTTCCGCCCGCGCCGTCCGGGCCGCGGCCGACCGGTTGCCGGCGGGCGGCCTGGTGCTGGTCGCGCTGCAGCGGCCCGGCCCCCGGTTCGGCTACTGCGACCGTGACGACCAGCGCGGGTGCATCCCCCTGGAGTGGTGGCCCGACGACTTCGCCGCCGCCCGCTATGCCACAGCGAAGGGGGTCCTTGTCGTCGCGGCCGGTGGAAACGGCGCGGAGTGCCTGGACGACGCCCTGTACGAGAGGCGGCCGGACGGCTTCCCGTCCTGGTGGCGCAACCCGTTCGGCCCCTCGGGCCCGTCCTCCGGCGCGGTACTCGTGGGCGCGGGCGCACCGCCGCCCGGCACGCACGGCCGGGACCACGGCCCGGACCGCTCGCGGCTCGCCTTCTCCAACTTCGGGACGCGGCTGGACGCCCAGGGCTGGGGGGCGGAGGTCACCACCGCGGGCGGCCACGGGGACGGGGCCGGTGATCTTCAGGGGGGCGCCGAGGAGGACGCCTGGTACACGGACGTCTTCTGCGGCACATCGGCTGCCTCGGCAATCGTGGTGGGCGCGCTGGCGTCGGTCCAGGGCGTGCTCAAGGCGTCGGGCCGGGCGCCACTGGCCCCCGAACGGGCCCGCGAGTTGCTGCGGACGACCGGTGCGCCGCAGCAGGACGCACCGGGCCGCCCCGCATCCCAGCGCATCGGCAACCGCCCCGACATCCGGGCGGCCGTCGGCGGGCTGCTGCCCTCACGGGTCGCCTCCGGCACCGCCGAGCGCCTCTGGGACGAACTGATCCCCTACCCTCCCGAGCGCCCGCCGCAGCTGAGGCTGTACGTGGCTGGGGCCTGGCGCGGGCTCGACAGCCCGGACCCGGCAGTACGGCAGGCGGTGCACACCGCCTTCGCGAGCGGCCGGGCCGCCGGGAACGTACGGGTCTGGTACGCGGACGACAAGGTCGTCGGGCTGGTCGTCACCGACAGTCCGTAGCCGGGAACAAGGCCGGGGAGCGGGGCCGGGAACGGGGCCGGGAGCCGGTGACCCGCTGGGCCGGACCCGCCGGGTCCGATCCAGGGAGCCGGTGACCCGCTGGGCCGGACCCGCCGGGTCCGATCCGCCGGTCCGGCCCCGCACGGACCGCGCCTTCCTGTGGACCGCGCGTTCGTGCGTTCATACGTTCGCGCCTTCCCGGAAGCGGGCGGCGAGCGCCCTCAGGCCGGCAGCGGCACCGACTCCCGTTCCGACCGGTCGTGCCCGGGCCCCGGGCCGGTCCACGTACCGAGCGCGATCTCCGCGGTGATGCCCGGGCCGAACCCGGCGATGATGCCCCGCGCATTGTGGCCGGCGCCGCCGTCCACGAAGAGCCGTTCCAGGGCGTCGAAGATGACCGCACTGGCGATGTTGCCGCGCTCGGTGAGCGTCTCCCTGCTGTAGCGGAACGTCTCCGGAGCAAGGCCGAGGTAGCGGCTGAGGTCGTCCAGGATGCGGGGGCCGCCGGCGTGCACGATGTAGAAATCGAGGTCGGAGACGTCCCACTGGTGCGGCTCCGCCATGTCGCGCATGGCGGGCGCGAGCATCGCCATCGTCCCGGGGACGCGCTTGTCCAGGATGAAGTGGAAGCCGGTCTCCCGGACTCCGTAGGAGATCCACTCCTCTGTGTCGGGCACCAGGTGCGAGCCGTTGCGCTCGATCCGTACGCCCGTACCGCCTTCGCCGCGCACCACGGCGGCGGCCAGGGCGTCGCCGAAGAGCCCGTTGGAGAGCAGGTTGCCCACGCCCAGGTCCGTCGGCTGATAGAGCAGCGAGCAGAACTCGCACGCCACGATCAGCACGTTGGACTCGGGGTAGGCCTGACAGAAGTCGTGCGCCCGGTTGATGGCCGCACCACCGGCCGCGCAGCCGAGTTGGGCAATCGGCAGCTGCCGGGTCTCGTTGCGGAAGTCCATGGTGTTGATCAACCACGCGGTCATCGACGGCATCATGAAACCTGTACACGACACGTACACGATGAGGTCGATGTCCCGCGGCGTCAGCTCGGCGTGGTCCAGCGCCCGGCGTACGACGTCGGGCACCCGCGCCTTCGCCTCACGTTCGTAACGGGCGTTCCGTACGGTGAAGCCGGGATGCTTGAGTGTGTCTTCGATCGGTTGAACGAGGTGTCGTTTCTGCACCCCGGTGTTGCCGATCAGCCGGAGAGCGAGTTCCAGCTGTGGATGGTCGCCGTGCAGCGTGCGCGCGAGGTGGAGGGTCTCTTCCCTCGTGATCACGTGCTCGGGAACGGCGATGGCCGGTCTGCACAGTGTCGCCATGACGGCCTCCCAGTCGCGTCGGTGCTCGATGCCCAGGGCCGCCAGAACGGCGTGCCAGCTTATGTCCAGTGCATGCCGCATTGGGAAGCGCGCCACACCTATGCTCGGAAAGTTCACTCAAAGAGCGGACTTTTCCCCATAACTGAACTGGCATCCGTCGAACGCCATAGAAAGTACATGGGGATTCCACAGGAAACCCATGGAAAGTGCAGCGATCCGGCATAGATATGACGAAATGAACGGTCGCGTACCCCAGTCGCTGCAGGGCCGGTGAGACCGCCAGAAGAACGCCAGGGGCACCCTCCGCCCCTTGCTCCCCGGGCGCCCCGCCGCCTCGCCTACTGCGACCGCACCGCCCTCTCCCCCGCCGCCCGCCGCCCCGGAGGACCGCACGGTTCGTCGCCTCCGCAAACTCGCCGACCAGTTGGTCGCCAAGTCGGCCTGAAACGCGCACGGCACAGGAAGTTCGTCAGAAATCCGTCACCGTCGGCGCACCCCGGCGCACCGTCGGTGAGGCGGCCGACCCGCGCGACCAGGCCTCCCCGTCCCCTGGCACACTGCACACTCATGACGAGCACGAGAAATCACCTCCTTTCCGGCAAAGTGACCTTCATCAGCGGTGCGAGCAGCGGCATAGGCGCGGCGGCGGCCCGCGTGTTCGCGCGGGAGGGTGCGACGGTCGTCCTGGCCGCCCGCCGGGAGGACCGGCTGGCGGCCCTCGCCGAGGAGCTGAACGGCCAGGGCGCCGAGGCCGCGTACGTCGTCGCCGACGTCACCAAGGCCGCGGACGCCCAGCGGGCCGTGGAGTTCGCCGTCGAGCGGTACGGGCGGCTGGACGCGGCCTTCAACAACGCGGGCATCGGCGGCGACCGCACCCCCATGCACCTCATGGGCGACGACGTCTACGACACGATCATGGAGACCAACGTCCGTGGCGTGTGGAACTGCATGCGCCACGAACTGGCGGCGATGCTGGTGGGCGGAGGCGGCGCCATCGTCAACAACAGCAGCGTCGGCGGCCTCGTCGCCATCCCCGCCGCCGCGCCCTACGTGGCCTCCAAGCATGCGGTCGTCGGGCTGACCCGGGCCGCGGCCGACGAGTACGCCAAACAGGGCATCCGGGTCAACGCGGTGGCGCCCGGCACGACGCGCAGCGAGATCACGGCCGACTGGTTCGAGCGCAATCCCGGCCTGGAGGACATGGTCAACGCGATGACGCCGCAGGCCCGCACGGCCGCCCCCGAGGAGATCGCCGAGGCGGCGGCCTGGCTCCTCAGCGACCGCTCGCCCTTCCTCACCGGTGTGGTCATGCCGGTGGACGGCGGCTTCGTCAACCAGTGACGCCCGGCCGCCGCCCGTTCGGCGTCGGCGACCGCTCAGCGCAGCAGCCCCCGCAGCCCGATCCGGAAGGCCGCTTCCCCGTTCTGCACTCCGATGACCTCCACCGCGGTGTGCCCCGGGGCGTCGGTGGGCAGCACGAGGGCCTCCAGCCGGCAGGGGGCGTCGAACTCCACGTACCGGCTGTAGGACGTGGTCACACCGGTGGGCACCAGGATCCCCGGTGAGACGGCCGCCTGGGCGGCCTGGCCGGCGGCGGCGAGCAGGGCCAGCCCGGGCACATGGTCGACAGGGTGGTCGAACATGGCCTTGTTCTCGACGTCATTGCGCAGCAGCCAGCTCCCGGGCCGGTCACCGGCCGCCAGTACGACCTCCGACGCCGACAGACAGCCGACGCTCGCGGCCGGCACGGGCGGCGGCACCTCCCACTCGCCCCAGGCCGGTGACACGTACTCGCCGCGCAGGCGCGAATAGACACCGGGGGAAATCCACGACGAACGGGAGTGGGCGCGGATGACCGTATGCCGGCCCTGCCGGACGGTGAAGTCCATGGTTTCCGCCCCGAGTGCACAGTCACCGCGCCCTTTCTTCACCGGGGAACACCTCAGGTCCACGGTGAGACGCAACGGCCCATTCCCGGCCTTGGGCACGGTGGGGTCAATGCTGTAGTTCAGGTCGCGCAACAACGACTGGTGGTCGAGAGGCACCCCGAACTCGGCGTGGGAAATGGCCAGTCCGCACTGCCGGACCGTCTGTGCGGCCAGGACGGGATCGGGCCGGGTGCCCGATGTGCTGCCGGGCCACTCGACGGCGAGCGTGAATTCCGTAGGGCTCCGGCGGACCCAGCCGGTGACGAGCACCGATTCCTGGTCGCGGAAGTGGACGAGCTCTTTGGGAACCCTGCCCTCCAGGTCGAGGGCCGGTATGGAGGGCAGGACGGGTGCTTCCGCGGGGGCTTCCGCAAGGGCCTGCCCCGGGTCGGGAGCAGGCGCGGGCATCGCCAGTCCGTCGGGGTCGGCCGCCGATTTCGGAATTCCGGGCGTCAGCGTGCAGGATTGCTGCACAGTTGCGGACATGATCCCCCCTGGGGCCCAAGGCGTAGGACTGAGCGAGACAGACACTGGCCGCCAAAGATACCTACCTATTGGTACATTCCAACGGGGGCCGCTGAGCAGAAGGAGGGGTATCCGTGGCGCAGCAGGAACGCGCGATCCGGACCCGGCAGGTGATTCTGGAAGCCGCCGGAATGGTCTTCGACGAGTGCGGCTACGAAGCGGCCACCATTTCCCAGATCCTCGCACGCGCCGACGTGACGCGGGGCGCCCTGTACTTCCATTTCAGCTCCAAGGAGGACCTGGCGCGCGGCGTGCTCGGCCAGGCCGTGACGACGGAGGGCGTGGTACCGCAGCAGTTCAAGTTGCAGGAGCTGCTGGACACTTCACTGCTCCTCGCCTACCGGCTGCCGCGTGAGCCGATGCTGCGCGCCTCCATCAGGCTCTCCGTGGACCAGCGGGCGCGCGCCCTGTTCGGCACCAGCTGGCCCGACTGGATCACCGTCGGGGCGGAACTCCTCGCGGACGCCAAGTCCCGGGGCGAGGTGCTGCCGCACGTCGACCCGCAGGAGACCTCGCGCCTCCTGGTGGGCGCCTGGACAGGGGTACAGCTGGTCTCCGAGGCCGTGCCGGAGCCCACGGACCTCGTCCGCGAGATCTCCCTGCTCTACCAGCTCCTGCTGCCGAACATCGCCGTCCCCACCGTCCTGGCCCGCCTGGACATCTCCCCGGACCGCCCCCTGCGCCTGCGCTCGACGACCCCCGAGGCGGCCCACCAGGCGTGACCCGTCCGGAGGCTCCTCGGGACGCACCCCCGGCTTCTCCGCCCGGCGCCGGGTTGTGATCCTCGGCACATCCGCCGGCTCCGGCGCCGAAAGGCGCGTCAGCACACCAAAAAGCCCAGCCCGGGAAGGTTCCTGGGCTGGGCTTTGCTGGAGCCGCCTTCGGGATTCGAACCCGAGACCTACGCATTACGAGTGCGTTGCTCTGGCCAACTGAGCTAAGGCGGCAAGCTGCGGGAAACCAAGGTTGGCATCAGCAACGCGCCCAAGTCTACACAGTTTCCGGGGGTGCTCCGTACGCGGCGATCCGCCAGAGGATCGCGCAGGTCAGGGGCGGGCCGGGGGCCGGGCAGGGGCCGGGTCAGGAGCACTTGCGGGAGGCGGGGGGCGGGGTGGTGGTGAGGAGGTAGCTGTTGATCGCGGCGTCCACGCAGTCGCTGCCCCGGTTGTAGGCGGTGTGGCCGTCGCCGTCGTAGGTCAGGAGGCGGCCCGAGGAGAGCTGGGCGGCGAGGGCGCGGGCCCAGGGGTAGGGCGTCGCGGGGTCGCGGGTGGTACCGACGACGAGGATGGGGGCGGCGCCGGGGGCCGTGATGCGGTGGGGGGCACCCACGGCCGGGACCGGCCAGTATGCGCAGCTCAGGGCGGCCCAGGCGAAGCTCGTGCCGAGAGCCGGGGAGGCCTCCTCGAAGCCGGACAGGGCCCGGCGGACGCCGGTGGGGTTGCGGAAGGCGGGCGGGAGGTCGAGGCAGTTCACGGCCGAGTTGGCGGGCATGAGGTTGGTGTAGACGCCCCGGTCGTCGCGCTCGTAGTAGGCGTCGGACAGCCTGAGCAGCAGGCCTCCGTCGCCGTTGCGCGCGTTGCGCAGGGCCTTGCGCAGGAGGGGCCACGCCGCCTCGTCGTACATGGCCGAGATCACACCGGTGGTGGCGAGGCTTTCGGTGAGTTCGCGGGATTTGCCGGTGGAAAGGGGGTGGCGGTCGAGGTCGTCGAAGAACGACTTGAGCCGGGCCCCCGCGATGTCGGCGCGGCCGCCGCCTTCCAGCGGGCAGTCCTCGTGGTGGGCGCAGTCCCCCGCAAAGGAAGCGAAGGCGGTCTGGAAGCCCGCCGTCTGCTCACGATTGATCTGCTCCGCGCTGAGCGAGGGGTCCAGCGCGCCGTCGAGGACGAGCCTGCCGACGCGGGCCGGGAAGAGCCCGGCATAGGTGGCACCGAGGAAGGTGCCGTAGGAGGCGCCGACGTAGTGCAGCTTGTCGTCGCCCAGGGCGGCCCGGAAGACGTCCATGTCGCGGGCGGCCTCGACGGTGGAGACATGGCGGAGCAGCTTGCCGGAGCGGGCCGCGCAGGCCTTCGCGAACTTCTTGTACGCGTCGGTGAGTCGGCGGACCTCCGCGAGGTCGTCCGGGGTCGAATCGATCTTGGTGAAGGCGTCCATCTCCGCGTCGGAGAGACAGGTGACGGGCTCGCTCGCGGCCACTCCCCGCGGGTCCATCGCCACCATGTCGTAGCGGGCGCGCACGGGGGCGGGGTAGCCGCTGGCCGCGTAGCCCTGGAGGAAGCCGATCGCCGAGCCGCCCGGTCCGCCGGGGTTGACCAGGAGCGAGCCCAGGCGTTTGCCGGGGCCGGTCGCCTTCTTGCGGGAGACGGCGAGCCTGAGGTCCTCGCCGGGGCGGGGCTCGGCGTAGTCCAGCGGTGCCCGCAGCGTGGCGCACTCGAAGCCCGCGTGCTTGCCGGGGCAGGCGTGCCAGTTGGGCTTCTGCTCGTAGTACGGGCGGAGTGCGGCGGGCGCCGCGTCCCGCGTTCTGTCCGATGCCGATGTCGCCGCGCTCGGCGCCGCACCTCCCGAAACAGCGGCTGAGATCAGCAGGGCCGCGGTCGCGGCCAGCGTGCCGGAGATACGGAACAAGCGGCTGGTGTCCATCGGCTGGTCCCTCTGTGTGGGAGACAGGTGGGCAGGCATGAGGCAACAAGGCATAGCGGACGTACGTCACACGTCCGTACATAGGTAAATGCGTAGGACTTACGCGGCATACGGAGCGTATCCGGACGGACACCAGCCTTGGCCAGCCATACCGGCCACTAGTCCTCGTACGAGTGAGGAATCACCCAACCTGCGGTGTGCCCACCCTCAGCCGTACTACTCGCTCCTACTAGCCCTCGCCCTGCTCGTTCGCCCCGCTTGCTCGTCCTGCCTGCTCGTCCTGCCTGCTCGTCCTGCCTGCTCGTCCTGCCTGCTCGTCCTGCCTGCTCGTCCTGCTCGGTCAGCCCGCCCTGAGGGCGACCGCCATCGCCTCGACCGCGAGCAGTGGGGCCACGTTCCGGTCGAGCGCCTGCCGGCAGGCGCCGATCGCCTCGATGCGGCGCAGCGTTCCCTCCGGCCGCGAGGCGGAGGCGACCCGCTCCAGGGTGTCGCGGGCGTCCACGTTGGCGAGGGCCACGCGCGAGCCGAGCTGTATCGCGAGCACGTCGCGGTAGAAGCCGGTCAGATCGGTGAGGGCCAGGTCGAGGGTGTCGCGCTGGGTGCGGGTCGAGCGGCGCTTCTGCCGGTCCTGGAGGTCCTTCATCGCGCCGGCCGTGCCCCGGGGGAGCCGGCCGCCGGTGCCGGCCGCGGCGCCGAGCGCGGCACGCAGCTCCTCGGTCTCCTTGGTGTCGACGTCCTCGGCGACCTGCTTGGCGTCCTCCGCGGCGGCGTCGATGAGTTCCTGGGCCGCCTTGAGACAGCCGCCCATGTCCGCGACGCGCAGCGGCATCTTCAGGACGGCCGCCCGGCGGGCCCGGGCGCGCTCGTCCGTGGCGAGGCGGCGAGCGCGGCCGATGTGCCCCTGCGTGGCCTGGGCCACCTGCGCGGCGAGCGCCGGATCGATGCCGTCCCGGCGGACGAGGACGTCCGCGACCGCCGCGACGGGCGGCGTCCGCATAGTCAGCGACCGGCAGCGGGACCGGATCGTCGGCAGCACGTCCTCCAGGGACGGCGCGCACAACAGCCACACCGTGCGCGGAGCGGGCTCCTCCACGGCCTTGAGCAGGACGTTGCCCGCGCCCTCCGTCAGCCGGTCCGCGTCCTCCAGGACGATCACTTGCCAGCGGCCGCCCGCGGGCGAGAGCTGGGCGCGGCGGACGAGCTCACGCGTCTCCTTGACGCCGATGGACAGGACGTCCGTACGGACGATCTCGACGTCGGCGTGCGTCCCCACCAACGTGGTGTGGCAGCCGTCGCAGAAACCGCAGCCGGGGGCGGCGCCGATCGCCCGGTCCGGGCTGACGCACTGCAGCGCGGCGGCGAAGGCCCGGGCGGAGGTGGCCCTTCCGCAGCCGGGCGGGCCCGTGAACAGCCACGCATGGGTCATCTTGGACGTCCCGGCAGAGACGTCCGCCGATCCGCCCGGGACTTCCTCAGCGGAGCCGGCCGCGGCGGCCGTGACCAGCGCGTCCGCGTCCCGCGCGGCAGCGGCGAGCTGCTCGATCACCCGGTCCTGGCCGACCAGGTCGTCCCACACCGCCATTGGCTGTCCTCCGCGCTGTCCGTCCTGCGTTACCCATTGTGGGACACGCCACTGACAGCGCGGCCCGCGTCCGGCCGTCGGCGCCTATCGGCGCCCGTGCCCCCGGCCGTCACGAGGACCGTCCTCACCGGAACCCTCACCCTCACGGGAGCGGTCGTCCCCACGGGAGCGGTCGTCCCCACGGGAGCGGTCACCCGCCCGGCGGCCGTCGTCGCGGCGCCCGAGGAGATCGTCCGCGAGGGTGGGGGCGTCCTCCGCCCACTCCGGCCTGCGACGTGCCCTCCTCACGGGCTCGTCCGGCCGCCCGGTCCGGTCGTCCTGCTCGTAGGCGCCGTCCGCGTCGATGTGCGGCAGCTCACGCGTGCGCTCGGTCTCCGGCTCCGCGGGCGCCTCGTCCTCCGGACGGAACAGCCACGTCGGCACCCGGTCCGCCGGGTTCTCCGGCCGTACGTGCGGCTTCGGGTGTGCGGGTGTCCCGGGCGGCGTCCCGGGCGTCCCGGGCGCCTGGGGCGTCCGGGGTGTCCCGGGCGTCCTGGGGAGCACCGCCGTCTCCTCCGCCTCCGCGCCCGCGTCGGCCGCCTTCGGCCGGGTACCCCAGGTCACGCGCTGGTCGATCGGCCCACTGGCCGGTACGGGCGGCAGCACCGCCGTCTCCTCCTCGGCGCTCGCGGGCGCCGGCCGCGAACCCGCGTCACGCGGGTCGGGCCGGTGCACCACCGGCGCCTGAACGGTCTGCGTCTCCTCGGCGTCGCCGACCTCCGGCTTGCGAGGGGACGGGGTCTCCACGGTCGGGGCGTCCCCGGCACCGAAGTCGCTCCCCGCGCGCGGCGCGGGCGCACCGGCCGCTGTCCGGGTGGAACCGGTTCCACCCGGCGAGCCGGCCGCGAGCGAGGACCGTGGGTCCGCCGCACGCGGAGCCGGCGTCTCCGCCGTCCCTCCGCCCCCGGCCCCGCGCGGGGCCGGCTTACGGAAGGACGCCGTCCCGACGACGGGGGCCCGGCCCGCGCTGTCCTCGTCGCCCCGGCGCGGAGCCGGCGTCTCGACGGTGCGGTCATCGGCGACGCCGGAAGCGGTACCGCTACGTGCGGAAGCGCCCGGAGCAGAAGCGCTACGCGCCTGCTCCGCGCGCCCCTCGGCGGCGCCACGCGCCCCGGCAGCGGCCGCGCTCGCCTGCGCACCACCCGCGTCACCGCGTACGTCGTCCTCGCGCAAGGCCGGCCTCTCGACCGTCGGCACGTCATCCGCACCCCGCGCGTCGTCCCTGCGCAGCACCGGCCTCTCCACCGTCGGCGCCTCACCCGCACCCCGCGCGTCGTCCTCGCGCAGCACCGGCCTCTCCACCGTCGGCGCCTCACCCGCAACGGAAGCCCCGCCGGGCGCATGCGGCGACGGCGTCTCGGCGGTCGGCGCATCGGCGCCCGGAGCAGTACCACCGGCCCGGCCGACACCACCCGCACGGCCGACACCACCCGCACCGCGAGCACCCGCACCGCGGGCAGCACCCGCACCACCAGCGGCGCCCTCGGCCGCACCAGCGGTGCCCTCGACCGCACCAGCAGCCCCCTCGGCCGCACCCCCGCCCTCCGCCGCACCAGCGGCCTCCGCAGCCTCAGCGGCGATCCGCGCGCGCTCCGCGCGCAGCAGGGCCTCCTCAGCCTTGCGCTGCTTCTCCAGGCGCCGTTCCTCGGCCTCGGCGCGCAGGCGCGCCTCCTCGGCCGCGCGCTTGCGCAGCCGCTCCTGTTCGGCGGCCCGGGCGCGTTCCTCCGCCTCGCGGCGCAGGCGCGCCTCCTCGGCCCGCCTACGCGCTTCCTCGGCCCGCTGACGGGCCTCCTCCGCCTGGCGCTCGGCCTCGCGGAGGCGGGCTTCCTCCGCTTCCTTGCGCTTGCGCTCCTCTTCCTCGGCGCGCAGCCGGGCGAGCTGCTCCTGGCGCTCGCGCTCCAGGCGCTCCTCGGCGGCCTTGCGGGCCGCTTCCTCCTCCGCCTTGCGCCGGGCCTCCTCCTCGGCCGCCCTGCGGGCCTCCTCAAGGGCCTTGATCTCGGCCGCAGAGAGCGGAAGGAGCCGGTCCAGCCGGTGGCGTACGACCTTGGTGATGGCCTCGGGCTCCTGGCCGGCGTCCACCACGAGGTAGCGCGCCGGGTCGGCGGCGGCCAGGGTCAGGAACCCGGTCCGTACCCGCTGGTGGAACTCGGCCGGCTCGGACTCCAGCCGGTCGGGCGCCTCGGTGAAACGTTCGCGCGCGGTCTCGGGCGAGACGTCCAGCAGCACCGTCAGGTGCGGGACGAGCCCGTCCGTCGCCCAGCGCGAGATACGGGCGATCTCGGTGGGCGAGAGGTCGCGCCCGGCGCCCTGATAGGCGACGGAGGAGTCGATGTAGCGGTCGGTGATGACGATCGCACCGCGCTCGAGGGCGGGCCGTACGACGGAATCGACGTGCTCGGCGCGGTCGGCCGCGTACAGCAGCGCCTCCGCACGGTCCGAGAGACCGGCGGACGACACGTCCAGCAGGATCGCGCGCAACCGCTTGCCGATGGCCGTGGCGCCGGGCTCCCGGGTGACGACGACCTCGTGCCCCTTGCCGCGGATCCACTCCGCGACGGCCTGCACCTGAGTGGACTTGCCGGCGCCGTCGCCGCCCTCGAAGGCGATGAAGAAGCCGCTGCCGCTCACGCCCTCCGCCGGGTCGCCGCCCCGCAGCGAGTCCAGCAGGTCCTGGTGGAACGGCACCCCGTGCCGGTCGTCCGTCCTGCCCAGGACCAGTGCGCCGACGGGCAGCAGCAGCGCGCCGACGAGCATCAGCGTGAACGCCGCCCCGCCGTGCGCGAAGACGAAGCTGCCGTCCCCGATCCGGTGCGGGCCGATGGCCGCGGCCAGCAGCGGCGCCACGACGGCACCCAGCGCGACGGTGACGCGGACGACGGCGTGCAGGTGCTCGGTCGTGCGCGCCCGGCGGCTCTCCTCGGTCTCCTGGTCGAGCAGGCCGTGGCCGGTGTTGGCGACGATTCCGGCGGACACGCCCGCCAGGGCGACGAGCAGCAGTACCGTCGTCGCGTCGGGCACCAGGCCGGCGGCGAGCAGCGCCAGGCCCGTCAGGGCCAGGGCGAGCGCGAGAAGGCGGCGCCGCGAGAAGCCGGGCAGCACCCTGCGGGCGCCCCGGATGCCGAGGACCGGGCCGCCGGAGAGCGCGAGGACCAGCAGTCCGAAGCTCACCGGGCCGCCGCCGAGGTCCATCGCCTGCAGGGTGGCGACGCCGACCGCCGCGGCCACCGCCCCCGCGATGGCCGCACAGGCCAGCACGAGCACCGGAATCGCGCCCGTACGGCCCTTGTCGGGCACGCCCTGGGCGGTCTTGGGGCGGCGCATGCCCTCCAGCGGGGAGCGCACGCGCGGAGCCTGCACGCCCTCGGGGAGGCCGGGCAGCTCGACGGGGTAGAGAATCACGACGGACGTCGCGAAGAGCCCGGCCGCGAGATACGAGCCGAGGGCCGCCTGGTGCAGGTGGAACCAGTCGATCCCCGAACCGAGCGCATTGCTCACCAGCGTGATGACGACGAGCGCGGCCGCGGCGACGGGCAGCGCGACGAAGGTCGTCCGCAGCGACAGGCGCCGCAGCGCCTCGTAGTGGTCCGGCAGCGGGCGCACGGCCGCGCCCTCCGGCGGCGGCGCGGGCAGCAGCGCGGGCGCCGCCCCGTCCTTCGCCACCGTCCAGACGCGCTCGGCGGCCCCGACGACGAAGGCCGTGACCAGCAGCCACACCAGAGCCTTGCCCTCGGTCCAGTCGAGCCACGTGGGCGCGACGGCGAGCAGCGCGAGCCGCACCCCGTCCGCGCCGATCATCGTCCAGCGGCGGTCGAGCGGACCGGCCGGCGCGAACAGCGAGGACAGCGGGCCGAGCAGGACCGCACCGGCGAGCAGCGTCGCGAGCAGCCGCACCCCGATGACGGCGGCGACCGCGAGGGCCGCGCCCCGGTAGCCACCGCCGAACGACCCCGCCGCGACCGACGCCTGCAACGCCAGCAGGAGAAGCACAAGAAGGGCCAGGGCGTCGCCGACACCGCCGGCGAACTGGGCGCTCCACAACCGCCTGAGCGGACGCAAGCGCAGCAGGGCTCGTACGGCGCGCTCGCGGGAGTCCGCGGCTAGGGCGCCGGATGTGGGGGTGACCACTGCTGGCTGCTCGGCTCGCGTCATCCTGCCAGCCTATCCGGAGTGCCCCGATACGGGATGCCTCCCCGAACGCACGCACGAACATACGCGCGAGCGGAAGACGGGCGAACGAGCACGCGACATCGCCGGACATCACCGCACATCACCGGTGACACAAAGGCGGTGGACCGGATTCCGGTCCACCGCCCAGGTGCTGTGCGCGAGAACGTACGGCGAGGTACGTACCGCTCCTACGACTACGCGCGGGCCTACTCGGCGTCGGCCGCCGCCGAGGCGTTCGCCGCCGCGGTCTTCTTGGCCGTCGCCTTCTTCGTCGTCGTCTTCTTGGCGGTCGTCGTCTTCGCCGCGGCGGTCTTCTTCGTCGCGGTCGTCTTCTTGGCGGCCGTCTTCTTCGCGGCGGTCTTCTTCGCCGGCGCCTTCTTGGCGACGGCCTTCTTCGCCGGCGCCTTCTTCGCCGTCTTCTTGGCCGGACCCTTGGCGCGCTTCTCCGCCAGCAGCTCGTAACCGCGCTCGGGCGTGATCGTCTCGACGTCGTCGTCGCGGCGCAGCGTCGCGTTCGTCTCGCCGTCGGTGACGTACGGGCCGAAGCGGCCGTCCTTGACCACGACCGGGCGCTCGCTGACCGGGTCGGTGCCCAGCTCCTTCAGCGGCGGCTTGGCCGCGGCGCGGCCGCGCTGCTTGGGCTGCGCGTAGATCGCGAGGGCCTCGTCCAGCGTGATGCTGAAGAGCTGGTCCTCCGACTCCAGCGACCGCGAGTCCGTGCCCTTCTTCAGGTACGGGCCGTAGCGGCCGTTCTGGGCCGTGATCTCCACACCTTCGGCGTCCTTGCCGACGACGCGGGGCAGCGACATCAGCTTGAGGGCGTCGTCGAGGGTGACCGTGTCGAGGGACATGGACTTGAAGAGCGAGGCGGTGCGCGGCTTGACCGCGTTCTTGCCGGTCTTCGGGGTGTCCTCGGGCAGGACCTCGGTGACGTACGGGCCGTAGCGGCCGTCCCTGGCGACGATCGGGTGACCGCTGACGGGGTCGGTGCCCAGCTCGAAGTCGCCGCTCGGCTTCGCCAGCAGCTCCTCCGCGTACTCCACCGTCAGCTCGTCCGGAGCGAGGTCGTCCGCCACGTCGGCGCGCTGGTGGCCCTCGGTGTCCTTCTCGCCGCGCTCCACGTACGGGCCGTAGCGGCCCACGCGCAGCACGATGTCGTTGCCGACGGGGAACGAGGACACCTCGCGGGCGTCGATCGCGCCCAGGTCGGTGACCAGTTCCTTCAGACCGCCGAGGTGGTCGCCGTCGCCGTTGCCGGCCTCGGCCGCGCCACCCGCCGAGCCCTCGGTGCCCTCGCCGAAGTAGAAGCGGCGCAGCCACGGCACGGCCTGGGCCTCGCCGCGCGCGATGCGGTCGAGGTCCTCCTCCATGGAGGCGGTGAAGTCGTAGTCCACGAGCCGGCCGAAGTGCTTCTCCAGCAGATTGACGACGGCGAAGCTCAGGAAGGACGGCACGAGCGCCGTGCCCTTCTTGAAGACGTAGCCGCGGTCGAGGATCGTGCCGATGATCGACGCGTACGTCGACGGACGGCCGATCTCCCGCTCCTCCAGCTCCTTGACCAGCGAGGCCTCGGTGTAGCGGGCCGGGGGCTTGGTGGCGTGGCCGTCGGCGGTGATCTCCTCGGCCGTCAGCGGGTCGCCCTCGGTGACCTGCGGCAGCCGGCGCTCGCGGTCGTCGAGCTCGGCGTTCGGGTCGTCGGCGCCCTCGACGTAGGCCTTCATGAAGCCGTGGAAGGTGATCGTCTTGCCGGACGCGCTGAACTCGGCGTCCCGGCCGTCGCCCGACCGGCCGGCGATCCGCACGGTGACGGAGTTACCGGTCGCATCCTTCATCTGGGAGGCGACGGTCCGCTTCCAGATCAGTTCGTAGAGCCGGAACTGGTCGCCGGTCAGGCGGGTCTCCGCCGGAGTGCGGAAACGATCACCCGAAGGACGGATCGCCTCGTGCGCCTCCTGGGCGTTCTTGACCTTCCCGGCGTACGTGCGCGGCTTCTCCGGCAGGTAGTCCGCGCCGTAAAGCTGCGTGACCTGGGCGCGGGCGGCGCCGATCGCCGTCTCGGAGAGAGTCGTGGAGTCCGTACGCATGTAGGTGATGAAGCCGTTCTCATACAGCTTCTGGGCCACCTGCATGGTGGCCTTCGCGCCGAAGCCCAGCTTGCGCGAGGCCTCCTGCTGCAGCGTGGTGGTACGGAACGGGGCGTACGGGGAGCGGCGGTACGGCTTGGACTCGACGGAGCGCACGGCGAACGACGAGTTGGCCAGGGCGGCGGCCAGCGCGCGGGCGGCCGCCTCGTCCAGGTGCAGGACCGGGGAGCCTTCCTTGAGCCGCCCGGTCGAACCGAAGTCGCGGCCCTGGGCGACCCGGCGGCCGTCGACCGAGGTCAGACGTGCGGTGAGGGTGCTGGGGTCGCCGGCGTCGCCGCCGCGGCCCGTGCCGAAGGTGCCGGTCAGGTCCCAGTACTCGGCGGAGCGGAAGGCGATGCGCTCGCGCTCCCGCTCGACGACGAGGCGGGTCGCCACGGACTGCACCCGGCCGGCGGACAGCCGGGGCATGACCTTCTTCCACAGCACCGGTGAGACCTCGTAGCCGTAGAGGCGGTCGAGGATGCGGCGGGTCTCCTGGGCGTCGACGAGCTTCTTGTTCAGCTCGCGCGGGCTGGCGACGGCGGCCTGGATCGCGTCCTTGGTGATCTCGTGGAAGACCATCCGGCGGACGGGGACCTTGGGCTTGAGGACTTCCTGCAGGTGCCAGGCGATGGCCTCGCCCTCGCGGTCCTCATCGGTGGCGAGGAAAAGCTCGTCGGACTCGGCCAGCAGCTCCTTGAGCTTCTTGACCTGGTCCTTCTTGTCGGCGTTGACGACATAGATGGGCTGGAAGTCGGCGTCGACGTTCACACCCAGGCGGGCCCAGGGCTCGCCCTTGTACTTGGCCGGGACCTCGGCGGCCCCGTTCGGCAGGTCACGGATGTGCCCGACGCTCGCCTCGACGACGTATCCGGGGCCGAGGTAGCCCTTGATCGTCTTCGCCTTGGCAGGCGACTCGACGATGACGAGTCGGCGGCCGCCCTGTGCGGTCTCGCTGGTCGGGGACAACTTCGCTCTTCTTCCGGTCGACACTCGGTGTGGGCGTTGCGGTGACGCTGCGGAGTGTGACGGTACATCCCGCCTCCGTGTCAAACGGAAAAAGCCCGCAACGCCACTCGAACGGTAACCCGACAAGCGTCCTGTCTGCCGCCCGGACCGTCACAGCATGCATGTGACGGCCCTGACACAAGCGCTCACAGCGAGGGCCGGGCGGCCCGGATCCGAAGCAGCGACCGGTACGGGGCAAGGGACGGTGAATGAGGCGGGAGACCGACGGGCGCACCGGACGGCGACCTGAAGAAGAGGAATGTGACGCGAACACGACCCCTCCTTTTCCCCTTCTCGTAGGTCTGCCTGCTCCCTGCCCGTACGCTCCCTGCCCCCGGTCAGCCGGTCACCGGCAGGAGGAAGCCCTGCTCGACGAGCATCCGGATCGCCTCCGGCGTACGGTCGCGCAGGAGCACCGGGTCCTCCCCCACAAGCTGGGCGATGGCATCGAGGATGCGGCCCGCGGGGAGAGATCCGTCGCACACTCCGGCGAAGCCCGCGCCCACCGTGTCGACCTTGGTGGCCCTGCGCATACCGCGGTTCTGGCGCAGCACCACGTGCTCGGGGTCCTCGGCGCCCGGCATCCCGACCTGCTCCTGCACGACCTGGTCGGCCAGCCGGAAACGTGCGGCGAGCAGCGCCGCGTCGTCATGCGTCCGCAGGAAATCCTGCCGCTCGAAATGTGCACGTACGGTCGCACCCAGCGGCTGCTCGACCGGATGCGGCCACTCCTCGACGGTCACCGACGGCCGGTCCGAGCCAGATTTACGCAGCGTGATCCAGCCAAATCCGATGCCCTTGACCTTCCGGGCCTCGAACTCCTCCAGCCAGGCGTCGTAGCGGGCCGCGTACTCCTGCGGGGCGGCGCGGTGGTCGCCGCCGTCGCGCAGCCACAGCTCGGCGTACTGCGCGATGTCCTGCACCTCGCGCTGGACGATCCACGCGTCGCAGCCGCGCGGCACCCAGGACGACAGCCGCTCGCGCCAGTCCTCACCCTCGACGTGCTGCCAGTTGGCGAGCAGCTGGCAGTAACCGCCGTCGTTGAGCCGGTCGGCCGACTGCCGCACCAGCGTGCGGCACAGGTCGTCGCCGCTCATGCCGCCGTCGCGGTAGGTGAGGCGGGCGCCGGGCGAGATGACGAACGGCGGGTTCGAGACGATCAGGTCGTACGTCTCCCCGGCGACCGGCTCGAAGAGCGAACCCTGGCGCAGGTCGGCCTCCGGTGCGCCGGAGAGTGCGAGTGTGAGCCGCGTGATGTGCAGTGCGCGCGGGTTCAGGTCGGTGGCCGTGACCTTCGTGGCGTGCTGGGCGGCGTGCAGCGCCTGGATGCCGGAGCCGGTGCCCAGGTCGAGGGCGCTCGCCACGGGCGTACGGACCGTGATCCCGGCGAGTGTGGTGGACGCGCCGCCCACGCCGAGGACGAGCTCGGAGCGGTCCACACCGCCGGGGCCCGCACTGCCTCCGGCGATCCCGCCGGCGCCGCCGACGGCGCAGCCCAGGTCGGAGACGATCCACCAGTCCTGCCCCTCGGGGCCGCCGTACGGGCGTACGTCCACGCTCGCCCGCACGAACTCGCCGTCCGCCCCGTCGCGCACCAGCCAGCCGTCGGCGAGGCAGTCCGCGACCGGGAGCGCGGCGGCGGCGCGGGCGTGCGCCACGGGCCGCTGCAGCAGGAAGAGCCGGACCAGCGTCTCCAGGGGGCTGTCCCCGCGCGTGGCCCGCAGGGCGGGGACCGTCTCGCTGCGGGCGAGAGCGGCGTAGGCGGAGGCGCCGAGCAGGTCGAGGAGGCCGTCGGCCGTGAAGGCGGCGGCCAGCAGGGCGTCGCGCAGTCGGGCGGTGCGCGCCGGATCGGCGGTGGGGAGGTGCGTCGTACTCACCGCACCATTGTCGGGGGCGCCACTGACAAATGGCGAAAGCCCGGCTGACGAATGACGAAAGCCCGGCACCGCGCCCGAGGGCGCGGCGCCGGGCGGGACCAACCTCGGCTGCGGAGGACCCACTTCCCGGACCGGCGCCGGCGCGCGGCCGGGGCCTCCACGCGGCCGGGGCCGGGGCCTCCGCACGGCCGGGGCCGGGACCGGGGCCTCCGCACGGCCGGGGCCGTTCCCGGCCGGGCCTACTTCTCCCTCGGCCTACTTCTTCGTCGGCCTACTTCTTCGTCGGCGTCGAGGTGACCGAGGTCTTCTGACAGCCCGGCTGCTTCGCCATCGCCTTGCCGACGTCACCCGACTGCAGCTTCTTGAGCGCTTCGTCACTCCTGCTGCTCAGCTTGCCGATGTCCCCGGCGATGCCCTTGAGGCCCTCGGCGAACTTGGACTTGTCGCCGGTGTCCAGCCCGTCCATCCGCTTCTTCAGCCCTGCGTACGCGCCCGAGAGGTCGTTGAGCGCCTTGACGGCGTTCTTCTGGCTGCTCTCGCCGTCCTTGACGGGCGGCGGGCCCGCACGGTCCACGGAGGTGGCGAGCGCCTTGTAGGCGTCGGCGTTGGCCTGGAAGGCCGTCGAGTCGGTCTGCTGGATCTTCTTCGAGTCCTCCTCGTTCTGGACGTTGGCGATCGAGGAGTTGGCGTCCTGGATCTTCTTCACTTGAGGCTGCATCTGGTCGCAGACACTCTTGGCCCAGTCGTCCAGCTTCTTGTTGCCGCCGTCGTCACCGCCGCAGCCCGTCAGTGCCAGGACAAGTGCCGCCCCGCCGGACAGTGCAGCCACAAGCTTCTTGTTCACCGGATTGGTCCCTTCAATGGCTCTCGGCCCCGGAACTTACACGTCCAGGCGACAGGGGCCGGGAGCCGAGCACACCGCATGCACCCGTTACGCACCGTTTTCAAGCCATTTGCACCAAGCTCGGCGTGGCGTTCGCCGCACCTGACGCCGGTGCCGGCAGGCGCGGGGACGGGCGCATACGGGGTGCTCTTCCGCTTCCCTCACTCCGGCTGAGGAGCCGTCAGGACACCACCGCCGGGTCCACGGGCTTCGCCGACCGCTCGGTGCCGTCGTCGCCGTCCACGGCGACACCACGCCGCTTGGAGACGTACACCGCACCCACGATGACGACAACGGCCAGCACAGCGACGCCGATTCGCAGACCCCGGTTGGCGTCGGCTCCGTAGGAGAACTTCACCACCGCCGGCGCGATGAGCAGCGCCACCAGGTTCATCACCTTCAGCAGCGGATTGATCGCGGGACCGGCGGTGTCCTTGAACGGGTCGCCGACCGTGTCACCGATGACCGTCGCCGCGTGCGCCTCACTGCCCTTGCCGCCGTGATGACCGTCCTCGACCAGCTTCTTGGCGTTGTCCCAGGCGCCACCGGAGTTGGCGAGGAAGACCGCCATCAGAGTGCCGGTGCCGATGGCGCCCGCCAGGTACGAACCGAGCGCGCCGACGCCGAGCGCGAAGCCGACCGCGATGGGGGCCATGACGGCGAGCAGACCCGGCGTGGCGAGCTCGCGCAGCGCATCCTTGGTGCAGATGTCCACCACGCGCCCGTACTCCGGCTTCTCCGTGTAATCCATGATTCCGGGGTGCTCGCGGAACTGCCGCCGCACCTCGTAGACCACCGCACCCGCCGACCGCGACACCGCGCTGATCGCCAGCCCCGAGAAGAGGAAGACGACGGCCGCACCGAGCACCAGCCCCACCAGATTGTTGGGCTGCGAGATGTCCAGGCTCAGCCCCACTTCCCCGGCACTGGCGTGCACCTCGTCGACGGCCGTGGCTATCGCGTCGCGGTACGAACCGAACAGCGCCGACGCCGCCAGGACGGCCGTGGCGATGGCGATGCCCTTCGTGATCGCCTTGGTGGTGTTGCCCACGGCGTCGAGGTCGGTGAGCACCTGCGCGCCCGCGCCCTGGACGTCACCGGACATCTCGGCGATGCCCTGCGCGTTGTCGGAAACCGGTCCGAAGGTGTCCATGGCGACGATGACACCGACAGTGGTCAGCAGACCCGTGCCGGCGAGGGCGACGGCGAACAGCGCCAGCATGATCGACGTGCCACCCAGCAGGAACGCCCCGTACACGCTGAGAGCGATCAGCACCGCCGAGTAGACCGCGGACTCCAGGCCGATGGCGATGCCGGCGAGGACGACGGTCGCGGGGCCTGTCAGGGAGGACTTGCCGATGTCCCTCACGGGCCGCCGGTTGGTCTCCGTGAAGTAGCCGGTCAGCTGCTGGATGAGCGCGGCGAGCACGATGCCGATGGCGACGGCCACCAGCGCGAACACGCGAGGGTCACCGCCGTGTTCGCGGATGGCGGCATCCCCGATGCCCTTCAGATCCGCATAGCTGGACGGCAGGTAGGCGAACACGGCCAGCGCCACCAGGGCGAGGGAGATCGCCGCCGAGATGAAGAAGCCCCGGTTGATGGCGGTCATCCCGCTGCGGTCACTGCGGCGCGGCGCCACCGCAAAGATGCCGATCATTGCGGTGAGCACGCCGATGGCGGGCACGAGCAGCGGGAAGGCGAGACCGGCGTCGCCGAAGGCCGCCTTGCCTAGGATCAGCGCGGCGACGAGCGTCACGGCGTACGACTCGAAGAGGTCGGCCGCCATGCCCGCGCAGTCCCCGACGTTGTCGCCCACGTTGTCCGCGATGGTGGCGGCGTTGCGCGGGTCGTCCTCGGGAATGCCCTTCTCGACCTTGCCGACCAGGTCCGCGCCCACATCCGCGGCCTTGGTGAAGATGCCGCCGCCGACACGCATGAACATGGCCAGCAGCGCGGCACCGAAGCCGAAGCCCTCCAGCACCTTGGGCGCGTCGGCCGCGTAGACCAGCACCACGCAGGAGGCGCCCAGCAGGCCGAGGCCGACCGTGAACATGCCGACGACCCCGCCCGTCCGGAACGCGATCTTCATGGCCTGGTGCGCGACCGCCGTCAGGTCCTTCTCGGGCTCACCCTCGGCAGGGGTCGCCTCACGCGCCGCGGCCGCCACGCGCACATTGCTGCGCACCGCGAGCCACATGCCGATATAGCCGGTGGCCGCGGAGAACAGCGCGCCGACCAGGAAGAAGAGCGAACGTCCGATCCGCTGCGACCAGTTGTCCGCCGGCAACAGCATGAGCAGGAAGAACACGATCACGGCGAAGATGCCGAGCGTGCGCAACTGCCGGGCGAGATAGGCATTGGCGCCTTCCTGCACCGCCGCGGCGATTCTCTTCATGCTGTCCGTACCCTCGCCCGCCGAGAGCACCTGACGCACCAGCACCACGGCCACCGCGAGTGCGGCGATCGCGACTGCCGCGATCACCATCACCAGGGTGCGATTGCCGTCGGTCAGCTCGACCGCGAGTTTCTGAGTGAAGTCCACCTGTTCAGGGGTAAGGGGCCCCGCCATTCGTCCTCCTTGACGTTTGGCACATGGGCGCGTAGCCGGCCCGCAACGGAAGGACAACCGCGGGAACAGCCGCCACGCTCAGGCGTCCTGAGCTCAAGATGGACGGATTGTAGGGAGCATGGCGAGATCTCAACAGGGCGCGGGAAACGGAATGAGACTGCCCAAGTGAAGATCGCAACGATGATCCGCGAATACTCGGCGGGCGAGTCGCGGATGGTTTGCGGATGATGCGCGCGTGATCAATCGGCGATTTCGTCGTTGATCAACCAGTGAATTGATCCACTGCGAACGGCCACAAGTGATCAATAGGCCATTCGGCTGGTTGATGGAACCATCAACGACATTCTGCGCCCGTCGACGGACGAACACACCCTGCCGTCGGCTCAAGCGCAGGTCAGCCCCGGCTCAGCCGCGACTCCCCCAGCGACATTTGCGGGCCGCGATTACGGCATGCGCAGCGGCATTTACGGCATGCGCAGGGCAGCGGGCTACCGCAGGAGGAGCAGCCGCCCTACGGCAGCGGGGCCGTCGGCGTCGTCGGCCAGCTCATACGGATCACGCCGCCGCTCTCATCGGCCGCAACCTCTACATCGTCGACCAGCCCGCTGATGACGGCGAGGCCCATGTCGTCCTCGCTGTCGGCCCCGGCGTCATCCGGTGGGGCGGCGGGCACCGTGGAAGCGGAAGGTCCGGCGGAACCCGTGGCCGCTCTGGCCGCGGCGGACGCCGCGGCCGCCACGGCGGCCGGGCGCGGCGCGTCATCGCCGACCTCGATGGAGAACTTCTTCTCGTCCTCGGTCAACACCACCCGTACCGGGCTGGAGATCCCATGGCTGTTGTGCAGGCCGACGGCGCGCGAGCACGCCTCACCGACGGCGAGCCGGACCTCGTCCAGCACGGCCTCGTCGACCCCGGCCCGGCGCGCCACCGCGGCCGCGACGAGCCTGGCCGTACGGACATGCTCGGGAAGGGCACTGAAGAGCAGTTCGACGGTGGCCATGCCATCCCCCTCGGTGGTCCTGCCTGCCCCCTTCCCTCATCGGGAACAGGGCGAACTCGCAGAGGGGGACGGACCCTCGAGCCCGTTACCCCCCGGCGCGGCTGTGCGGCTATTCACCCGTTCGAGTGATCGCCTGTTCGACTGTGCGGCTGCACGCCGGGTAGCGGCTGCCGGCCGGTCCACCCGGCCGTCGAGCCGCCCGGCCGTCAGTCGGTCGCCTGTACCGCGTCCTCGACCGAGGTGTGGATCGGGAACACCTTGGTCAGACCGGTGATTCGGAAAATCTTGAGAATGCGCTCCTGGTTGCAGACCAGTCGCAGCGAGCCCTCATGGGCACGCACACGCTTGAGCCCGCCGACCAGGACGCCGAGCCCGGTGGAGTCGAGAAAGTCGACGCCCTCCATGTCGACGACGAGGTGATAGCTGCCGTCGTTGACAAGCTCGACCAGCTGCTCACGCAGCTTGGGCGCGGTGTACACATCAATCTCGCCACCGACCCGGACAACCGTACGGTCGCCTACGGTCTCGGTCGACAGGGACAGGTCCACGGATCCTCCAGCACCTTGCATCGAGCGGTCGCCCCCCATGGATCGGCAGCCGCGATGGCATTCAATCACTTACCGGCAGGCGCGCACGACGCCTTGACGCCATTGTCCGCCACGCCAGTGACACACTCGGTGTCGATGGCCAACGATCAACTCCCGCCGGAGGCGGGCGTGCACCCCTCTCCCCGGACGGTCCTCGACCGACTCGCCACCGGGCCGGGCCGGGCTGCACGCATCACTCATACGGAGCACTTGCCCCCTCGTCCCGGACGTCATGCCCCCTGGCCGGAGAAGATCCGGCCGGAAGTGATCGACGCCATCCGCGCCGCCGGCATCGAGCGGCCCTGGGCCCACCAGGCGCTCACCGCCGAGCACGCGCTGCGCGGCGAGTCGGTCGTGGTGGCCACCGGTACCGCCTCCGGCAAGTCGCTCGCCTACCTCGCCCCCGTGCTGAGCACCCTGCTGGACGGCTCGGAGGCCCCCAACGGCCGCGGTGCGACAGCCCTGTACATCGCCCCCACCAAGGCCCTGGCCGCCGACCAGCGCCGCGCCGTGCGAGAACTGTCCGGGCCCCTCGGCAAGAGCATCCGGCCCGCCGTCTACGACGGGGACACGCCGGTAGAAGAGCGGGAGTGGGTGCGCCAGTACGCCAATTACGCGCTGACCAACCCGGACATGCTCCACCTGTCGATCCTGCCCGCCCACCCCAAATGGGCCTCCTTCCTGCGCGCCCTGCGCTACGTCGTCATCGACGAGTGCCACAGCTACCGGGGCGTCTTCGGCTCCCACGTCGCCCAGGTCCTGCGCCGCCTGCGGCGCGTCTGCGCCCGCTACGGCTCCGATCCCGTCTTCCTCCTCGCCTCCGCCACCGCCTCCGACCCCGCCACCGCCGCGACCCGGCTCACCGGGGTCCCGGTCACGGAGATCACCGACGACGCCTCCCCGCGCGGCGAACTCGTCTTCGCCCTGTGGGAGCCCCCGCTCACCGAGCTCCACGGCGAGCGGGACGCCCCCGTCCGTCGCACCGCCACCGCCGAGACCGCGGACCTCCTCACCGACCTCGCCGTCCAGGGCGTACGCACCGTCGCATTCGTGCGTTCCCGGCGCGGCGCCGAACTGGTGTCCCTGATCGCCCAGGAACGCCTCGCCGCGGTGGACCGCTCCCTCCCCTCCCGTGTCGCCGCCTACCGCGGCGGCTATCTCCCCGAAGAGCGCCGCGCCATCGAGCGCTCCCTGCACACCGGCGAACTGCTTGGCCTGTCCGCCACCTCCGCCCTCGAACTGGGCGTCGACGTCGCCGGCCTCGACGCCGTCCTCCTCTCCGGCTATCCCGGCACCCGTGCCTCGCTGTGGCAGCAGGCCGGCCGCGCCGGCCGCACCGGCAGGGGCGCGCTGGCCATCCTCATCGCCCGTGACGACCCGCTGGACACCTACCTCGTCCACCACCCCGAGGCGCTCTTCCAGCGGCCGGTGGAGTCCACCGTCCTCGACCCGGACAACCCCTACGTCCTCGCCCCCCACCTGTGCGCCGCCGCCGAGGAGCTACCCCTCACCGAGGCCGACCTGTCCCTGTTCGGCCCCGAGGCCATGGTCGTGATCTCCCAGCTCGAGGCCCGCAAGCTGCTGCGCCGCCGGGCCTCGGCCTGGCACTGGACCCGCCGCGAGCGCGCCGCCGACCTCGCCGACATCCGCGGCGGGGGCGGCCGCCCCATCCAGGTCGTGGAGGAGGGAACGGGGCGGCTGCTGGGCACCGTGGACGCGTCCGCCGCCCACACCACCGTCCACGAGGGCGCCGTCCACCTCCACCAGGGCCGCAGCTACCTCGTACGCCACCTCGACCTGGAGGAGTCCGTGGCCCTGGTCGAGCAGGCCGACCCGCCCTACTCGACGACGGCCCGCGACACCACCACCATCTCCATCCTGGAGACCACCACCGAGGTCCCCTGCGGCCAGGCGCGCCTGTGCTTCGGCTCCGTCGAAGTCACCAACCAGGTCGTCTCCTTCCTCCGCCGCAAACTCATCACCGGCGAGGTGCTCGGTGAGTCCAAGCTGGACCTGCCGCCCCGCACCCTGCGCACCCGCGCCGTGTGGTGGACCGTCACCGAGGACCAGCTCGACGCCGCCCGCATCGACCCCGAAGCCCTCGGCGGTGCCCTGCACGCCGCCGAACACGCCTCCATCGGCATGCTGCCGCTCTTCGCCACCTGTGACCGCTGGGACATCGGCGGCGTCTCCATCCCCCTCCACCCCGACACGCTCCTGCCGACCGTCTTCGTCTACGACGGCCACCCCGGCGGCGCAGGCTTCGCCGAGCGGGCCTTCCACACCGCCGCCCGCTGGCTCAGCGCGACCCGCGAGGCGATCGCCGCCTGCGAGTGCGAGACGGGCTGCCCCTCCTGTATCCAGTCCCCCAAGTGCGGCAACGGCAATGACCCGCTGGACAAAAGGGGCGCCATCCGCCTGCTGGCCCATCTCCTCTCCGGCGCCCCCACCGACGCCGCCCCGGACAGCACCCCGGGCGGGGTGTAGGCGCTCCCGGGCGGCCCCGCCCGGGAGCGCACCCGCACGGCGTATGGCCCGGCCTGCGCCTCCACCGCAACCTCCGCGAACTCCCCCTGCACCACGCACCGCACCACACGCGCCCCCTGAGCCGAGGCGACCCTCCGGGCGAGCCCACAGGCCGTGCCCTCACCGTGCAGGGCGTGGTCGGCGGCGGCCAGCACCGCCAGATCCGCGGCCCCGCCCGCCCGGTGGCGCGCCATCACCGCCTGGCCCATCGCCAGTACCGCGGCGAACACCACGCAGAACACCATTGCCGCGACCGCCGACCACACCGACGCGGAGCCCCTGTCACCCCACGCTCTCTTCCGCAAGAGCCACCGCCTCCCCGCTCAGTCGCACCGCGAGCGGCCCCGGGCCCGCCGCCCGTGCCTGGACGCGCACTCGCACCAGGTCCCCCTCCCGCGCGAGGCCGACCAGTGCCCCCGGCGGAGCCGCCGATCTGGCCGCCGCGACGGCTGCCGACGGCGGGTCGGACCGGGCCGCCGCCCTCGCCCCCGCCCGGGCCGCGTCCACACACTGGATCTGTGCGGCCGCGGCCATCAGACCCCAGATCAGGGTCAGGGCGAACAGCATCAGCGCCGGCAGCACCATGGCCGCCTCAGCGGTCACATAGCCACCGTCAGAACGTCGCATGAAGGGCCTTCACGATCAGCTGCTGCAGTGCGGCGCTGACGGGCCCGCTGGTGACGACCTTGTACAGCACCGCCGCCAGTGCACACGCCGCGAGCGTCCCCACTGCGTACTCCGCCGTGGTCATACCGGCGTCACCACCTGCCCTCACCGGCCACCACCACCGGGACCTCCGTGCCGCTTGTGCCGTCCTCACCGTTCCCGGCGAAGTCGTTCCTGCCCCTTTCCCAGCCCCTGCACCTGCACCTGTTGCCCCTGCTGTTGTCATAACCGTTCCCCGTTCTCTGTGAGTCGTGATTGACCGCACCGTCAATTGCCTTGCATGAGCCCGTCGGCCAGCCCGATGACCACCGGCACCACCCCGACCGTCAAGAACGCGGGCAGGAAGCACAGCCCGAGCGGGGCTGTCGCCAGGACACCCGCACGCCGGGCCCGTGTGCCCGCCGCCCTGGACTGCACCGCACGCAGCTGCGCTGCCAGGCGCGTCATGGGTTCCACCGCCGGGACCCCGGTCGCCTGGGCCCTTTCCAGGCAGCGGGCCGTACCGGCGGCGCCGGGAAGGTCGCCCAGCCGACCCCATGCCGTGACGGGATCACCGCCGAGCCGCACCTCCGCCGCGGCCTGGGCCAACCGCTCACCCACCGGCCCGCCCAACGAGCCCCCGACCGCCTCCGCGGCCTCTCGGGGCCCCGCCCCAGCTGCCAGACACGCCACCAGGAGATCGGCCGACAACGGCAGTTGCCGCCCTACCTGCTCTGCCGAGACCTCGCCACCGGCGCGCTCCGCCTTCCGCCGCCAGCGCCACACCCCCAGGGCGGCGGCGAGCCCCAGCAGGCACCCAGTGACTCCACCGGCGAAACCGATGAGAAGGAACCCTCCGATCCCCATCACCACTGGGAGCCGCCCATCCCGGGCCGCAGCAGCGCCCTGCAACCGCATCCGCAACCCACCGCGGGTCCCGCCCGGCGCACGTCCTCCGAAGAGGAAGGTCACCCGGCGTCGCGCCGATCTGCTCCGGCGGGACTCGCTTCCCACAAGCGCCACACATAACACTGCGACCACGGCCAGAACCGCCGCCCACAGGCTGTGGACAAGCCCCCCGCTCACCCCGTCCGCCCTCTCCCGGGCCCTTCCGCGGCCCGTACGATCCGTCGCGTCCACGCGATACCCGCGCACTCGAGCAGCCCGCCGAGGACAAGGCAGCCAAGCCCGGCCGAGGTGTGCAGCAGCACCCGCAACGGTGCGGCACCGAGCGCACTGCCCATCAGAAGGGCGAGCACGGGCAGCAGGGCGAGCATGGCGGCGGTGGATCTCGTTCCCGCCAACTGGGCACGCAGCTCGTCACGTTGATCCCGCTCGGCGCTGAGAGCCGCAGCCACCCGTTCCAGCCCCGCGGCCAGACCCGCTCCTCCGTCGACCGCCACCCGCCAGCAAGCCGCCACGCCATGGAGGCCCTCGGCTCCCGGCTGGAGACCTGCTTTCCGCAACGCCCCCGGCACGTCCCCGCCGAACCTCGCAGCCGCGGGCACGGCCGGCCAGCCCGGGCCCAGCTCGACTCCCGTCAGCCCTGCCACCGCCTCACCGGGCTGCCGCCCCGCCCGCAGCTCGCCCGCGACAGTGCCGCACATCTCGATCACGGCGCTCTCCCGTCGCTCCCGTTCACGCTCCCGCCGCCGGAGCACAAGCCACCGCCGTACGAGCGGCACGGCCAGCGCCCCCGCGATCAACGGCAGGACCGACTCCCCCAGCAACGCGACGCCACAGCCGATCGGCAGACAGGCCAGCTCACGCCGCTCCCGCCCCCACCGGCACAGGCCCTCGGCCCACTCCCCCACCCGGGCGGACAGAGACGGACCACCATCAGGTCCTGCCCCGAACCCGACGCCGCCGCCGCAGGCCAGCAGTAGCCTGGCCCGCCGCACCTGGGGTCCCGGCCTCGCCCACAGCCCGGCCAGGGCGAGGGCGCAGAGAAGCAATGCCACGCCCCAGGCCGCGCCCTGCGGCACCGGAGTCGGCAGCCAGCCGGTCATGAGAGACCCCCACCGCGCTCGCACAGTGATGCCAGCCGGTCCCATCCGGGGGCACGCTCAAAGCCCTCCGCGCTCCACACGGCTGCCGGCACGGTCGTCACGAATCCGGCCCCGCCCCGGTCCAGAACATGTACTTCCGCGATACGCCGCCGCCCGCTGTGGTCGCGCGCCAGATGAATCACCACCGACAACGCGGCCGCCAGCTGGCTGTGCAGCGCCGCCCGGTCGAGGCCCGCGGAGGATCCCAGCGCTTCCAGCCGGGCAGGCACGTCGGCCGCCGCGTTCGCGTGCACGGTGCCGGAGCCGCCTTCGTGCCCCGTATTGAGAGCCGCCAGCAGATCGGTGACCTCCGGTCCGCGCACTTCGCCCACGACCAGCCGGTCCGGGCGCATGCGCAGCGCCTGCCGCACCAGGTCCCGCAGGGTGACCAGACCGGTGCCCTCCTGATTGGCGGGCCGGGTCTCCAGCCGCACCACATGGGGATGGTCCGGGCGCAGCTCGGCGGAGTCCTCGGCGAGCACGATCCGCTCGTCCGGCGCGACGAGCCCCAGCAGACTGGAGAGCAAGGTGGTCTTGCCCGAACCCGTACCGCCGCTGATGACGAACGACAGCCGGGCGTCCAGCACCGCGCGCAGCAGGCGCTGTCCGCCGGGCGGCACCGTGCCCGCGGCCACCAGTTCCTCCAGCGAGAAGGCGCGGGGGCGGACGACCCGCAGCGACAGGCACGTCGAGCCGACGGCCACCGGAGGCAGCACCGCGTGCAGGCGCGTGCCGTCCGGAAGACGCGCGTCCACCCAGGGCCGGGCATCGTCCAGCCTGCGCCCGGCGATGGCGGCGAGGCGCTGCGCGAGGCGGCGCACCGCCGCCGCGTCGGGGAAGGACACCTCCGTGCGCTGCAGGCCCGTTCCCCGGTCCACCCATACCCGGTCGGGCGCGGTGACCAGCACATCGGTGACATCGGGCTCCGCGAGGAGCGGCTCCAGCGGGCCGGCGCCGATCAGCTCGGAGCGCATTCTGGTCGCGACGCCCAGCACCTCGGCGTCCCCGAGCAGACGTCCCTCCAGGCGCAGGGCCTCCGCGACCCGCGCGGGCGTGGGATCGGCTCCGCTTTCCGCCAGCCGCAGGCGCACCGCGTCCAGCAGCGCGGTGCTCATACCGGCACACCTCCCTCTTCGGTCAGTGCCCGCGCCCAGAACTCCGCGCTGAAGCGGGCCAGCGGCCCACGCTCGCCACCACCCGGCGGCCGGCCGGCAAGCAGCGTGCCCGACAGGCCTGGTTCCGGAGGGAGTTCGCCGACCAGGGGCAGCCCGAGAAGGTGGGCGATCTCCTGCCCGTCGAGTCCGTGGCCGAACGGGCCGCGCACCACTGCCCGGAGATCACCGAGCATCATTCCCAGCATCGAGGCGACCTGGTGTGCGGCCGCGACCGCGCGCAGTTCGGCAGGCACCACCAACAGGCCGACATCGAGTTGTTCGAGGGCTTCCACGGCGGTCTCGTCGAGCCTGCGCGGCAGGTCCACGACCACCACGCCGCCACGTCTGCGGGCGGCGGCCAGCACGGCCCGCATCGCTTCGCGCGGAACGGCCGCGCAGTCGCCCCGGTCCCAGCTCAGGACGCGCAGGGAGTGCAGCTCGGGCAGGGCCTCCTCCAACGCGCGGCCGGCCACACGGCCCCGCGAATCGGCGAAGGCGGGCCAGCGCAGCCCCTCGGTCCTCTCCCCGCCCAGCAGTACATCGAGCCCGCCGCCCAGCGGGTCGCCGTCGATCAGCATCGTGCGCTGTCCGGCGCGGGCGGCCCCCACGGCCAGGGCGCAGGCCAGCGTGCTCGCTCCGGCACCACCCCGGCCACCGATCACCCCGACGGTGATCGCCGGGCGTCCCACGCCCTCCACGGCGTCGGCGATCCGGTCGACCAGCCAGCTCTCGCCGTCAGGCAGCAGTGTCACATTGCGGGCGCCGATGGCGACGGCCCGGCGCCAGACACCGGAGTCGTCGAGATCCTTGCCCACGAGCACCACCCCCTCCCGGCGGGCGGCGCTCCCCAGGCGGGTCGCACAATCGTCACCGACCAGGACGAGTGGCGCGCTGTCCCAACTGCCCCTGTGCGCGGGCGCCCCATGAATGACCTCGGGTACGGCTCCGGCCGCCGCGCACAGTCTCAACAGGTCGTCGAGCAGTCCTTCGTCCTCCGTGACGATCAGCGGGCCACTCTGCCGTGTGTCCCTGGAAGTGGGCCAATCGGATGTGTTGGATCCGGTCACGGTCTCCTCCCCTCTCACTACGCGCTCTCGCATCCGCGAACATCGCGGAACTCGCGGGGAATCACCGTGCAGCGAACTGGGAAATCGTGTGGATCTTGGTCAAAAACTGTGGACAACTCAACGGATGTGAATATCCCGCTCACCTATACCGGTGACTTCCGGAGAGCAGCGTGCTGATTACCCTGCGTAACAGGTATGAAGGGTGCAAGGCCTGCGCCCGAGCGGGCTCACGAAGGGGAGGAAGGCTCGATGGCAACGCCCGAAACGCATCCGGACATGCGACGACCCCCGCCGGGGGGGAGAGCGGGGGTCGTCCCCACGGCCGACTCGGGGGGGGAGGAGTCGGGCCGGGTTAGACACGGTCGCGAACGATCCGTGACTTCCATGGTGTACCCGAGAGCCTTCTCAGGCAAACCCACACGCCACAGCTTACGCCGAATGGAGGGCCCCTATGCTCGGCGGAGTGGAAAACCACTCCTTGCCTCGGACAGCCGCCTTCTTTGATCTGGACAAGACGGTCATTGCGAAGTCGAGCACGCTCACCTTCAGCAAGTCCTTCTACCAAGGCGGCTTGATCAACAGGCGTGCCGCGTTGCGCACCGCCTATGCGCAGTTCGTCTTCCTGGCCGGCGGAGCCGACCACGACCAGATGGAGCGGATGCGCCGGTATCTCTCCGCCCTCTGCCGGGGGTGGAATGTCCGGCTGGTCCGCGAGATCGTCGCCGAGACCCTCCATGAACTCATCGACCCGATCATTTACGACGAGGCCGCCTCGCTCATCGAGGAACACCACACCGCCGGCCGCGACGTAGTGATTGTCAGCACCTCGGGAGCCGAGGTCGTCGAACCCATCGGCGAGCTCCTGGGCGCCGATCGCGTCGTCGCCACCCGCATGATCGTCGAGGACGGGGTGTTCACCGGAGAGATCGAGTACTACGCCTACGGCCCGACGAAGGCCGAGGCCATCAGGGAACTCGCCGCCTCGGAGGGATACGACCTGGCGCGCTGCTACGCCTACAGCGATTCCGTGACCGACATCCCGATGCTGGAGTCGGTCGGCCATCCGCACGCCGTCAACCCGGACCGCGCACTGCGGCGCGAGGCTGTCGCCCGTGACTGGCCCGTGCTCTCCTTCAACCGACCCGTCCGGCTCAAACAGCGCTTTTCCTCCCTGCCCATGCCCTCCCGCCCGGCCCTGGTCACAGCCGCCGCGATCGGTGCGGCCGCTGCCACGGCGGGGCTGATGTGGTTCGCCAGCCGCCGCCGCACATCTGCGTCCGTATTGCCGGTGTTTGCGGCTAAAAGCAAAGAACTGCGGCTTGGGCTTCCGCTTCCGCCGCGACAGGAGTAGAAATGACTTAACGGCCCGCGAGACCAGGGACATCCGAGAGGACGCCCTTCACGCACCAAGGCCCCACGGACCGCGCATGAAAGCCGAGCACCCACGCGACGCCGACCCGTCGATTACGGGCCAGCCGCACCAGGTGACGGGCGAAGTACCCGGCCTGATGGGCAAATTTCGTGCACGCATGGTAACCCGGCGGACGTGCCAGCGGCGGTACCCGAGCTGTACAGGTACCGCCGCAACCCTTTGTCCGCGTTGTCCGCGCGCGGGCCACCCTCCGGTGCAGGCACGATGCCCCGCAATTCAGGCGCGCCGCACTATCGCTTCGGCGCGGTGAACGATGACCTCAGGCCCGGTCACCGCCGCCCTTGACCCGCCTCAGGCCGCACCGCGCTGGAGCGCCTCGCACACCGCGGTGCTCTCCCGGACGCCGAGCTCCAGGGCGCGGCCGCAGTGCGCGATCCACGCCGCCATCCCCTCCGGCGTTCCGGACACGTAGCCCTCGAGCGCCGCGACGTAGGCCGCCCGGCCCAATTCCGCGTGGCCCACTTCAGCCGGGCATATCGACTTCGGGTCCAGACCACTGCCCACCAGGACGATCCGCTCGGCGGCCCGGGCGACCAGGCCGTTGTACGACCCGAACGGCCGCAGGGCGAGCAGCTCTCCGTGCACCACGGCCGCCGTCACCAGTGCCGGTGCGTCGCTGCCCGCGATCAGGAGCCCGGCCAGCCCTTCGAGCCGCCCCGACACCTCGTCCGCCGTCGGCACGGGCAGTTCGATCAGAGGCTCCGCCACCGGCTCGCCCGGCAGTCGCGGCCGCCCCACCGACTCGTCCGGGCGGTCCCGCCCGGCAGCCACCAGATGCAGTCGGGCCAGCACTCGCAACGGCGACTGCCGCCAGACGCTCAGCAGTTGGCCCGACTCGGCGGTCAGCCGCAGCGCGGCACCCACCGTTCGCGGCTCACCCTCGCTGCCGAAGTCGGATCGGCGGCGCACCTCCTCGAGCGCCCAGTCGGCACCCGAGAGCGCGGCCGAGCCGCGCGCGCCGCGCAGTGCGGCCTCCGAGGTGACCTCATTGCTGCGGCGGCGCATCACCCGGTGGCCGTACACCCGGTCCACCGCCTTGCGTACGGAGTCCACGGAGTCGGCCACGCCCGGGAGCGAGCCCAGAACGGCAAGCGGATCGGCTGTCGTACTCATGGGTACGACACTACGCACTTCGGCTCTACACCCCTCGAAAGAGTGGTCCTCTTCACTCACGACTCTCACTCAACGCACCCTCGCACCTACTCTTGGTGAACATGAAGATCGCTTTCGTAGGGAAGGGTGGCAGCGGCAAGACCACGCTGTCCTCTCTGTTCATCCGCCACCTCGCCGCCACCCACGCCCCGGTCATCGCCGTGGATGCGGACATCAACCAGCACCTGGGCGCGGCGCTCGGGCTCGACGAGGCGGAAAGCGCCGCGCTTCCCGCGATGGGCGCACAGCTGCCCCTGATCAAGGAATACCTGCGCGGTGCGAATCCCCGCATCGCCTCCGCGGAGACGATGATCAAGACGACACCGCCGGGAGAGGGCTCCCGCCTGCTGCGCGTCGGCGAGGACAACCCGGTCTACGAAGCGTGCGCCCGCACCGTTCAGCTGGACGACGACGCGATTGTGCGGCTGATGGCAACGGGCCCCTTCACGGATTCCGATCTCGGTGTCGCCTGCTACCACTCCAAGGTCGGCGCGGTCGAGCTGTGCCTGAACCACCTCGTCGACGGCCCCGGCGAGTACGTGGTGGTCGACATGACGGCCGGCAGCGACTCATTCGCCTCCGGGATGTTCACCCGCTTCGACATGACCTTCCTGATCGCCGAGCCCACTCGTAAGGGTGTCTCCGTCTACCGCCAGTACAAGGAGTACGCGCGGGACTTCGGCATCGGCCTGAAGGTGGTCGGCAACAAGGTGCACGGCGCGGACGACTTGGACTTCCTGCAGGCCGAGGTCGGCGACGACCTGCTCACCACGGTCGGGCACTCGGACTGGGTGCGTGCGATGGAAAAAGGCCGGCCGCCCCGGTTCGAGCTACTGGAGGAGGCCAACCACCAGGCATTGCGCACGCTGCGAGAGACGTCCGACGGTACATACGAGGGGCGGGACTGGCAGCGCTACACCCGTCAGATGGTGCACTTCCACCTGAAGAACGCGGAGAGCTGGGGCAACGCGAAGACGGGCGCCGATCTGGCGGCTCAGGTCGACCCGGCCTTCGTGCTGGACGAGCGGCTCCTGGCTGCCCCCCAGCCCGCCTGAGCCCGGCGAACCGCGCCCAGCCCCTTCGGGCCTTGCCCACCTCCGGCTTGCGCCGCCTGGCGAGGAGTGGGGGTCCTGGGCATCGAGCCGGTCCGCCAGATGCTTCAAGGACACACAGCGCACCTCGGTGAACGGTAGAGCTTCCTCTTCTCCACGCGGAGCAGGTAGACGGCGCTGAGGAAGTACCTCATGGTCGCGTGGTCTTCTTCCCGGCCGCGCGAAAGCGGGAAACAGCTTCTACTGGTCCTCGCCGGAGCGCCCGGGGAGAAGACCACGAACTGCGGGGCCTCTCGCCCGGCGCCAGCCGCTGCGGCGCGGGCCGCCCCAGTTGGGGGCCGCTATCGGCTGTGGAGCCGTCACCGATGAGCCGGGCTGAGCGTCCGGGCCGACCGCCCCCTGCCCGATACCGCCCGTCACCGCCAGGGCCCGGCCCTCCGGAGCAGCCGACGGCGCCCGACGTCGGGGCCAGGGCCGGCCACGAGGCCGCCCCACCCGAATCTCCATGCTGCAGCCACCGGCCACCTCGCCCTCAGGCCTGCTCAGCCGGGTTCGAGGGCACGCGGGCAAGCACTCAGCTGCGGCCGACCTGGCACGGGCCCAGGTAATACAAAACACAACAAACGCATAGAAATGCATATTCACTCAATCGAAGGAAGCAGGCCAGCAGCTCTTCGCCAACCCTTTACTCTCCATTACGATCCGTTTACCGAGAGTTGAGAAACACCCCGCCATCGCAGCCGCTCCCGCCGCTGCACGCCGTGACCCACGTGCGCGTTCCCGCGCGCCCGCGCCGCTCCGACGAAGACGGGAACGACCATGCACGCTCAGCCGACTCAGACGAACCGCCTGCCTTCAGCACCAGGACAGGACGCTGCCCCCGAACCGGACGGATGTGCGCGTTCGGGCTGGCGGAGGCACCTGTCCGCCTCCATCGCCATCTTCCTGATCGCCGTTCCCCTCTCCCTGGGGGTCGCGCTCGCCACGGGAGCACCGCTCCAGGCGGGCCTGGTCGCGGCCGCGGTCGGCGGCATCGTCGCCGGCCTGCTGGGCGGTGCCCCACTGCAGGTCAGCGGGGCTGCCACCGGCCTGGTGGTGGTGACCGCCGAGCTGGTGCAGCGCTACGGCTGGCGGGCCACCTGCGCGATCACCGCCCTCGCCGGCCTGGCCCAACTCGCGCTCGGTGCGGCACGGGTGGCCCGCGCCGCGCTGGCGATCAGCCCGGCGATCGTGCACGGCATGCTCGCCGGCATCGGCGTCACTGTCGCGCTGGGCCAGTTGCACGTCGTGCTGGGCGACAGCCCGAGCCTCTCCGCGCCGGAGAACCTCAGAGCGCTGCCCTCGGAGTTCATGCACCTGCATCCACCGGCGCTGATGATCGGCGCGGTCACGGTAGGCGTCCTGCTCGCCTGGCCCCGCCTGCCCGGGCGGGCGGGTCGCTGGGCCCGTCTGCTCCCGGCGCCCCTGGTTGCCGTGGCCCTCGCCACGGCAGCGAGCCTGGGCATGCCCCTTCCCCGGGTCTCCCTGCCGGACTGGGAGGTGCAGGCGCTGCCCACGCTGCCGGACGGGCCGGTGCTCGGGATCTTCGCGGCCGTTCTGACGGTCACGCTCGTCGCGAGCATGGAGTCTCTGCTGTCCGCCATCGCCATGGAGCGACTGCGCGCCGAGCGTCCTGGCGAGCTGGCGGCCGCCCCCACCGAGCTGGACCACGAGCTGACCGGACAGGGCGCGGCGAACGTGGTGTCCGGTCTGCTGGGCGGACTGCCGATCGCCGGCGGGGCGATCCGCGGCTCGGCCAACATCGCGGCGGGTGCCAGATCCCGCACGTCCACTGTGCTGCACGGCGTCTGGGTGCTGGTGTGCGCGGGGCTGCTCACGGCCGTGCTGGAAATGATCCCGCTGGCCGCACTGGCCGCACTGGTCATGGCGGTCGGCGTGCGGATGGTGAGCTTCGCCCACCTCAAGCATGTCCAGCGGCACCGCGAGTTCCCGACGTACGCGGCCACGCTCGGGTCCGTGGTGCTGCTCGGCGTGTTGCAGGGAGTGGCGGTGGGCGTCGCGGTCGCCGCCCTTCTCGCGCTGCGTCGGCTCACCCACACCGGGATCACCGTCACCGAGGAACAGGGCTGCCACCGCGTGCGGGTCAACGGGCAGCTGACGTTCCTGGCGGTGCCCAGGCTGAGCCGGGCGCTCGCTCAGGTGCCGGACGAGGCGAACGTGGTGGTCGAGCTGGGCGGCTCGTTCATGGACCATGCCGCGTACGACGCACTGCAGTCCTGGTCCAACGCCCACCGCTCGCGCGGCGGGTGGGTCACCCTCCGGGGCCGCTACGGGCGCCCGGTCGCCGAGCCCGTCAGCACCCACGCCTGCCGCCCATGGACGCCCTGGCGCAACCACCACTGCACCCGGCCCGCCGGGTCCGGCGCCGGACCCGGCGGCGGGCGGCAGCTGCTCGGCGGGGTCAGCGCGTTCCAGCGCAACACCGCCCCGCTTGTCCGCGAGGAGCTGGCACGGCTCGCCCGTGAGGGCCAGCGGCCCAGCCAGCTCTTTCTGACGTGCGCCGACTCCCGGCTGGTGACCAGCATGATCACCTCCAGTGGGCCCGGCGATCTGTTCACCGTGCGCAATGTCGGCAATCTGATGCCGCCGCCCGACAACGACGGTGGTGGCTGCGATTCCGTCGGGGCCGCCGTGGAGTACGCCGTGGAGGTGCTGAAGGTCGCCAGCATCACCGTGTGCGGGCACTCCGGGTGCGGTGCCATGCAGGCCTTGCTGGACATCGCCGCTTCTCCCGCCGGCCAAGGGCTCGCGCCGGACGGCCAGACCCCGCTCGCCCGCTGGCTGCGCCACGGCCGGCCCAGCCTGGCCCGTATGCAGCGGATCGGCCGGCTGGGCCGCGGAGAGGTGGCGCTCGCCGACCGGCCCGTGGCGGACGACGTCGAGCGGCTGGCGCTGGTCAATGTGATGCAGCAGCTCGATCACCTGATGGCTCACTCCCGCGTCGCCCGGCGCGTGGCCGAGGGCTCGCTGCATCTGCAGGGCATGTACTTTCATGTCGCCGAAGCCCAGGCCTATGTCCTCGACCAGCGCTCGCGCACCTTCAGTGCCGTCCGCCCGGAGGTCCTCGACGCGGTCTGAGACCGGCCGCACCGGCGCGACCAGGCGCCACACCACCCCCTCTGACCTCGGACAACCCTGGCGATGAACAGGTCTAAACCAATAGTTGTCCACAGCCCTTGTCAGGCTGTGCCCCGGCCTGATGAGCTATGGCCGGGACGCAACGAGTCCCCTGGGAAAGGGAGATGTCGTGAGCAACGAAAGCCTGGCCAACCTTCTGAAGGAGGAGCGCCGCTTCGCACCGCCTGCGGGCCTGGCCGCCGAGGCCAACGTCACCGCACAGGCGTACGAGCAGGCGCGGGCTGACCGGCTGGGCTTCTGGGCCGCGCAGGCCCGCCGCCTGAGCTGGGAGACCGAGCCGACCGAGACCCTGGACTGGTCGAATCCCCCGTTCGCCAAGTGGTTCGCCGACGGCAAGCTCAACGTGGCGTACAACTGCGTCGACCGCCATGTGGAGAACGGCCTGGGTGACCGGGTGGCCCTGCACTTCGAGGGCGAGCCGGGCGACACCCGGTCGATCACCTACGCCGAGCTCCAGCGTGAGGTCTCCCGGGCCGCCAACGCCCTGACCGAGCTGGGCGTCCAGGCCGGTGACCGGGTCGCCATCTACCTGCCGATGATCCCCGAAGCAGTCGTCTCGATGCTCGCCTGCGCCCGTATCGGCGCCCCGCACTCACTCGTCTTCGGCGGATTCTCCGCGGACGCCCTCGCCACCCGCATCAACGACGCCGACGCCCGCGTCGTCATCACCGCCGACGGCGGCTACCGGCGCGGCAAGCCCTCAGCGCTCAAGCCCGCCGTCGACGAGGCCCTCACCCGTCCCGGCACCGAGAACGTCCGCAGCGTGCTCGTCGTCCGCCGCACCGGCCAGGAGGACGTCGCCTGGACCGAGGGCCGCGACGTGTGGTGGCACGACCTGGTCGAGCGCCAGTCCGACCAGCACACCCCCGAGGCGTTCGACGCCGAGCACCCGCTCTTCATCCTCTACACCTCGGGCACCACGGGTAAGCCGAAGGGCATCCTGCACACCACCGGTGGCTACCTCGCCCAGGCCTCGTACACCCACCACGCCGTCTTCGACCTCAAGCCCGAGACGGACGTCTTCTGGTGCACCGCCGACGTCGGCTGGGTCACCGGCCACTCGTACATCGTCTACGGCCCGCTGAGCAACGGCGCGACCGAAGTGCTCTACGAGGGCACCCCCGACACCCCGCACCAGGGGCGCTGGTGGGAGATCGTCCAGAAGTACGGCGTCACGATCCTCTACACCGCTCCCACCGCGATCCGCGCCGCCATGAAGTGGGGCGACGACATCCCGGCCAAGTTCGACCTGTCCAGCCTGCGCATCCTGGGTTCGGTCGGCGAGCCCATCAATCCCGAGGCCTGGATCTGGTACCGCAAGCACATCGGTGCCGACACCACGCCCGTGGTCGACACGTGGTGGCAGACCGAGACCGGCGCCATCATGATCAGCCCGCTGCCGGGTGTCACCGAGACCAAGCCCGGCTCCGCGCAGGTTCCGCTGCCCGGCATCGCCGCCACCGTCGTGGACGACGACGCCCACGAGGTGCCCGACGGCTCCGGCGGCTACCTCGTCCTCACCGAGCCGTGGCCGTCCATGCTGCGCACCATCTGGGGCGACGACCAGCGGTACATCGACACCTACTGGTCACGCTTCGAGGGCCGCTACTTCGCGGGTGACGGCGCCAAGAAGGATGACGACGGCGACATCTGGCTCCTGGGCCGCGTGGACGACGTCATGCTGGTCTCCGGCCACAACATCTCCACCACCGAGGTCGAGTCCGCCCTCGTCTCCCACCCCAAGGTCGCCGAAGCGGCGGTCGTCGGCGCCAACGACCCGCAGACCACCCAGGCGATCTGCGCCTTCGTCATCCTGCGCGGCACCGCCGAGAGCGCCGCCGCCGAAGACGAGGAGGGTCTCACCGAGGAGCTGCGGGCACACGTCGCCAAGCAGCTCGGCCCGATCGCCAAGCCCAAGCGCATCATGCAGGTCGCCGAACTGCCCAAGACCCGCTCCGGCAAGATCATGCGCCGGCTCCTGCGCGACGTGGCCGAAAACCGCACCCTCGGCGACGTCACCACGCTCACCGATTCCTCGGTCATGGACCTCATCCAGGCCAAGCTCCCGTCCTCCTCCACCGAGGACTGACCACTCCGCAGCAGGCCCGCACGGCCGCTACGGGTGAAGGGCACCCGGCGTGACGCCGGGTGCCCTTCACCCGTTCCGGCTAGAGTAAGTACCTGTCGCGTAAAGATCGCGACAAGAATCAAGGGCGCGCCGGGAAGTCTGGTCGGCACACAGGACACGTGTACGCACGTGCACGCAGTCGACAGTCGAGCCCAGGAGGTCCACCACCGTGGCCGCGCCCAAGAACCGCCGTTCCGTCTTTCTCGGCAGGCTCCCGCTGCCCGAGCGGAACTTCCTCGCGGACGCGCTGCGTACCGAGACCGTGGGCGGCGTACTCCTGCTGGTCGCGGCCGTCGCGGCCCTGCTGTGGGCCAACACCCCGCTGCGCGAGAGCTACGAGTCCGTGCGCTCCTTCCACATCGGCCCCACCGGCCTCGGCCTGAATCTCTCCCTCCAGCACTGGGCGGCCGACGGCCTGCTGGCCGTCTTCTTCTTCGTCGCCGGTATCGAGCTCAAGCGCGAGCTCGTCGCGGGCGAGCTGCGCGACCCCAAGGCCGCGATCCTGCCCGTCGTCGCCGCAGTCTGCGGAATGGCCGCACCCGCACTCGTCTACTTCACCGTCGCCTCCAGCGGAAACGGCTCGCTGGCCGGATGGGCCGTACCCACCGCCACCGACATCGCCTTCGCCCTCGCCGTGCTCGCCGTCATCGGCACCGCACTGCCGTCGGCACTGCGTGCCTTCCTGCTGACCCTGGCCGTCGTCGACGACCTCTTCGCGATCCTGATCATCGCGGTCTTTTTCACCTCCGCCCTCGACTTCGCCGCCCTCGGCTTCGCCGTGGTGGGCCTGGTGGTCTTCTGGCTCCTACTCCGCAAGGGCGTACGCGGCTGGTACATCTACGTGCCGCTGGCCGTCGTCAACTGGGCTCTGATGTACAACAGCGGCGTCCATGCAACCATCGCCGGTGTCGCCATGGGACTGATGCTGCGCTGCACCCGCCGCGACGACGAGCAGCGCTCCCCGGGCGAGCACATCGAACACCTCGTACGCCCCTTGTCGGCAGGGCTGGCCGTGCCGCTGTTCGCGCTCTTCTCGGCAGGCGTCGCGATCTCCGGTGGTGCGCTGTCGGACGTCTTCACCAGGCCCGAGACGCTCGGTGTCGTACTCGGCCTGGTCGTGGGCAAGGCGATCGGCGTCTTCGGCGGCACCTGGTTGGCGGCCCGCTTCACCAGAGCGGAACTCAACCCCGACCTCAAGTGGCCCGACGTCCTGGCCGTCGCCTCACTGGCCGGCATCGGCTTCACGGTGTCCCTGCTGATCGGTGAGCTCGCCTTCGCCGCCGACACGGTTCTCGTCGGCGAGGTCAAGGCCGCCGTGCTGGTCGGCTCGCTGATAGCGGCGGTCCTGGCGAGCACGCTGCTGAAGCTGCGCGACAACAAGTACCGCAAGCTCTGCGAGGAGGAGGACCGGGACGAGGACGAGGACGGCATCCCGGACATCTACGAACAGGACAACCCGGCGTACCACCTCCGCATGGCCGCGAAGTACGAAGCGAAGGCGGCCACACACCGCAAATTGGCGGAAGTCGCCTCGCAGCGCACCACCCAGGGCGACGGTCCGGCATGATCTGAGAGTCTTTACACCTGCGGTGCCATGCCCGGAGACGGGAGACCGGGAGACCGGGGCCCGGAGGACGACGTTCCGCGGATGACGAAGCTGATGACGATGAGGGAGCAGCCGATGAGCGCAGCCGACGACGGCGCGAACCGCAGCCTCGGCCAGCTGGTGGCCACGGCCACCACCGAGCTGTCCGCGCTGGTGCACGACGAGATCGCGCTGGCCAAGGCCGAGCTGCGACAGGACGCCCGGCGGCTGGGCATCGGTGGCGGGGCCATCGCCGCCGCAGGGGTCCTGGCGCTCTTCTCCCTGCCCGTGCTGAGCTTCGCGGCAGCGTACGGGATCCACCACCTCGGCCTCGGGCTCGCCTGGTCCTTCCTGATCACCGGTGGTGCGTATCTGCTACTCGCGGCGCTGCTCGGGCTGATGGCGATCGCCAAGTTCAAGAAGATCAAGAAGCCCGAGAAGAGCATCGCGGCAGCGAAGGAGACGGCGGCCGTGCTGAGCACCGTCAAGCCGCACCCCCGGCCGGTGGCCGACACGAGCCACGCCGACGCATCTGTGACACGCTCGTCCGTATGACGGTGCCCGATACCCCCGCAGCGCCCGCGTCCCCCGAACCCGGCCTGCCCTCGGCACCGCAGGCACCGGCGGCGACGCCGGGCCCGTCGGGGGGCTCGCCCACCGGGGTCGTACGGCCGGACGGCCCGTGGACGCACCGCGAGGTCGCGGCGAACGGAGCGCGGTTCCACATCGCTGAAATGGGCGAGGGGCCGCTGGTGCTGCTGTTGCACGGGTTCCCGCAGTTCTGGTGGACGTGGCGGCATCAGCTGCCGGTGCTCGCGGAGGCGGGCTTCCGGGCGGTGGCGATGGACCTGCGCGGCGTAGGCGGCAGCGACCGTACGCCCAGGGGTTACGACCCGGCGAACCTCGCCCTCGACATCACCGGCGTGATCCGCTCCCTCGGCGAGCCCGACGCCGCGCTGGTCGGGCACGACCTGGGCGGCTATCTGGCCTGGACGGCGGCGGTGATGCGGCCCAAGCTGGTGCGCCGGCTCGTGGTGTCCTCGATGCCGCATCCGCGCCGCTGGCGGTCGGCGATGCTGGCCGATCCCAAGCAGAGTGCCGCCGGCTCGCACATCTGGGGCTTTCAGCGGCCGTGGCTGCCCGAGCGGCGGCTGGTCGCGGACGACGCGGCGCTGGTCGGCCGGCTGATCCGGGACTGGTCGGGGCCGCGGCTGCCGGACGACGAGGCAATCGAGGTCTACCGGCGGGCGGTGTCGATCCCCTCCACGGCCCACTGCTCGATCGAGCCGTACCGCTGGATGGTCCGGTCGCTGGCCCGGCCCGACGGCATCCAGTTCAACCGCCGCATGAAGCGCCCGGTGCGCGTACCGACCCTGCACCTGCACGGTTCGCTCGATCCGGTGATGCGCACACGCAGCGCTGCGGGCTCCGGGGAGTATGTGGAGGCGCCCTACCGCTGGCGGCTGTTCGAGGGCCTCGGGCACTTTCCGCACGAGGAGGACCCGGCAGCGTTCTCGGCCGAGCTCATCGGCTGGCTGAAGGACCCCGAACCGGACCGCTAGAGACCGGCCCAACCGCTGGAGACCGGCCGGCCCAGCGGAGGGAACGGCTGTTCCCCAGGTGGCCAATTGCCTCGCGCATAGGCCAATTGCCGGACCCATGGGCGATTACCGACCTTTGGGCCCGGGCAGAGCTTTTGGTATGGGCTGGACGCACGACTACCGTGACGTGACCGACGTGACTCAGGAGCACGGCATCGAGGGTGATGCCGTGCTTGCTGTGACGGAGGCACCCGAGCGGGGGCAACACCGGCCGGAGGCCGGACCCGACCCCCGGATCGGCATTCCCCGCATCATCCGGCGCCGCGCCCGCTGGGTGTCGGCGCGGCTGAGGCATCCCCGCAGCCGCTGATCACCTCACCGCCCCCAGCATCCCGTCTCGCACGCACGTACGACTGCGGGATGCCTCCCGCACGGCCCCCTGGGGCCCCTGGGGCGGGTCAGAGCGCGCACCCCTGGGTATTCGCCCTGCCCGAGGCTGTACGGCCGTATGCGGCGTCCTGACGCACTTCGTCGGCGGTCAGCGCGTAACCGGTTTCGGCGTCGTCGAGGGACTTGGCGAAGACCACCCCGTAGACCTGCCCGTCGGGGGTGAGCAGGGGCCCGCCCGAGTTGCCCTGCCGCACGGTGGCGTAGAGGGAGTAGACGTCGCGGCGGACGTTGCCGCGGTGGTAGATGTCGGGGCCGTTGGCCTGGACGCGGCTGCGGACGCGGGCGGCGCGCACGTCGTAGGAGCCGTTCTCGGGGAAGCCCGCGACGATGGCGCTCTTGCCGCTCTCCGCGTCGTCCCCGGCGAACCGCAGCGCGGGCGTGTCCAGCGACGGCACGTCGAGGACTGCGACGTCGCGCTTCCAGTCGTAGAGCACGACCTTGGCGTCGTGGAGCCGGCCCTGGCCGCCGATCTGCACGGTGGGCTCGTCCACGCCACCGACGACGTGGGCGTTGGTCATCACCCGGTGGGGGGCGAAGACGAAACCGGTGCCTTCCAGCACCTTGCCGCAGGCGGGGGCGTTACCGACGACCTTGACGATGCTGCGCTGGGCGGCCACGGCGACCGGGCTGCCCGCAAGCTCGGGGTCGGGGGCGGGGACCGAGGTGATGGGCTCGGTGGAGAACGGCGCGAAGACCTGCGGGAAGCCGTTCTGCGCGAGGACCGTGCTGAAGTCGGCGAACCAGGTGTTGGCCTGGGACGGGACCACCCGGGCGACGCCGAGCAGCACCTTGGAGCTGCGGACCTCCTTGCCCAGCGTCGGCAGGGTCGTGCCGGCGAGGGCGGAGCCGATCAGCCAGGCGACCAGCAGCATCGCGACCACATTGACGAGGGCACCGCCCGTGGCGTCCAGTGCGCGCGCCGGCGACCACGTGATGTGGCGGCGCAGCTTGTTGCCGAGGTGGGTGGTGGCGGCCTGGCCCACGGAGGCGCACAGGATGATGATGGCGACGGCCGCGACGGCCGCGATCGTGCCCGGCTCGGCTTCGTCGGTGGCGCTGTCCCAGATGACGGGCAGCGCATAGACGGCGACGAGGCCGCCCCCCAGAAAACCGATCACCGAGAGCACGCCGACGACGAAGCCCTGACGGTAGCCGACGATCGCGAACCACACGGCGGCGATCAGCAGCACGATGTCCAGCACGTTCACCGAAAGATGCCTCGCATTGCAGTTGTCGTGGCCAGCGGGGGCCACCGTCTCATGCTCGTCAGGAGCGCCAGTCCAGCGGGACCTCCCGCTCGCGGTCCCAGGACCGCTCCCATCCGGCATAGTGCAGGATCCGGTCGATCACTCCGGCCGTGAATCCCCACACCAGCGCCGGGCCCACCCGGAAGGCCGGGCCCTTGTGGCCACTGGGGTGGACGGCCATCGCGCGGTTCTCCGGGGCCGTGAGCTCGGTGACGGGGACGGTGAACACCCGGGCCGTCTCCTGCAGGGAGACCGGCGAGACCGGGCTGGGCTCACGCCACCAGCCGAGCACGGGCGTCACGACGAAGCTGCTCACGGGGATGTAGAGCCGGGGCAGCACGCCGAAGACCTGGACACCGGAAGGATCGAGTCCGGTCTCCTCCTCGGCCTCGCGCAGCGCGGCCCGCACCGGGCCGCCACCATCCGGATCACCATCCTCCGGATCGAGGGCACCGCCGGGGAAGGACGGCTGGCCGGCGTGCGAGCGCAGCGTCCCAGCGCGCTCCATGAGCAACAGCTCCGGGCCCTGTTCCCCCTCACCGAAAAGGACGAGCACGGCGGACTGACGACCGCCGCTCGCCGGCGGAAGAAAGCGGCTGAGCTGATGCGGCTCGATGGTCGGAGCGGCGCGCGCCACCGGCTCCAGCCACTCGGGCAGGCCCTCGGCGCTGACCACGCTCTCCTTGCCGTACGTGCTCGGCATGCGCTTTCCCCGGTCTTCCTCGGCGTCTGGGCAGCGGTCTCTCGGCGTGCGCTCGCTCACTCGGCTCCCAGCGGACTGGCGGGCAGACCCGGGTAGTCGGACGGGGGCTTCAGCCGCTGGCCCGGCCGGCCGCCCATCTCGTACTTGAGCAGCTTCTTGGCCTTCTCCGGGTCGGTCTCGCCCTCGCCGTAGGACGGGCAGAGCGGAGCGATCGGGCACGCGCCGCAGGCGGGCCTGCGCGAGTGGCAGACCCGGCGGCCGTGGAAGATCACGCGGTGCGAGAGCATCGTCCACTCGCTCTTGGGGAAGAGGGCGCACACGTCGGCCTCGACCCTCTCCGCGTCCTCCGCGTCGGTCCACTTCCAGCGCCGCACGAGGCGGCCGAAGTGGGTGTCGACGGTGATCCCCGGGACGCCGAAGGCGTTGCCCAGCACGACGTTGGCGGTCTTCCTGCCGACACCGGGGAGAGTGACCAGGTCTTCTATGCGCCCGGGCACCTCGCCGCCGAAGCGGTCGCGCAGCGCGGCGGAGAGACCTATCAGGGACCTGGCCTTGGCACGGAAGAAGCCGGTCGGCCGGATCAGCTGCTCGAGCGTCTGCGGGTCGGCCGCCGCCATGTCCTCCGGAGTGGGGTAGGCGGCGAAGAGGGCGGGGGTGGTCTGGTTGACGCGCAGGTCGGTGGTCTGCGCGGAGAGGACCGTGGCGACCAGGAGCTGGAAGGGATCCTCGAAGTCCAGCTCGGGGTGGGCGTAGTGGTAGACCTCGGCGAGCTCACGGTTGATCCGGCGCGCGCGGCGGACGAGCGCGGTCCGCGATTCCGTCTTCTCTGCCGGCTTGGCGGCGGTCTTCGCGGCGGAGGGATTGCCGCCGGCCTTCGTGGCGGACTTGGCCACGGATTTGGCGGCGGTCTTCGCGGCAGTGTTGCCCGCAGGCTTCGCGTCGGCCTTCGCAGCAGGCTTCGCGGCGGACGTGGCCGCGCGCTCCCCCGCAGGCTTCGCGCCGGACGTGGCCGCGCGCTTCCCCGCGGACTCCCCGGCGGGTTTCGCTGCGGGCTTGGCAGCGGGCTTCGCAGCGGACTTGGCCGCCGTTCCCCGAGCGGACTTCGCCGCCGTCCTCGGCGTCGTCTTCACTACCCTCCCCCGCGTGGACTCCCGGGCCGCAGTGAGCGCCTCACCGTCCGGCGATTTTTCGCTATTGACGGATTTTGTCTTCTTCCCGGCAGGCTGTTCGCCCACAGCGGAATTACGGTCCGAAGTCACCCTCCCAGCCCCCTTGCCCTCTGCTCTCACCGGCGAATTGGACACCCGGCCAGACTAAAGCCCGGCACTGACATCCGCCCCGGCCGCAGGAAAACCACAGCCCAATCGGACCCCTGCCGTAGGGCTTCGGTCGACGATGCGCCACACTTGTGTTTGATCACACAGTTTTACCGACGGGCATCATGGGGACCACGGTCCTCTGTGCATGTCGACAAGGAGAGAACTCGTGGACGACGTTCTGCGGCGCGCCCCGCTTTTCGCGGCGCTCGATGACGAGCAGGCCGCTGAGCTGCGCGCCTCCATGGGCGAGGTCACCCTCGCAAGGGGCGACGCCCTGTTCCACGAAGGCGACCCGGGCGACCGCCTCTACGTGGTGACCGAGGGCAAGGTGAAGCTTCACCGCACCTCCCCCGACGGCCGCGAGAACATGCTGGCGGTCCTGGGCCCCGGCGAGCTCATCGGCGAGCTGTCCCTCTTCGACCCCGGACCGCGCACCGCCACCGCAACCGCGCTGACCGAGGTCAAGTTGCTCGGCCTCGGCCACGGCGACCTGCAGCCCTGGCTCAACGCCCGCCCGGAGGTGGCCACCGCCCTGCTGAGGGCCGTCGCCCGCCGGCTGCGCCGCACCAACGACTCGATGTCGGACCTCGTCTTCTCCGACGTTCCCGGCCGCGTCGCCAAGGCCCTGCTCGACCTGTCGCGCCGCTTCGGCGTGCAGTCCGAAGAGGGCATCCACGTCGTGCACGACCTCACCCAGGAGGAGCTCGCCCAGCTGGTCGGCGCCTCCCGTGAGACCGTCAACAAGGCCCTCGCGGACTTCGCCGGCCGCGGCTGGCTCCGCCTGGAGGCACGCGCCGTGATCCTGCTGGACGTCGAGCGCCTCGCCAAGCGCTCCCGCTGACGCGGGCACGCGCGAACGCACGCCACGAAGGGCCCCGCACGCCGCAAGGCGCGACGGGGCCCTTCGCCGTACCGCCGCTTCCGGACTCCGGGACCGGAAACCGGTCCTCGGCGATGCCCGGCTGCGGCCTCGGACCAGGTCCTCGGAGCGGGCCGTCGGACGGGACCCTCGGACCAGGTGATCGGAGCAGGCCGTCGGACCGGGCCCTCGTATCCGGCCTCAGATCAATCCGTGCTCGTCCAGGTAGTCCAGCTGTGCCCGCACCGAGAGCTCGGCGGCCGGCCACAGCCCGCGGTCGACGTCCGCGTAGACGGCCGCCACGACCTCGGACGGGGTGCGCCGGCCGTTCTCGACCGCCGTCTCGACCTGGGCGAGGCGCTTGGCCCGGTGGGCGAGGTAGTACTCGATGGCGCCCCGGGCGTCGTCCAGCACGGGACCATGACCGGGCAGCACCGCGTCCACGCCCTCGTCGACCGTGAGCGCGCGCAGCCGGCGCAGTGAGTCGAGGTAGTCGCCCAGCCGCCCGTCCGGGTGCGCGACGACCGTGGTGCCGCGCCCCAGCACCGTGTCGCCGGTGAGGACCGCCCGGTCCGCCGGGAGGTGGAAGCACAGGGAGTCCGCGGTGTGCCCGGGAGTGGACAGGACATGCAGCTCCAGGCCGCCGGTGGTGACGACGTCGCCCACACCGAGCCCTTCGCCGCCCAGCCGCAGCGCCGGGTCCAGCGCCCGTACGTGTGTCCCCGTCAGCTCGGCGAAGCGGGCCGCCCCTTCGCAGTGGTCGTGGTGGCCGTGGGTGAGAAGGGTCAGAGCGACGCGTTTGCCCGCCGCGGCGGCCGTGTCGATGACCTTGCGCAGGTGGTTGTCGTCCAGCGGCCCGGGGTCGACGACGACGGCGAGATCGGAGTCCGGCTCGGCGAGGATCCAGGTGTTGGTGCCGTCCAGCGTCATCGCGGAGGGGTTGGGCGCGAGGACGCAGGTCGCGCGGGCGGTCGCCGGGCCGCCGATCGCGCCTGGGCGCGGCCGTCCTGGCAGGTCGGTTGCGTACGTCATCCGTCGGCTCCCGCGGGTCCTGAGGTTCTCGAGGTTCCTGAAGCGATGTGCCGGGCGATGTGCCGGGCGATGTGCTTGGTGAATTCATCGTGCCCCGGCCAGCTCAGCACGATCTCTTCCCCGTCGAGCCGCGCCCGAGCGAGTACGGGGGTGAGATCCCGCTCACCGGAGGCCGCGAGGGTCTCGGCCGCGCTCGCGTACGGCAGCAGCGACCGCAGGGTGGAGATGGTCGGCGGCATCATCAGCAGATCACCCCGGTCGTAACCGGCGGCCGCCTCTGCGGGGGCGGTCCACACCGTGCGGTCGGCCTCCGTGGAGGCGTTACGGGTGCGTTGGCCCTCGGGAAGGGCGGCGACGAAGAACCAGGTGTCGTAGCGACGGGGCTCGAACTCAGGGGTGATCCACCGCGCCCAGGGGCCGAGGAGGTCGCTGCGCAGCAACAGGCCCCGCCGGTCGAGGAAGTCGGCGAAGGACAGCTCACGGCTGACGAGCGCGGCCCGGTCGGCCTCCCACTGCTCGCCCGTCGTGTCCGCGACGACCGTGTCCGGTGCCGGCCCCGCCAGCAGCACGCCCGCCTCCTCGAAGGTCTCACGGACGGCGGCGCACACGATGGCCTGCGCGGTGGCCGCATCGGTCCCCAGGCGCGCCGCCCATTCCGCACGCGAGGGGCCCGCCCAGGGCACGTCGCGCTCGTCGCGCGGGTCCACCGAGCCGCCCGGATACGCGTACGCGCCCCCGGCGAAAGCCATGGAGGCGCGTCTGCGCAACATGTGAACGGCGAGGCCGCCGGCTCCGGCGCGCAACAGAAGGACGGTCGCGGCGCGACGGGGCGCCACTGGCCGGAGTTCGCCACGGGCGAGTGCTCTGATCCGGTCCGGCCACTCCGGCGGGTACCACTGGCCGTTCGAAGTCGACATGGCCGGATGCTATGCGCTCACGCGCGGATGTTCGAGAGGAACCGGCCGGGGACGACCGGTCGGGGGCCACCGCCGCCCACCTGCGAGCCCGGACCACTCGGAACCCGGACCGCCCGGAACCCGGACCGCCCGGAACCCGGACCGCCCGGAACCCGGACCGCCCGGAACCCGGCCCGCCCGGAACCCGGCCCGCCCGGAACCCGGCCCGCCCGGAACCCGGACCGGCCGCAAGGTGGCCCGGCCGCAAGGTGGCCCGGCCCGTCAGTCCCGGACCTCCACCAGGATCTCGACCTCGACCGGCGCGTCCAGCGGCAGCACGGCCACGCCCACGGCCGAGCGGGCGTGCACGCCCTTCTCGCCCAGCACCTCACCCAGCAGCTCGCTCGCGCCGTTGAGGACGCCCGGCTGACCGGTGAAGTCCTGCGCGGAGGCGACGAAGCCCACGACCTTCACGACCCGCACGATCTTGTCCAGGTCGCCGATGACGGACTTCACGGCGGCCAGGGCGTTGAGCGCGCAGACGCCCGCGAGTTCCTTGGCCTGCTCCGGGCTGACCTCGGCACCGACCTTGCCGGTGGCCGGGACGGCGCCCTTGACGATGGGGAGCTGGCCGGCGGTGTGGACGTAGGCGCCGGTGCGTACGGCCGGCTGGTAGGCGGCCAGCGGCGGCACGACCTCCGGAAGGGTCAGTCCCAGCTCCGAGAGCTTGGACTCGACCGCACTCACGCCTTCTCCCGCTTGAGGTAGGCCACCAGCTGCTCGGGGTTGTTCGGACCCGGCACGACCTGGACGAGCTCCCAGCCGTCCTCGCCCCAGGTGTCCAGAATCTGCTTGGTCGCGTGTACGAGAAGCGGCACAGTCGCGTATTCCCACTTGGTCATGGGCCCGACTGTAATGCCTCACACCGACAGCCTCGTGCGTAGCCCGCACGGGGACTGGCTAGACACCTCACGAGCCCCGCTCCAACAAGGCGTGACGGTCCTCACCACTCGAACGACCGGATGTTGCCCACCTGGCTCCACCCGGCCGCTGGCAACGAATTAGGCTCCGATTCATGAGCAGGCTCCATGTCGTCAGCGGCAAGGGCGGTACCGGTAAGACCACGGTCGCCGCAGCCCTAGCGCTTGCCCTCGCAACCGAGGGAAAGCGCGTCCTGCTGGTCGAGGTCGAAGGCCGGCAGGGCATCGCACAGCTCTTCGAGACGGAGGCATTGCCCTACGAGGAACGGAAGATCGCCGTCGCTCCCGGCGGCGGTGAGGTGTTCGCGCTCGCCATCGACGCCGAACAGGCTCTTCTCGACTACCTCCACATGTTCTACAAACTGGGCGGTGCCGGGCGGGCCCTGAGGAAAATCGGCGCGATCGACTTCGCGACGACCATCGCACCGGGTCTGCGGGACGTCCTGCTGACCGGCAAGGCGTGCGAGGCGGTGCGCAGGAAGGGCCGTACGGGTCGCTTCGTCTACGACTACGTCGTCATGGACGCACCACCCACGGGCCGTGTCACCCGTTTTCTGAATGTCAACGACGAGGTGGCCGGTCTGGCCCGGATCGGCCCCATCCACAATCAGGCCCAAGCCGTGATGCGGGTAATCAAGTCCCCTGAGACGGCAGTGCACTTCGTCACGCTGCTGGAGGAGATGCCCGTCCAGGAGACCTCCGACGGCATCACCGGGCTGCGGGCCGCGGGGCTGCCGGTGGGCAGCGTCGTCATCAACATGGTGCGGCCCGGGATCCTCGACGAGGCGGCTGTGGAGGCCGCCGCGAACGGCCGGCGCGAGGAGGTCGCGCGCGCCCTCACGTGCGCCCTGGAGCGCACCGGCTCCGGCACCGCACGGCGTGCAGGCCTCGCGGAGCCGCTCGTCGACGCCCTGCTGCAGCAGGCGCGCGAGCACACCGAGCGGCTCGCGCTGGAACACCGCGGCCGTGCCGATGTGGCACGGCTCGGTCTGCCCACGTACGAACTTCAGCTGCTCGGCGACGGCGTCGACCTGGCGGGCCTCTACCGCATGGCGCGCGAACTGCGGAAGCAAGGAGTGGCAGGGTGAGCCTGGATCCGGCAGAACCGCTCGAGATAGACATCGTCCTGGACAATCCACGCACCCGCATCGTGGTGTGCTGCGGCTCGGGCGGTGTCGGCAAGACCACGACCGCGGCCGCCCTGGGGGTACGGGCCGCCGAGCGCGGCCGGAAGGTCGTCGTCCTGACCATCGACCCGGCGCGCCGGCTGGCGCAGTCGATGGGGATCGACGAACTCGACAACGTGCCGCGCCGCGTCCCCGGCATCGACGGCTCCGCGGGCGGCGAGCTGCACGCCATGATGCTCGACATGAAGCGGACCTTCGACGAGATCGTCGAGGCGCACGCCGACAAGGACCGTGCCCGGGCGATCCTGGACAACCCCTTCTACCAGTCCCTGTCGGCCGGTTTCGCGGGCACGCAGGAGTACATGGCCATGGAGAAGCTCGGCCAGCTGCGTGCACGCGACGACTGGGACCTCATCGTCGTGGACACCCCTCCGAGCCGCTCGGCGCTGGACTTCCTGGATGCTCCGGGACGCATGGGCTCCTTCCTCGACGGACGGTTCATCAAGGTGCTGATGGCGCCGGCGAAGATCGGCGGCCGGGCCGGGATGAAGTTCCTGGGCGCCGGCATGTCCGTGATGAGCGGCCCCCTGAATAAACTGATGGGGGGCCAACTTCTCCGGGACGTACAGACGTTCGCCGCCGCGATGGACACCATGTTCGGCGGCTTCCGTACCCGCGCCGACGCCACCTACCGGCTGCTCCAGGCGCCGGGCACGGCCTTCCTGGTCGTCGCGGCGCCCGAGCGGGACGCCCTGCGGGAGGCCGCGTACTTCGTGGAGCGGCTGGCAGCGGAGCGGATGCCGCTGGCCGGGCTCGTGCTGAACCGGGTGCACGGCAGCGGGGCGGCGCGGCTCTCGGCGGAGCGGGCGCTGGCCGCCGCCGAGGCGCTCACAAGAGGAACATCCGAATACGCAGAAAATCTTGACGGCGACGGCATTGTGGATCGTGACAGCGGGCAGGCTGGCTCACGTACCGCTGACGACCCTGGCACCCTCGCTCCCACGGACACGTCCTCTCCCGAGAGCGGCTTCCCCCAGCCCGCGTTCTCAGGAGCGACGGCCTCGGACGCCCCAGCGGAACAATCGGTGCCCGCGGAAGAGGCCTCTGCACGACTCGAGGAGTCTTCTGCACGGCTCGAGGAATCCTCTGCACGGCTCGCCGCCGGGCTGCTGCGGCTGCACGCCGAGCGCATGCAGGTGCTCGTTCGCGAGCAGCGCACGCGTGACCGCTTCACCGCTCTGCACCCTGAGGTCCCGGTGGCGGAGGTGGCCGCACTGCCCGGCGATGTGCACGATCTGGCGGGGCTGCGGGCGATCGCCGAGTGCCTCGCCGACCAAACAGGCACCGACCAAACAGGCCGCGTGGACCGGGCCGACCGAGCGCAGCGGTTCGCCACGGCAGGTCCCGCCGAGGGTGCCGAGGATGCTGAGGACGCCTCGAGGGAGAGGTGACCGTCACTGTCCATGTGCGGACGTGATCGCGTCTGCCGAGCTGCCGGACGGACCGGGGACTGCGGCTGTCACACGAACCGTGACCGTCGTAGGGCCCTGACCGTTAGTAGAGACGGAGCCGGAACCGCTGCCGGCTACCCGGCCGCCGCGTACTCGTCGTACTCCAACTCGCCCACTGGCAGCATGCCCGCGCCACGCTCGTACTCCGTGCGTGCCGTCTCCAGGAGCCTGCGCCAGGAGGTGACCGTCGGCCTGCGCCGGAGCAGGGCCCGCCGCTCGCGCTCGGTCATTCCGCCCCAGACGCCGAACTCGACGCGGTTGTCCAGCGCGTCGGCCAGACACTCGGTACGCACCGGGCAGCCTGTGCAGACCGCCTTCGCCCTGTTCTGCGCTGCGCCCTGAACGAATAGTTCATCCGGATCGGTAGTGCGGCAGGCGGCCTGCGCACTCCAGTCGGTTACCCAGCCCATGCTGGCGCCGTCCTCTCCCGAATCGAGGCTCCCCCACGGCGGCAGCGGCATATTCACCGTTGCCAGTTGAGGACGTTACGGAAGGCAGGCAGGGGGCAACACCCCCTTCGGGCCCAATCTTGAATGGCCCGAACGGACTATGCGTACGCGGCAGATCACCCACCGGAGTGAGCTGGCGACATTACAGACCCTTGCCCTCATACGAGGGCACTTCGCCCGTGTCGTGACGGGCAGCTGGTGACACAGGCGGCAATACGGGCACGTCTCATCACTCACAAGAGTGAAGTCAGAGGTGATGCTGGAAGGCACCGCAGTGACTGGCGTGAAACAGCGTAGGCGAACACACCTGCGTCTGTCCGCCGAATGAGAACGTAGGCTTCCCTCCATGGCTATGAAGCGCTCGGGCGAGGGTCCCAACGTGACCCGGCAGGCCGCGAAGTTCCTCGGCGTCAGCGTGCTCTCCGGAGTCGTCCTGGCAGGTCTGGCCCTACCGGGCATCGGCGCATTCGGCCTAGTGGCCAAGGGCTCGGTCGAGGGCTTCGACGAGATCCCCGCCAACCTCAAGACACCCCCGCTCAGTCAGCGCACCACCATCCTCGACTCCGAGGGCGGCGAAATCGCGAAGGTCTACTCCCGCGACCGCACCGTGGTGCCGCTGAACGAGATCTCCCCCTACCTGCGCAAGGCGATCGTCGACATCGAGGACTCGCGCTTCTACGAGCACGGCGCGATCGACCTCAAGGGCGTCCTTCGCGCGGTCAACAAGAACGCACAGTCCGGCGGCGTCTCGGAAGGCGCCTCCACACTCACCCAGCAGTACGTCAAGAACGTCTTCGTCGAGGAGGCCGGCGACGACCCCGACAAGGTCGCCGTGGCCACCCAGCAGACCATCGGCCGCAAGGTCAAGGAGCTGAAGTACGCCATCCAGGTCGAGAAGGAGCTCGGCAAGGAGCGGATCCTCAACAACTATCTGAACATCACCTTCTTCGGACAGCAGGCCTACGGCGTCGAGGCCGCCTCCCAGCGCTACTTCAGCAAGCACGCCAAGGACCTCACCCTCGGCGAGTCCGCCCTGATGGCCGGCATCGTCCAGTCCCCCAGCCGCTACGACCCGGTCAATTCCTCCAAGGAGGCGACCAAGCGGCGCAACACCGTGCTGCAGCGCATGGCCGAGCTGAAGCACATCACCCCGGCCGAAGCCACCGCCGAACAGGCCAAGCCGATCAAGCTCAACGTCAGCCGGCCGAAGAGCGGCTGCATCACCGCCGTCAACGGCGCCGGCTTCTTCTGCGACTACGTCCGCGAGACCTTCCTCAACGACCCGGTCTTCGGCAAGACGAAGGAGGCCCGGGCCAAGCGCTGGAACGAGGGCGGCATGACCATCCGCACCACCCTCGACCCGCAGACCCAGAAGTCCGTACAGAAGTCGATCACCGACCACGTCTACCAGAGCGACTCGGTGGCCACCGCCGTGTCGATCGTCCAGCCCGGCAGCGGCAAGGTCCTCGGCATGGGCCAGTCCCGCCCGTACGGATTCGGCGATCACCAGACGCAGATCAACCTCTCCGCCGACAAGTCCATGGGTGGCTCGAACTACGGCTTCCAGGTCGGCTCGACGTTCAAGCCGATCGTCGCGGCGGCCGCCCTGGAACAAGGCGTCTCGCCGTACAAGAGCTACCCCTCGCCCTTCCGGATGGCGTATCCGGAGGAGGTGGAGACCTGCGGCAAGCCGTGGAAGAACAGCGTCGGCAACACCGTCCAGAACGAGAACCGCAGCGAGGTCGGCCCGTACGGGATGAAGGAGGCGACCGCGAAGTCGGTCAACACCTACTTCATCCAGCTCGTCGAGGACATCGGCCTCTGCCCGGTGACCAAGATGGCGGAGAAGCTGGGCGTGAAGCCCGCCGCAGGCGGCAAGCTCGACCAGGTGCCGGCCCTCACCCTCGGCGGCTCGGACGGCCTGTCCCCGCTCACCATGGCCGCCGCCTACGCGACCTTCGCCAACCAGGGCACGTACTGCACGCCCGTCATCGTCGAGTCGGCCACCGGTCCCGACGGCAAGAAGCTGCGGGTACCCAAGACCAAGTGCTCGCGGGCGATGTCCGAGCAGACCGCCGACACGGTCAACGCACTGCTGCAGGGCGTGGTCGAGGACGGCACGGGCAAGGAGGCCGGGCTCAGCGGCCGGGACAGCGCGGGCAAGACGGGTACGACGGACGAGCGGCGGGCCGCCTGGTTCGTCGGCTACACCCCGAACCTGGCCGGCGCGGTCTGGGTCGGCGGCCCCGGCGACAAGGTCGAGATGGAGAACATCACCATCGGCGGCGTCTACCACGACAAGGTCTACGGCGCCGACACCCCCGGCCCGATCTGGCGCGACGCCATGTCCGGTGCCCTGGACGGACGCGACGCGCCGTCCTTCAGCGGCACCCCCATCGCCGACGCCGACAAGGGCTCGGGCAACAAGGGCGAGAAGCCCGGCACAGGCCGCGGCCAGCGCAAGCCCGGCACCAACAAGCCGGGCACGAACAAGCCCGGCAACAACAAGCCGGGCAACACCAAGCCCGGCAACAAGCCCAACGACGCCAAGCCCGACCCGGCGGCACCGGGCGGCGGCATCATCCCGCCCGGCATCATCGGCGGACCAGAAGGCACCGCTTCCGGCGACGAGCAGTAACCGCTCGCCGGAGGCGGAAGCTCCGAGCACGCGCGCGAAAGGGGGCGCCCGGACCACTACGGTCCGGGCGCCCCCTCCGCTTGTTCACTTGTTCACTTGCCGTGACGCGTGGTCGTGCTTAGGCGCCCGGAACCTGGCCCCCGGCGCCCGTGAGGTCTGTACGGGATCCGTCGGGTCAGCCCGCGAGCAGGCGCTTGACCTCGGCGGCCACACGACCGCCCTCGGCGCGGCCGGCGACCTTCGGGTTCACGATCTTCATGACGGCACCCATGGCGCGGGGGCCCTCGGCGCCACCCGCCCTGGCCTCGGCCACCGCCTCCGCGACGATCGCGGCAAGCTCCTCGTCCGACAGCTGCTTCGGCAGGTACTCGGCGAGCACCTCCCCCTCGGCGATCTCACGCTGCGCCGAGTCGGCCCGGCCACCCTTGTCGAAGGCGTCCGCGGCCTCACGGCGCTTCTTCGCCTCGCGCGCGATCACCTTCAGCACCTCGTCGTCGGAGAGCTCACGGGCGACCTTGCCCGCGGTCTCCTCGTAACCGACGGCGGAGAGGGTGAGGCGGAGCGTGGAGGAGCGCAGCTCATCGCGCGCCTTGATGGCGGCCGTGAGGTCTTCCTTGAGCTTGGACTTCAGCGTGGTCATGCCGCAATCTTCGCATCCCGCCCCGGCGTGCGCCTCGAATTACCCGCCGGGCGCCTTCCGGCAGCGGGCCGGCGTCCATCCCGGCAGCGGACCGGCGTCTACCCGGCAGCGACTCGGCGTCCATCCAGGCAGCGGGTCGGCGTCCGCCCAGGCAGCGGACCGGCGTCCATCCAGACAGCGGGCCCACCGGTGATCCAGGAGCGATTCGAGAGTGATCCGAGAACGATCTGAGAGCGATCCGGAAACGGTCCCAGAGCAGTCCGGAATCAGCGGCCCTACACAATCCGGGCGGCGGATGCGGTAACTCCCTTATGTGCCCTCGCCCGTGACCGCGCACCCACAGCGGTCTGCGACGATGGACGGCATGCGTGCGCGATACGGAGTACCCCTGGGAATCACTGCGGTCGGCGCGGCAGGCCTCGCCTATGCCGCCGGCTTCGAAGTCCGGTCCTTCCGGCTGCGACGGGTCACCGTGCCCGTGCTGCCGCAGGGCATGCGACCGATGCGTGTGCTCCAGGTCTCCGACATCCACATGGTCGGCGGACAGCGCAAGAAGCAGCGCTGGCTGCAGTCGCTCGCCGGGCTGCGCCCCGACTTCGTGATCAACACCGGTGACAACCTCTCCGACCCGGAGGGCGTGCCCGAGACGCTCGACGCGCTCGGCCCGCTGATGCGCTTCCCCGGCGCCTACGTCTTCGGCTCCAACGACTACTACGGGCCCAAGCTGCGCAACCCCGCCCGCTACCTCCTGGAAAAGACCAGCGGACGGCACGGGCTGAACGGCAACGCTCCGGCCGTCAGCGCGATCCACAACCCGTGGGAGGAGCTGCGCGACGGCTTCGACTCGGCGGGCTGGGTCAATCTCACCAACACGCGCGGCTCGCTCAAGATCGACGGCATGGAGATCGCCCTCACCGGCCTGGACGACCCGCACATCAAGCGCGACCGGTACGAGCAGGTCGCCGGGGGCCCGGCGGAGGGTGCCGACTTCTCGCTCGCCGTCGTCCACGCCCCGTACCTGCGGGTGCTCGACGCCTTCACCGCCGACCGCTACCCGCTGATCCTCGCCGGGCACACGCACGGCGGCCAGCTCTGCATCCCCTTCTACGGCGCGCTGGTCACCAACTGCGACATCGACACCCGGCGCGTGAAGGGCCTCTCCGCCCACGAGGCCGAAGGCCACCGGTCCTATCTCCACGTCTCCGCAGGCTGCGGCACCAACCGCTACACCCCGGTCCGCTTCGCCTGCCCGCCCGAGGCCACCCTCCTCACCCTCGTTGCCCGGGACTGAGCCCCTTGGGCGGCGGCCGGGAAGTCGCGAACGGTGCCCCCGCACCCCTCACCTGCGCCTCCCGGGAAACCGGATTTCACCTCCCGGCTCCGGTCCGCTAAAGTAGAGCTCGTTGCACCGGGGTGTAGCGCAGCTTGGCAGCGCGCTTCGTTCGGGACGAAGAGGTCGTGGGTTCAAATCCCGCCACCCCGACTGGTGAAACACCTGGTCAGGGGCCTGATCCACTCAGTGGATCAGGCCCCTGACTCGTTTCCGGAGATCGTTTGGGAGAAATCTGGGAGAAGATCTTGGCCGGCTTCTCCCAAGCCGCTGGCGTCTTTGAGTTCATGGCCCGCACCGCGGATCTCGCCGGGGCTTGTACGTCTGCGAATCCGAGTGGGGCAGCGGGCAGCCCTGCCCCCACTCCTCAGTTCGCGCCTTGGCAGGTGCCTGATCTCTCATCATGGGGCGGTCGGGGGCAACGAGCTTGATGCCTGGCGGCGCCAGCGGCTGCTCGACGTGGATGCCCCTCCGGGCAGCCCTACATGTGGCTACGACGTGTCTGGTGGATAGGACCGATCAAACTCAGCCCGTCCGTTTTCCGGTGCCGGCTTAGGCACGTAGCCCATTCGTGGCCCAGATCTGCGGATTGCGCGTGGCGCGTGGGCAGAAGCGGGATCTCCTGCGACTGGAGACGGAGAAGTGCCTCGTGTTCGGTCCTCGGAGGGCCCAGCCTGTGACGTGGGGCGCGAAACTGAGAGGAGTCCACATGGCTGTCGGCGATGCGCTCAGGACAGACTTGTTTGGCGTGGATCTGGGCAAGTTCCGGGTGACGACCTACAAGGAGGTCAGTGGCCTGGCCTTTGGGCAGGATGCCACGGAGGTGAAGAGAGTCACAGCGGATGGACATCTCGTCGCCCGGAAGAATCCCGGTGCTCGTCAGCTCCCGGACATCACCTTGTCCCGGCCCATGGACACGAACCATGTGTGGAGCGAATGGGTCCGGCAGACGGCAATGGAGCAAGATGTCGATCAGGCACGGACGAACCTCTCGATCTCGCTCTTGGACTCGAAGATGAGGCCGATCAAGCGTGTCAACCTGCTCAATGCCTGGGCCTCACGTTGGAAGGGACCGGCTCTGCAGGCGGACAATGCCTCAGCGGCTATCGAGAAGGTGACGATCGTCTACGAAGACATGACCGTCGATGGGATCGCTGACCTCCCTGCATGACCGAGGGCCTCGCCTGACCGGCACCGGGTCGCGTTTCCTGCCGTCGGTGCAGGCATGGATACGGCTGAGCCAGGAACCATCCGGCAGCCGGGCCTGCACAGGCAGGACACGGTTGGCCGACACCCGCCACAACACGTGGGCGCCACTCGCGGTGAACGCCCGCAACAACGGGACACCGAGGAACTCACGGTCAGCCAGGACCAACATGTCCGGCCCGGTGGAGCGGACCAGGCGGGCGGACAAGGTGAGCTCGCCCGTCCGGCAGCCGCCCAGCTCCGCGTCCAGCACCGGATGCGTGCCGCACTCGGCCAGCGCGGCCATCCGCACCTGCGGAAACGCCGCCCTGTCCGGGCCGCGGGTATTGCCGGGCCGGCCGAACGCCGCCTCGTTCGCGGCTGTGTCCGCCACGTCCCAGCAGGTGCTGTCCACCGCCACCAGCCGCAAGCCCTGCCAGAACGCTCCCGGCATCCTCTCGTCGGCCAGAGGCCCGGCAGTGGTGGCGAACAGCACTCGCAATGGCTCTGGTCCCAACCGGTCCCGGGCCCGGAACAGCGAAGACTTCGCCGGGATCCGCCACGATCCGAGCATCCCGGCGCCGCGCAGCCCTCGACCAGATGCCGCAGCACCTCCAGATACGGCGCGGGCGAGAACAATGCCAGACCGAGACCGAAGTAGACCACCAGCCGCGCGGGCAGCAGCCGTCTGCGCTGCTCGGTCCGGCCGCACGCGGCAACGACCCGGTCCACCAGATCCGGCGGATACACGCAGGTCAACAGCCCCAAGCCCGATAACTCCGGCACACCCTCGGCCACCGGCGCCACCCCCGAGCCTCATGCCAGCAGCGCACGCCCGAACCAACGGAGCGGTAAGGCAACGGCATTGGGTCTAAGAGGTCGTTCAATTGGTGAGGCGGGGCCTACGGCCCCGCCCTTCCGATCTGCTGTCCATCAGTCATTTAGGTAGAGGATTCGGGAGCCCGTCCAGCCCCAGTAGCCGGCGAAGGCTCCGCCCCAGCCTCCGGCGCGGATCCACAGCTTGCCGTCAGAGCCGAGTTTTCCAGATTCTTTGACCTGAACTTTCGACGAATTGAGGCATTGCGCCTCGACAATCCTCCATGATTCGCTGCTCGAGCCGTATTGGAGGCCCATCCATGGCTGTGCCGTGCCCACGGCATGCGAGCAGCTACCTTCCAGGGTGCCTGTGAGCGTGTAGGTACCATTTTCGCTGCTCGCTTTACCGTGGAACTTCACGTGCCAGTGGCCGGTGCCGCCAGCGTAGATGTAGCTTGACTTGGCGTCGTGCGTCCTCGCCGAGGCGGGTGTTGTTGTCCCGGCTACCAGGGTCAACGCGGCCATCAGTGCCGTGAAGAGGTACCTGGAAGACAGCCGTGCCCGGAAACGGCGCTGTGGCTTTGTGATAGGGGCTGTACGTGATGTCGATTCGTTCATGAGGTCTCCTGTTCGGCAAACGGCAGGGATGCTTTGCCCGCGATGGCCGCGGGTGTGGAAAGGCGAGGGACAGACGGATTTCCGGTCCCGAGCGCGATGGTCCGGTGCTGGGCACGCGCGTTCTTGCCGAGCTGCATCCGTGGCACAGGCGCCGCCCGGCAAGTGGCCGGGCGACGCCTGCTGTTACGTCAGTGCCGAGCCGACGGTGCTGGAGGCGCCGCTGGTGGCGGACTGGACGGCGCTGTTGGCGGTGTCCTTGAGGCTGGTCGCCACGCCCTGCTGGGAGGCGGGGCTCTGGGCCGACGGCGCGGAGCTGGAGGCGTCGGCGGAGGAGCCTGCCGTGGGGTTGTACTGGTAGGTGTCGGTGATCTTGTGCTCCCTGGTGATCTTGCCGGGAGCTGGGGAGACCACCAGCACCGGCAGGTCACGCAGCCCGTCATCTGACGGGTGGTCGTCAGCGGAGGCTGACGGTGCCAGGCCCAGCATCGAACCGCCGACCGCGGCGGCCAGCACCAGGGCCGCCAGGCGGCTACGCATCGAAGACATCCGAAGGGCTCCTTCACGAGAACTCGACAGCGGAAGCGCCGCTATGGGCGCAGGGGTGATGTCACCGTGCATGAAGGGGGCGCGCTGTGCTGAACGGCTGGGTCCAGGGTGGAATCCGCTCGGCCATCAAATAAATAGCGATGCGATCAGCCTTTGGTCAAACGATCGGGTCAGATATCACCAGCATGTGTACGGACTTGAGGACGAACAGCAAATATGCAGTCGGGCAGGTGTGGCGGCTAACGGTGTGCTTCAGCATCACGCGCCATTTAAACCCTTCCGGCCCGTCCGTCTGAGTGAATTCCTTGCCGCGGGCCGTACTGGAATCAGTCGAATGGGTGAGATTTTCGTCTCGCCCGGGTTCGGGCCGCTCGGTCACTCAGCCTGGCCGTACTGACGGACAGCTCGTCATAGGCGAGGTTCACGTGCCTGTTCCTGGGTGGCTGCTGTGGTGGAGATCTGATCGCGGACGCGGATGAGGTGAGTTGTCGGTCTGCGCGTGGCGGTCAGGGCCTCGTTCTCCTCGCCGGAGGTCACCCACGTAGGTTGTGGTCATCGGTATGCACGCACGGCTCAACGCCGCGTAGGCAGCGAGGGCACGGTGCAGCGGTGACGGCTGAGGCGGGCGTCAACACCGGGCTCGAGCGGCGCCTCGCGTCAGTGGTGGCGCCAAGAGTCGTCGGAATCCAGCGGCTCGTGCAGGTGATGAGTCACTGGCGTGGAGACGGTTTTCCGTCGTCCTGGATCTGCCAGCGAGGTTTGTCCTGGCGTCGCACGGGGATGCCGTCACCTCGCCGCTCGCCAATCCGGGCATCATTTCGGGAGGCAGGTCGAATGTGCGAGGGCGTGGCGCACGTCTTTCGGTCCGATGTTCCGGCCTGGCCATGAAGCACGATCGCCGTCAGAACCTCACCCGGCACCAACCGCTCGGCAAGACTTGCCAAGCTCGGGCAATGAGCAGCCGAGGCCATAAGGCCGTGCCCTACATGGTCAGTTGGCAGTTGTCCTGGGTATGGGGAGTGGACGGTGGGGTTGTATCGCTCCGGAGGGCCTGTGGGAGATTGCGAGGCCGTTGTTGCCGCCAGCTCGAATGTGGCCGCAAGGCGGCGGGGTCGCGAACATCGATGATGAGGCGGTCTTCGCCGCGATCATCTAGGTACTGGTCAGCGATTGTGCCTGGCGAGCCTTGCCGCCGTGCTTTGGGGCATCGAAGTCGACTGTGCATCGGCGGTTTGTCATCTGGTCGCTTACAGGGGTCTGGGGCCGACTGCATCAGGAGGTTCTCCAACTCCTGGACGAACGAGACCTGGTAGACCTCTCCCCGCGCGGTACTCGACTCTCCCATGTCCGCGCTAAAAAAAGGGGGGCGAGCTTACAGGTCCGAGCCCCGTGGACCGGGGTAAGCCGGGTTTCCAAGATGCATGTCCTGTCCCACGCGGACGGACTTCCCCTACGCGCCGAAATCGCCGCGGCCAACACCCACGACAGTCAGGCACTGAAGCCGATGCTGTCCCATTTCCACATGGGACACGAATCCCACGCAGCCGAGTCCAAGCCCCAACGCCTTCACGCGGACAAGGCGTACGACGTCCCTCACCTGCGAAAAATGGCTATGGGGCATGTCCTGGCTGACCGGCTACCGCAGACTCAACCACCGCTACGAACGGCATCCGGGTAACTACCTGGCCTTTCTTGGGCTGGCCGCCGCCATCTGCTGCTGCAAACGCTTCGGCAACCTCACATGTAGGACACGGTCTAAGTTGCTCCAGCAACGCCGCCCTCAGCGGCATCGACACCACGGCCGCGTCAGATCCCACGGGCTCCTGGGAGAAAATTGGGAGATGATCTTCCTTCGAAGCCCCTTCACGTCCCCGCGAGACCAAGCCAGGCCAAGCCTCTGACCTGCACAGTTTTCAATCTGTGCAGGTAGCGCGCCGGCCCGGACCTCATTCGGGACGAAGAGGTCGTGGGTTCAAATCCCGCCACCCTGACCTGTTTCTCCGGTCCGCCGACGCCGCTCTCATCCATTCGCACGCCCTCTTTCCATGCAGTGGCGTACGTCACTCAACTCGTCCGGGTGAGCGAGATATGCACAACCAGCGGGTAGTCCACAGGCTGTGGTGCTCCCCGCCGAGTTGTCGGCTGGGCGGCGCAGAATGGGGGCATGACTGAGAGCAACGGGTCCCTGCGGGGCGATGCGGCCGTGCCGTCGACGACATCCATGCCGGACTGGGAGAAGCGCTTCCGGGCGCCACGGGTGGGGCTGCCACGGTGGGCGAAGAGCGCTCCGGACCGGTCGCTGTTCACCTCCAACGCGACGGGGACCTTCGAGCTGTACGCCTGGGACCGGGCCACAGGCGGACAGCGGCAGGTCACGGACCGACCCAACGGAACGTCGGGCGGGAAGCTGTCGCCCGACGGTGAGTGGATCTGGTGGTTCTCCGACACCGACGGCGACGAGTTCGGCGTATGGGTCCGCCAGCCGTTCCACGGCGGGGCGGACGAGCCCGCCGCACCGGGACTCGACCCCTCGTATCCGGACGGGCTGGCGCTGGGCCGGGACGGCACGGCGGTCATCGGCCGGTCGACGGACAAGGGCGGCTCGACCGTTCACGTCGTACGCCCCGGGGGCGAGCCGGTGGAGATCTACCGGCATCAGCAGTCGGCGGGCGTGGGGGATCTGTCCCACGACGGCTCGCTGATCGCGATCGAGCACACCGAGCACGGCGATGCCATGCACTCGACGATCCGCGTCGTAAGGACTGACGGCACGGTCGTCAGTGAACTGGACGACACCCGGGGCGGCACCGAGGAGCTGGGCCTGGCCGTGATGGGGTTCGCCCCCGTCGACGGGGATTCGCGGCTGCTCGTGGGGCACCAGCGGCGGGGCCGCTGGGAGCCGATGCTGTGGGACGCGGTCACGGGCGAGGAGACGACGCTCGCCGTGGACCTGCCGGGCGACCTGGACGCGACCTGGTTCCCGGACGGCAGGGCGCTACTGATCGACCACAGCTACCAGGCACGCAGCGAGCTGTGGCGGTACGAACTGGCCAGCGGCGGACTGACCCGCCTGGACACCCCGCCGGGCACGGTGTCGGGGGCGCTGCCGCGGCCGGACGGGACGGTGGAGTTCCTGTGGTCCTCGGCCGCCGAACCGCCCGTGGTGCGGTCCACGGCCGGTCGCATAGTCCTCACTCCGCCCGCGGTGCCCCACGGCACAGCTCAGGCCCCCGGTTCGGTGCCGGCCTCCGACATATGGGTCGACGGGCCCGGCGGCAAGGTGCACGCGCTGATACAGAAGCCCGCGGGTGAGGGACCGTTCCCGACGGTGTTCGACATTCACGGCGGCCCGACCTGGCACGACAGTGACGCGTTCGCCGCCGGACCGGCGGCCTGGGTGGACCACGGCTTCGCGGTCATACGCGTCAACTACCGCGGCTCCACGGGATACGGGCGAGCCTGGACGGACGCGCTCAAGCACCGGGTCGGGCTCATCGAGCTGGAGGACATCGCGGCGGTACGCCAGTGGGCCGTGGCATCGGGTCTCTCGGACCCGGAGCGGATGGTGCTCGCCGGCGGCTCGTGGGGCGGCTACCTGACCCTGCTCGGCCTGGGCACGCAGCCCGACGCGTGGACGCTCGGCCTGGCCGCCGTGCCGGTCGCGGACTATGTGACGGCCTACCACGACGAGATGGAGGTACTGAAGGCACTGGACCGCACGCTGCTCGGCGGGACCCCGGAGGAGGTGCCGGAACGCTTCGCGGCATCGTCACCGCTGACGTACGTCGACCAGGTCCGGGCCCCGGTTTACATCTCCGCCGGCATGAACGACCCGCGCTGCCCGATACGTCAGGTGGAGAACTATGTGGAGCGGCTGGCGCAGCGCGGCCACCCGCATGAGGTGTACCGCTACGACGCGGGGCACGGCTCGCTGGTGGTAGAGGAGCGGATCAAGCAGCTCCGGTTGGAGATCGCTTTCGTTGAGCGTCATCTGGGCCGTCCGGGCCACCGGGACCGGCCGGCTGATCGGGGGTGATGCCCAGCGCCAGGTCCCTGGCGGCCTCGGCCTCCCGGCGGAAGAGCCGGAACCACATGAAGGCGACGAAACCCGCGAAGACGAACCACTCGCCGGTGTAGCCGAGGTTCTGGAACGCCTTGAGGTCAAGGCCGCTGTTGGGAGCCGCGGTCGGGGGCACCGCGGCCAGGGGGGCCGGTGCCTTGGAAACGGTGATCCACGCGTCGTACACCCCGTACGGCACGAGGTTGACCAGCGAGGCGGCGCTGATCACGCCGAGCTGTCCCTGGGGGAGCCCGCCGGACGTTCGTACGCCCTTCGACGAAGGGCTCTCCGACGCCTGGAGCGCGCCGGTCACGGCGACCTCGCCGGACGGCGGGGCCGGCACCTTCGCGGTGTCGTCCTTCGACGCGGCGTCGCCGGGCAGCCAGCCCCGGACGACGGGCAGGGCCTTGCCGCCGTCGGTGCGCAGGAGGGTCAGCACATAGAAGCCCTTACGGGAGTCCAGGTCCCGGTCGGGTACGAGCAGTTGGTGCCCGATGTCGTACCGTCCGGTCGCCGTGGCCTGGCGACCGGAGGTCTCGGTGGTCACCGGCAGCAGTTCGTTCAGCGGCGCGGACTTGGCCGTCCGGGCTTCGTCGGCCTGGGTCTGCTGGTCGCGGTGTGAGTCGACGCGCGTTTCGAAGCGGCTGAGCTGCCAGCTGCCCATGAACAGGCACACGGGGATGGCCAGCACCGCGAAGACGTTGATTCCCCACCAGCGGGGAGTCAGCAGGAACCGATACACACCACCACGGTACGGGCAACGCCGCAGCCGCCATCCGGCGGGGCAGCACCGGCCGGGTGGGGAGGGGCGGAGCAGGGGAGGGGGCGAGGGGGATGGGGGCGGGGGGGGACCCCCTCACTGCGGCCCTACGGCTCCGCAGTCCTGCAGCTCCGCAGCCTCACCGCCGCGCAGCCTCACCGCCACGCAGCCCACCGCCGCACAGCCCCACCGTCGAGCGCCCCTACGGCTTCGGGGCTGCGGTCAGGGCGCCAGTGCGGTAGATCGTGCCTGCGCAGGCGTCGGGGATCGTCGCGTCGGCCGCCTTCGGCTCGCCCACGTCGGGGGTGTGGCTGAGCACGACGCTCGCCGGGGGCTTGGCCGGCTCGGTGTCCTGGGTGGTGGCCTTCGGCTGTTCCTCCGCCGTGGTGGTCGCCCCGGGGGCGGCGGAGGGCTTGGACGACGGAACCGGCGTGGGGCCCGCCGGCTTGGAGCAGCCGCTGGGGCCGCCATCGGCCGACGGGACCCAGGCGAACTTGATCTCGTACGCCTGCCCCGGCTGGAGGATCACCTGGCTGGGCTCGGTGGCCGGGTCGGGCAGCCCGGATGCGGCGTCGCCGACCGTGTGGTCCACGACGGTGACCCGTGAGCTCTCGGCGCTGCCCTGCGCCTGGGCCGCCACGACGCCCGCGCCGGCCACGGCGCAGACGGTGCCCGAGACGTTGACGACCCGGAAGGCGCCGTAGACGCGGCCGTCCTTGTCCGCCGTGCCGACGGTGCCGACGCCCCTGCCGAGCTGGTTGCGGTCGCAGGTGGGCGAGGACGCGGCGAGTGTCGGACCGGGCGCGGGGGCCGTGCCGCCCGCGGCGCCGGTGGGGCCGGTGGTGCTGCCGTCCTTCTTCCCGTCCTCGCTTTTCTGCTTCTCCTCGTCCTTCCGGGCGTCCGGTCCGGTGGTGCTCTCCCCCGGTTTGCCTTCTTCGCCGCCGCCGCTCCGGCGTCCGTCGGACAGCTCGTGCGTGCGCTGGCGGCTGCTGGCGGCGTTGGCCGGGCGTTCGCCGGCGGTGCCGACGGTCGTGGCGACGTGGATGAGCGCGGGCATGGCCGCGGCCCCGAAGATCACAGCGGCCGCGATGCCGACGGCGGCCTGCCGCCGCCGCGTACGCCGGGCGGGCACGGCATGACGCAGCTGCTCCAGCGCGTCGGCGGACGGTTCGATGTCGTCGACCGCTCCGTGCAGCAGGCGTCGGAGCGCCTGCTCGTCGAGATCGGATGCGAGATCAGATGCGAGACCGGACGGGAAACCGGAGGGGAGACCGGACACGGGGCCCGACGCGAAACTGGACGGGAGGTCGCACGCCCTGCCAGACGCCTGGCCGGACGCGAGGTCGGACACCTGGCCGGACACCTGGTCCGACGCCTGGTCCGACCGCAGGTCACGCGCGAGATCAGCCGAACCCGCCGGGCCGCAGGGGCCGCCCTGGCCGCCCTCCGACGCGTCGTCCGGGTGCACGCCGTCAGCCTCGCCGTGACGACCGCGGGAACCATCCCCCGGACGTCCGGCCTCGCCGTGACCGTCGCGGTTGTCGTGGTGGTGGCTCATACCGGCGCCTCCATGGCGATCCGGAGCGCGGCGATGCCTCGCGAGCCGTAGGCCTTGACCGATCCCAGGGAGAGACCCAGGGTCTCGGCGACCTGGGCCTCGGTCATGTCGGCGAAATAGCGCAGGACGAGGACTTCGCGCTGGCGGCGCTGAAGTCCACGCATGGCTTTGATCAATTGGTCGCGCTCCAGCTGTTCGTACGCCCCTTCCTCGGCGCTCGCCATGTCGGGCATCGGCTTGGACAGCAGCTTCAGTCCGAGGATGCGACGGCGGAGCGCGGAGCGGGACAGGTTGACGACAGTCTGCCGCAGATAGGCGAGGGTCTTTTCCGGGTCGCGGACGCGGCTGCGCGCGGAGTGCACCCGGATGAAGGCTTCCTGCACGACGTCCTCGCAGGAGGCGGTGTCGTCGAGGAGCAGGGCTGCGAGACCGAGCAGCGACCGGTAGTGGGCCCGGTAGGTCTCGGTGAGGTGGTCGACTGTGGTGCCCGCTGCCATCGCCTCGTCAGCGTCCCCCCAGTGCGACGCCGCGGACGAGGCTGTCTGCGCGGTCGCCTGAGGGGGCGTCTGCACGGATGGCGGCGGCGACGTCTGCGAGGGGATCTGCGGCGGTATCTGCCCGGGGCGGGCGGCCGGCCAGGGCGCGATCACCGGCATGCCGCCCGGTGTGCCGGGACGCGGGCGCACCGTGGCGCTGCCGCGCCGCGGGACGGTTGCGATGCTGATGACCTCTGCCACGCCTGTTGGACACGCTTCCCCCCGTCAGGGTTGTACGCGCTAGGCATCGCGGTAGCGATTGACGACGCTTCGTCGGACGATGCGCCACATGCCCTCATGCGTACCAGCTCTTCCTCAATGCCCCGGTTTTTGGTACCGCCGTGAGAGACGGCAACAAAGACGCTCCCCACCCCGGCTGCGGTTGCAGCGGGACGGGGAGCGAATAGCCGAACAGATCAACTGCCCAGTTCAAGAGGTCTGGACCAACGAGTTGATCTCAGAACCTTCACACATCCCCCATGCATTCCCAAGTATTACTGAGCAGTCAGCTCCGCCGCCACGACTTCCGCGATCTGTGCCGTGTTGAGGGCCGCGCCCTTGCGCAGATTGTCGCCGCAGACGAAGAGTTCCAACGCCCTGGGGTCGTCCAGTGCGCGCCGGACCCGCCCCACCCACGTCGGGTCGGTGCCCACCGCGTCGGCCGGTGTGGGGAACTCCCCCTCGGCCGGGCTGTCGCACAGCACCACCCCCGGCGCGTTGGCCAGGATCTCGTGCGCCCGCTGGACTGTCACCTCGTTCTCGAACCGGGCGTGCACGCTCAGCGAGTGCGTCGTGATCACCGGTACGCGCACGCACGTCGCGCTCACCCGCAGCTCCGGCAGGCCCAGGATCTTGCGCGACTCACCGCGCACCTTGAGCTCCTCCGACGACCAGCCGTCCGCCATCAGCGACCCGGCCCACGGCACCACGTTCAGCGCCACCGGCGCCGGGAAGGGCCCGGTGTCGTCGCCGACCGCGCGCCGCACGTCGCCGGGCTGCGTACCCAGCTCTGTACCGGCCACGGCCGCGAGCTGCGTCCGCAGTGCGTCCACGCCCGCCTTGCCCGCGCCCGATACCGCCTGGTACGAGGAGACGATCAGCTCGCTCAGCCCGAACTCGGCGTGCAGCGCGCCCACTGCGACGATCATCGACAGCGTGGTGCAGTTGGGGTTGGCGATGATGCCGCGCGGGCGGACCCGGGCGGCGTGCGCGTTCACCTCGGGCACCACCAGCGGAACGTCCGGGTCCATCCGGAAGGCCGCGGAGTTGTCCACGACAACCGCACCCTTGGCCACGGCGATCGGCGCCCAGCGCGCGGAGACCTCGTCCGGCACATCGAACATCGCAACGGCGACGCCCTCGAACGCCTCCTCGCTCAACGCGACGACCTCGACCTGCTCACCCCGGACGGTCAGCTTCCGCCCTGCCGAGCGCGCGGACGCGATGAGGCGGATCTCGCCCCAGATGTCCGCATGCTGGGAGAGGATCTCCAGCATGACCGTACCGACGGCGCCGGTCGCGCCGACGACGGCGAGCGTGGGCCTGGTGGTGCGGGCGCCCGTGCGGCCGCCGGTGAAGGCATCCGCACGGGCGGCGACGCCGCCCAGGTCCCCGTAGCCACCCAGCAGACCCGGCCCGCCACCCAGCAGACCCGGCCCGCCGACCGGGGCAGGCGCGCCGAAGCCCTCCGGGTGGGCGGACATCATCGGCCGGTGCCGCCGTACACGACCGCTTCGTCGCTCTCGGTGTCCAGGCCGAAGGCGGTGTGGACGGCCCGTACGGACTCGTTCACGTCGTCGGCGCGCGTGACGACCGAGATGCGGATCTCGGAGGTCGAGATCAGCTCGATGTTCACGCCGGCGTTCGACAGCGCCTCGAAGAACGTCGCCGTGACGCCGGGGTTGGTCTTCATCCCGGCACCGACCAGCGAGATCTTCGCGATCTGGTCGTCGTAGCGCAGGGAGTCGAAGCCCACGCGGGCCCTCGTACGCTCCAGCGCCTCGATCGCCTTGCGGCCCTCGGTCTTCGGGAGGGTGAAGGAGATGTCCGTCAGGCCCGTGGAGGCCGCCGAGACGTTCTGGACGATCATGTCGATGTTGATCTCGGCGTCCGAGATGGCCCGGAAGATCGTCGCGGCCTCGCCCGGCTTGTCCGGCACCCCGACGACCGTGACCTTCGCCTCGGACGTGTCGTGTGCGACACCCGAGATGATCGCCTGCTCCATCGGCTGATCCCCTTGCGGTTCGTTGCTGACCCAGGTGCCGCGCAGCCCGGAGAAGGACGAGCGGACGTGGATCGGGATGTTGTAACGGCGTGCGTACTCCACGCAGCGGTGCAGCAGCACCTTCGAACCGGAGCTCGCCAGCTCCAGCATGTCCTCGAACGAGATCCAGTCGATCTTGCGGGCCTTCTTCACGACCCGCGGGTCGGCGGTGAAGACACCGTCGACATCGGTGTAGATCTCGCACACCTCGGCGTCCAGCGCGGCCGCGAGCGCGACGGCGGTGGTGTCGCTGCCGCCCCGGCCCAGGGTCGTGATGTCCTTCTTGTCCTGGGACACACCCTGGAAGCCGGCCACGATCGCGATGTTGCCCGCGTCCACGGACTGCTGGATGCGGCCCGGCGTGACATCGATGATGCGCGCTTTGTTGTGGACCGAGTCGGTGATGACTCCGGCCTGGCTGCCCGTGAACGACTGCGCCTCGTGACCGAGGTTTTTGATCGCCATCGCCAGCAGCGCCATGGAGATCCGCTCTCCGGCGGTCAGCAGCATGTCGAACTCACGCCCGGCAGGGATCGGGGAAACCTGCGCGGCGAGATCGATCAACTCGTCCGTCGTGTCGCCCATCGCGGAAACCACGACGACCACCTGGTGGCCGTTCTTCTTGGCTTCCACGACTCGCTTGGCAACCCGCTTGATGCCTTCGGCATCGGCAACGGAGGAGCCTCCGTACTTCTGCACGACAAGGCCCACGTGCGCTCCTCGCAGCTATACGTAATGCGGTCGGCTCAGTCTAACGAGCGGTCCTAATCGGCCATGCCGATGTCACATGGTGAGATATACCGCGTAAGCGCGTGCCGCTCGGCGGAACCGGGAGCGTACGCCCCTGCCCCGCCCGCCCGCAGCTCCCTCCGCCTCGCCGCTCGGCCGCCACCTCTCCGCGGCCACCCGCCGCGAAAATCAGACGCCCGGGCCCCGCAGGCCCAGTGGGCCGCCGATCTCCGCGGCCATGACCCGGCCGGCCTCCTCGGCCAGCTGCTCGTCGGCCACCGCGTCCGTGTCGAGTCCGTCGAGCTCGTCCAGCGGCTGGTCGAGCCGTACGTGCGCGACGAGGGACTGCAGGGCGCGCAGGCAGGCGGAGGCGGTGGTGCCCCAGTTGGAGAGGTAGGAGAACTGCCACCACCACAGGGCCTCGCTGACGCGGCCGTCGCGGTAGTGGGCCATGCCGTGCCGCAGGTCGGTGATGATGTCGGCGAGGTCGTCGGAGATGCGGGACGCCACGGGGGCGCTGCGCGGTACGTAGGGGTCGAAGACCTCGGAGTAGACGTCCACCGGGTCGAGCATGGCCGCGAACCGCTCGCGCAGCTCGTCGACGTCCGGCTCGGGGCCGACGTCCGGCTCGTAGCGCTCGTCCGGGAGGAAGTCCTCGTGCGCGCCCAGCCTGCCACCGGTGAGAAGGAGCTGGGAGACCTCCAGCAACAGGAAGGGCACGGCGCTGTCGGCCGCGTCGCCGCGGGACACCTCGGCGACGGCCACGATGAAACTCTCGATCGAGTCCGCGACCGATACGGCGAAGTCGCCCGGGTCGCGCTTCGAGTCGTGCAGCGTTGCGTCAGACATCGAGAAGTCTTCTCCCTTCGAAGGCACGCCCCAGCGTGACCTCGTCGGCATATTCAAGATCTCCACCAACAGGCAGGCCACTGGCCAGCCGTGTGACCTTCATCCCCATCGGCTTCACCATGCGCGCGAGGTACGTGGCCGTGGCCTCCCCCTCGAGATTGGGGTCGGTGGCCAGGATCAGCTCGGTGACCGTGCCGTCCGCGAGCCGCGCCAGCAGTTCGCGGATGCGCAGGTCGTCCGGTCCGACGCCCTCGATGGGGCTGATCGCCCCGCCGAGTACGTGGTAGCGGCCGCGGAACTCTCTCGTCCGCTCGATGGCCACGACGTCCTTGGACTCCTCCACGACGCAGATGACGGCCCGGTCGCGGCGCGGGTCCTGGCAGACCCGGCACTGCTCCTCCTGCGCCACGTTGCCGCAGACCGCGCAGAACCGGACCTTCGCCTTGACCTCGGTCAGCGCGTGTGCGAGCCGGCGGACGTCGGCCGGCTCCGCCTGGAGGATGTGGAACGCGATCCGCTGGGCGCTCTTGGGCCCGACGCCGGGCAGCCTGCCCAGTTCGTCGATGAGGTCCTGGACTACGCCTTCATACACGGATCGGGTTCTCCTTCTGCGTTTGTCTCTGACTCGGCCGGTGTCCGGCCGAGCCGGTCAGCGGGTCAGAACGGGAGGCCGGGGATGCCGCCGCCCAGGCCTTCGGCGAGCGGGCCGAGCTTCTGCTGCTGCATCTGCTGGGCGCTCGCGTTGGCGTCGCGCACGGCGGCGAGAACGAGGTCGGCGAGGGTCTCGGTGTCCTCGGGGTCCACGGCCTTGGGGTCGATGACCAGGCCCTGGAGCTCACCGGCGCCGCTGACGGTCGCCTTCACCAGGCCGCCGCCGGCCGTGCCCTCGACGAGGGTGCGGGCCAGCTCGTCCTGGGCCGCGGCGAGGTCCTGCTGCATCTTCTGGGCCTGCTGAAGCAGCTGCTGCATGTTGGGCTGGCCACCACCGGGGATCACGGGATTCGCTCCTGGCTGTCGACAACTATTTGCTTCGGTAGCCCGAGCCTACGTGCTCCCCGCGCGGCGCGCCCTACGCCGCAGGAACGAGAGCGGGAGGGCCCTGAAGCGTAGGGGGCGCCTCCCCGTCCGCTACTCGTTGGCGATCTCCTCGATGACCGTCGCGCCCAGTTCGCGCACGATCAGGTCGTGGCCGGTCAGGGCGGTGTCGTCGAGGTCGGGGTCGTCCTCGGCGGGTACGTCGTCCTCGGGCGCGACGGGCGGCGGCTCCGGCTCCCGGTACTGCTGCGGGGGACCGGTCGGAGGCACGGCCGGCGCCGGGCGCTGCTCCGGCCCGGGGGCCTGCGGCGCGGTCGCGGGACGGGGGGCGGCGGCCGGGACGGGCACCGGTGCCTGGGGCGGGGCGTAGGAGGGTGCCGGTGCGCTGCTGCCGAAGCCACCCCCGAAGCCACCGCTGGGCGCCCCGGCGCCGCCTCCGGAGGGGTCGACGAGAATTTCGGTCTTCCACTGCACGCCGAGGTCGCCGATGGCCTGCCGCAGGACGTCCTCGCTGCCGCTGTTGGCGAAGCTGTCGCGGGCTCCGGCGTTGGAGAAGCCGACCTGCAGCGTGGTGCCGTCGAAGCCGGCGACCTGGGCGTTCTGGCTGAGCAGGATCCACGTGAAACGTCGGCGGTTCTTGACCGCCTCCAGGATCGCGGGCCACATCTGCCGGGCCTGCGTCGCGTCGCCCTGCGGCTGCGGGGCGGCGTACGAGCCGGCGGGCGCGACTGTGGTGGTGGCCGGGGCGGGTGCGGGTGCGGGGGCCTGCGGCGCCGTGGCGGCGGAGGGCCAGGCACCGGCCTGGGGCGCCGCGGCGGGAGCGGCCGGGGCCGCGGGGGTTGCCGGTGCGGCGGCTGTCGGCCAGGCACCGGCCTGGGGGGCGGCGGGCGCCGCAGCCGCGGCGGGGGCTGCCGCGGCGGGCCAGGCGCCCGGTCTCGGGGCGCTCGCCGCGGGCGGTGCCGTTTCCGGCGCGGGCGGCGCGGCAGGTGCCTGAGCGGTCACCGGGGCCGGTGCTGCGGCAGCGGCAGCGGCGGCGGCAGGAGCGGGTACGGGCGCGGATGCGGGCGCCGGGGCGCCGGTGACCGCCGCACGGGCCGCGGCGGCACCGGAAAGACCGCCGGGCGCGCCGGTGCCGGCGGGGGCCTGGGCGGGAGCGTGGGCGTCCGGGCCGGGGACATAGCCCACGGCCGGCCCGGCCGCGGGTGCGCTCACGACTCCGCCGCGCTCGAGCCTGTCGAGCCGCGCCCGGACCGAGCGCTCGTCGTCGAAGGCGGCGGGCAGCAGGACTCGCGCACAGATCAGCTCCAGCTGAAGCCGCGGGGAGGTGGCGCCGCGCATCTCCGTCAGGCCCTCGTTGACGAGGTCGGCGGCACGGCTGAGCTCGCCGGGGCCGAAGACGGAGGCCTGGGCCTGCATGCGCTCCACGACGTCCACAGGGGCGTCGATGAGGCCCTTCTCGGCGGCGTCCGGGACGGCGGCGAGGATCACCAGATCCCGCAGCCGCTCCAGCAGGTCGGCCACGAACCGCCGGGGGTCGTTGCCGCCCTCGATGACCCGGTCGACGATCTCGAAGGCCGCTCCCCCGTCGCCCGCGGCGAAGGCGTCGACGACGGCGTCGAGCAGCGAGCCGTCCGTGTAGCCGAGGAGGGACGTGGCCATGGCATACGTCACACCGTCCTCGGCGGCCCCCGCGAGCAACTGGTCCATCACCGACATCGAGTCACGTACGGACCCGGCGCCGGCCCGTACGACCAGCGGCAGCACGCCCTCCGCGACGGGAATGGCCTCCTGCTCGCACACCTCGCCCAGGTAGTCACGCAGGGTGCCCGGCGGGACGAGGCGGAACGGATAGTGGTGCGTACGCGACCGGATCGTGCCGATGACCTTCTCGGGCTCGGTGGTCGCGAAGATGAACTTGAGGTGCTCCGGCGGCTCCTCGACCACCTTCAGCAGGGCGTTGAAGCCCGCCGAGGTGACCATGTGGGCCTCGTCGATGATGTAGATCTTGTAGCGGCTGTAGGCAGGCCCGAAGAAGGCCTTCTCGCGCAGCTCACGGGCGTCGTCCACGCCACCGTGCGACGCGGCGTCGATCTCGATGACATCGATGGACCCGCGGCCGTTGCGCGCCAGGTCCTGGCACGACTGGCACTCCCCGCACGGGGTGGGCGTCGGCCCCTTCTCGCAGTTCAGGCAGCGCGCGAGGATGCGCGCACTGGTCGTCTTGCCACAGCCGCGCGGCCCGCTGAACAGGTACGCGTGATTGACCCGGTTGTTGCGCAGCGCCTGCTGCAACGGGGTGGTGACATGCTCCTGTCCGATGACCTCGGCGAAGGACTCGGGACGGTAGCGGCGGTAAAGCGCGAGGGACGACACACCTACGACGATATCGGGCCCCACTGACAAGTGGCCTCGGTCACAGATTCCAGGCCCTCAGCCCCACCCGTAACCCTGCCGGCCCCACCCGGACCCCGCCCGGAAACGCAAGGGCCCCTCACGCACCCGCCAGAGCCCACTTACCCTTGCTGCCTTCCGGCCCTGGGGGAATTGGGTGAGATAGCGCCACGTGAGGGGCTTACCCCCACCCTAGCCGATCCCGGGCAGTGCGTGGACCCTCCTTCCCCTCCCAGGACCCTCCCGGCCCTCCGCCGGGACCCCCCTCCCGGATCGGGTTCGCGAGCACTGCTCCACGTCTTGTATTGTTTGCGGCGGAGGATTCGCCTAGAGGCCTAGGGCGCACGCTTGGAAAGCGTGTTGGGGGCAACCCCTCACGAGTTCGAATCTCGTATCCTCCGCCAGTGCCTCACCGGGCACGACTCGAAGGGCCCCACCGCTTGCGGTGGGGCCCTTCGACGTTGTCCGTGTTGTCCGTCTCGGCTGTTGTCCGTCTCGACGTGATCCCCGGAAAAGTGATCCCCGGAAAAGGCAGTCCCCGGTAGTCCTTCTCGGTTCCACGAGTTCCAGCCGTCGCTGGATCCTCCGGGGCCGAGTGGATCTGCCGGGGGCCTGGCCAGAGCCAACAAGTGGTCACGCGCGTCGATGAACGTCTCCACCGATGGCGCGGCTCGCTCTGGTTTTCTGGTGTATTGCCATTTTCCTCCTCATTTCGCGTGAGTCAAGAGATTCGTAGCAAACAAGACACCCCGGGCCGGCCTCCTCGTCGCCTCCTCGTCACTGAGCCACGGAGGCACGTAGGCGCCGTCGCCGGCGGCCTCCTGCGCTCGGCTACACGTCGAGCTGGTACTCGTGGGCCGTGTGCGTCGGCAGGTAGCCGAGCTCGTCGTTGACGTGCCGCATGTACGGGTTGTTGTCGGCGGTGTCGGTCAGCAGGCCGGCGAGGTGGGGGTGGCGTTCGCGGGCCTGGATGATCGAGGCGGCCTTCATCCAGCGGGCGAGGCTGCGGCCGCGGTGCTCCGGCAGCACCGCCGTGCCGTAGTGCTGGGCGTCGCCCGTCCCGCTGCCGGGGACCACGAGTTCGGTGAAGCCGGCGATGGAGCCGTCCGACCGGTCGATGGCCGCCACGGTGTGGAGAACGTCCCCACGTGCGGCGATGGCCGAGGCCGCCTCCCGTACCCGGTCAAGATCCCAGACCACCGTGCCGTAGTCGACTGCGCCCATGGGCATGTCGTCCATGGCCCGGCGCGATGCCACGAAGGTGTCGGCGAGCTCATCGGGCACCATCCCCTCCCACGCCGCCAGCTGGTAACCGGCATGCGGCTTCTCTGCGATGGCGGTGAGCGCGGGGAGATCCGCGTCGGCCGGCAGCAGCCGGGCGTAGGTCAGGGCCAGCACTGCGCGGAAGCCGGTGGCGATGAGGAAGCCGGCACCGGGAGAGCCGGCTTCGGCCTGGGATATGACGGCACGACGGCCGTCCAGGCGGGCGGCGGCGACGGCCGCGTCGAGCAGCAGGGAGCCCGCCCGCCGGCGCCGTTCGGCCGGGTGGACCTGAACATCCAGTTCGGCGAGGTGGCGCTGGCCCTCCTTGGTGAACAGGCGCAGGAAGGCGGACCCGACGGGGCGGCCGTCAGGGCCGCAGGCCAGCCAGACCAGGCGGCGGCCGGCGGACGTCTCCTCCGGGTCGGTCAGGGCGGTGATGCGTACGGACAAGCTGTCTCCGTCACGGGTAAGTACTTGCGAGGGATGGGATTCGTCCTGCGCCAGGCCCCAGGCCGTCACTGGGCCCAGGGCAGGATGCGGGTGCCCTCGGTGCCGGGCACGGAGGCCACGCCGTCGGAGCGCATGGCGACGTGGGCCTCGGCCGCCTGCGGGGCGTGGACCTGGCGGAGTACGTCCGGCGGGAGGACGAAGGTCTGCCCGGCCGTGATCTTCTCGGTGCGGCCTGCGCAGGTGACCTGAAGGACGCCGGCGGTCACGGTCCAGACCTGCTCGCGGCTGATCGAGTGCTCGGGGCCGGTCTGGCCGGACTCCATCTCCACGGCCCAGGTGCTGAGTTCTGTGCTGCCCCGGCTGGGAGCGGCCAGACCGGTCATGCGGGCGTTCGGTGAGTCGGTGACGTTCTCGCCGGCGGGGCTGATCACGCGCACGGCGGGCTCGTCGGTCTGCGCGGGCTCGTCGGTCTGCGCCGGCTCCCCGGTCTGCGCGGGCTCGTCGGGGGTGGCCCATTCGACGAGCTGGACGACGATTCCGTTCGGGTCGGTGAGCTGGAACAGCCGCTCGCCCCAGGGCTCTTCGCGCAGCGGCATGGTGATCGGGGCGCCGGCCTCACGCAGGCGCCGCTCCTCGGCGTCGAGGCCGGTGACGGTGAGCGCGAAGATCAGGCCGTCGGCCTGCCGGTCGCGCTGCCCGGCTGGGAGCACCTCGCTTCCGCGGCAGAGCAGCACGATGTCGGCGGTGGCGTCACCGCGGGTCAGGGACGCGAAGCCGTCGGCGGCCATGGCGACCTGGTAGCCGAGGTGGGTGCAGAAGAATTCGCACGAGGCGTCCACGTCAGCGACGGTGAGGGACAGGGTGGAGGTGGTGACGTTCAGGGCATCTCCTGGCAGGTTCAGGCGTGGGGCGTTCCGGCGCGGCAGGTTCCGGCGCGGTGAATTGCGTACGAGGGTGCTGAGCGGCTGCTGCTCTAGTCGGAGGCCTTCGCGTAGGTGAGGACGAGGTTGCCGCCCTCGAACACTCGGCTGTCCGTGAGCCGGAAGGCGCGCGGCGAGAAGTCTGCGCGGAAGAGCGGGATGCCGGTGCCGGCCACGACCGGGTACTGCTTGATGATCAGCTCATCGATCTCGGGGAGCAGTTGGCCGGCCAGGTCGGCGCCGCCGCAGAGCCAGATCCCGAGCCCGTCCTCCCGCTTGAGCTTGCGGACCAGGACGGCCGGGTCCTCGGCGGTGACCTCCACGGCCGGGTCCGGGCTGGTGGCGAGCGAGCGGGAGAACACGATCTGCCGCAGGTGGGCGTAGGGGCTGGTGATGCCGTCGGCCAGACCCGGGCCGTACGTGCTGCGGCCCATGAGCACGGTATCGAAGCGGGTGTTGGGCGCGTCCCCGACGCCGAGGGCGGCGCGGGCCGGGGTCCAGAGGGTGTCCGCAAACTCGCCGATCAGGTGCGGGAGGTAGTCCCCGGCGACGTACGGGGTGAAGAAGTCGAAGTCGCCGTCGGGGGCGGCGATGAAGCCGTCGATGGTGGTGCCGACGACGTAGGTGAGCTTGCGCATCCAGATCCATTCGCTCGGCCTATTTTTGCAACGGACGTAACTTTAGGCGGAGGCATCCGATCGGTCAAGCATAAATTTGCCACGGATGTAAGATTGCCGCATGGCCACCGAGATGGGACTCCGCGAGTCCAAGAAGCAGGAGACCAGGCAGCTGATCTCCGACTGTGCGACCAGGCTCTTCATCGAGCAGGGCTTCGAGCAGACCACCATCGCCGAGATCGCCGCCGCGGCCCGCGTGGCCAAGAAGACGGTGACCAACTACTTCCCCCGCAAGGAAGACCTGGCCCTCGACCACCACGAGGCGTTCACCCAGGGCCTGGCCCGGAGCGTCGCCGAGCGCGGGCCCGACGAAGAGCCGCTCACCGCCCTGGGACGGACGTTCCGCACCGCCCTGCTGGAACACAGCCCCGTCGTCGGCTTCACCGGTCCCGCGTTCGCCCGCATGGTCGCCGGCAGCCCCACCCTCACCGCCCGGCTTCGCGAACTGCACGACCAGCGAGAGGCGGCACTCGCCGCAGCGCTGACCGCCGCCGACCCCGATCCCGACCCGGCCATCGCGCCCAGGGCCGCCGCCGCCCTGATTGCCGCGGCGGACCGTCTGCTGTTCCGGCGCATCCAGGAACTCACCCTGGCCGGCCGCACCGACGACCAGATCGAGGCCACGCTGATTCCGGAGGCCGACCACCTCCGCACCCTTCTCGCCGCCGCCCTTGGCAACCGCCCCTCCCCCGCGGCCTGGTGACCTCGCCGCATGCCCGGGACCGCGCGACGGAGAAACGACCCGCCCGTTGGCAGCTCTGGTGGCGGTCACCCCGTACAGCGGTGTCCGGAACCCGGTGAGCGAGCCGCTCCGTCGCTGGGCAGGACGCCTCCGGACTGCGTCCTCCCGCGGCTCGCAGTCGCCGACCTCCGAGCGGGCGCGGGCTGCCCTGGCGCCGTACGGCCCTGCACCGCGCCGCGCCCGAGCAGCGGTCAAAACCCTTTCGGGTGACCGGTTCCGCTTCGTCGGTGCGCCATCCTGAGTCTTGTGCGGTCCCTGTCCTGCTCCGGAAACCGATGTGTCCTTCGATGGCGAGGTGGCCCCCATCCGTAAGCCCAACGGATCAACACTGGCAGCCTGGCTGCACGGTCTCGACACTCCGCGGCTGGAGCGAGTCCTCGCGGTGCGGACGGATGCCGTGTCCCCTCCGGAGCCACGGTCGGTCGGCGAGCTGGCGGACCGCCTTCAGCGTCCCGGGGCGGTGGCACTGGTACTGCCCCGGCTCGCACTGCCACACCTGCAGGTGGCCGAGGCGCTCTCGGCGCTGACGCCCACCTCGCGTGATGCCTTGGCGGAACTGCTGGGCGCGGTGGACGGGGAGCGCGCCCGCGGGCTGGACGCGGCGCTTCGGACACTGGCCGACCATGCGCTGGTCTGGCCGGACGGGGAGGGGCTGATGCGCATGGCGGCGCCGTTGCGGCAGGCGTGGGACGCGCCGCTGGGGCTGGACGCGCCGCTGGAGCGGGGACTGCTGGGGCGGGGACTGCCGGAGCGGGGACTGCTGGTCCAGGACCGTCGCGGGTACGGAATCGCCCGCATACCGGCCGAGGTTGGGCCGGCACTGCGCGGGACCGGCCGGCACGCTCCGTTCGATCCCACCCCGCCCGTCGTGCGTACCGTGTCCGTCACGTCGGCGGAGGTGGAACGGGAGGCGACGGCCGCGGCCATGGCGTTCGCCGCTCATGCCGCCTCGGTCCTCGCAGCGTGTGCCGGCTCTCCGCCGGCCCGGCTGAAGACCGGCGGGATCGGAGCGCGAGAACTCTCCCGGATCGGCAAGGCGGCGCGATGCGACGACGCCGTGGTGCGCATCACCCTCGAAACGGCGTACGCAGCCGGTCTGTTGGCCCGGGATGGCGACAGGGTCACGGCAGCGGAAGGCTACGACGCCTGGGCGGACCGTGAGCCGGCCGGCCGGCTCACGGTCCTTCTCCAGACGTGGCGGACGCTGCGTCTCATCCCCGCCCAGACCCGCGACGAGGACGGCAAGGCCCTGCCCGCGCTCGCCGGAACGCCCCCCTGCGGCAGCTGCCTGCAGGCCCGGGAAGGTCTCCTCATCGCCGCGGCGCGGCTCCCGAAGGGGCAGGGCGCGAAGCGCGCCGCGGAGCTGGGGCCGCTCGTCGCCTGGCACCGTCCGCTCGCCGACCGGCTTCCCCAGGACGCCACGCCGTTCGCCACCGTGATTCGCGAGGCGGAACTGCTCGGCGTCCTCGCCCGCGGCTCACTGTCCCCCCTCGGGGCCGCCCTGCTCGACGAGGACGCCGAGGCACTGGCCACTGCCTGCCGACGGCTGCTTCCCGCCGCCACCAGGACCGCCCGCTTCGGCGCCGACCTTACGGCCGTCGTCACCGGCACGCCGTCCGCCCGCCTCACCACGCTGCTGGATTCGGTCGCCGACCGCGAGGCCGGCGGCACGGCATCGGTGTGGCGGTTCAGCCCTGGCACCGTCCGCCGGGCCCTGGACGCCGGCCGCGCCCCCGACGCCATCGAAGCCGACCTGGCCGCCGTCGCCGTCGAGCCCCTCCCCCAGCCGCTGTCGTACCTGATCCACGACACCGCGCGCAGCCACGGCCGGGTGCGCATCGCCCCCGCGGCCTGCGTGCTCCACGGCGAAGAGCCCGCCCTTCTGGCCGAGCTCGCCGCCCACCGCAAGCTCGCCGGACTCGGGCTGCGATGCCTGGCCCCGACGGTGCTGGTGAGCCGGACCCCGCTCGACGAAACCCTCGCCGCGCTCCGGGCCGCGGGCTATGCCCCTGTCGCCGAGACCGCCGACGGGACGGTACGCATCGAGCGAGTCCGGCGCCGCCGCGCCGCCGCCCCGGTCCCGGCCCCGCGCCTGCCCGGCGGGTCCTCCCGTCGCCGGACGACCGGCGGCCGCGCGGAGGAGGCTCCGGCGACGCCCGACCTGCGTGCCCTGGCCACCCGGCTGAAGGCCGCACCACCAGCCACCCCGCAACCCGACCCGGACTACGGGGTCCCCTTCGACAGCGACATCGAGGAAATCATCGCCGGGTCCGCCCGTCAGCTGTCCCTCACCGACGTCCGCCAGCTGGCCCATGCCGTCATCGAAAGCCAGGCGGTCACCATCGAATACGTCGCCGCCTCGGGCAGCCGCACCGTGCGCACCCTCAGCGAGCTCGATCTTGACGCGCCCTACCTGTACGCCTGGTGCCACCTGCGCGACGACGAACGCGTCTTCACCCTCTCCCGCATTCACGGCGTCATGCCCGCATCCGCACAGCTCACCGTCATGCCCGCACCCGCACAGCTCACCGTCACAGATGCTCACGAACACCCCCGTCCCACCGACCTCCCAGACCGACGCCGTCCTATTTCCTGAGCGTGCAGACGGCCTCGGACGTCTTGCCCGGGTCGCTCTCCGAGCGCGCGGTGAGGGTGATCCGGCCGTTCCGGTCGGCGCCCGCCTTCGCGCTCACGGCGACGTCGACGGGGACAGCGGTGCCGGGCGCGGCGGTGGCGAGGCGGTTGGGGAGCCAGGCGGACCAGCCGCGGCCGGAGGCGGTGGCCGACAGCCGGTAGACGTCGGAGGACGCGTAGGGGCCGGTCTGCGGGGCGGTCTGCCCGGTGTTGGCGAGGGTGAAGGTGCACAGGGCCCGGCCGTCACCGGGCCTGCCCTTCGCCGTGCCCCGGCCCAGGGCGAGCCCGCGGGCCTGCGGCCCGGCACCGTCCAGGGACTTGACGCCGACGCTGTAGGAGAGCACTCCGGAGGCGTCGCGTCGCACGTCGAGAACGTAGAAGTGCAGCCGGTTGGCCTTGTCGGTGAACTCGTACGAGCTGCCCGAGTCTGCGCCCGCGTGGAAGAGCGCGTCGCTGAGCTGCCGGTAATCGCCCATGGTGATCTTCTGCGGGGTGCCGTCGGGGCGCGTGAAGTCGACCATGCCGATGTCCTCGGGGTGCGCGTCGATCACCCAGGCGAACGGGGCCCGGTCCGCGTTCTTGGTCTTGCTGATCAGCACCCCGTTGTCGGGTGTGAAGGAGTCCATGCCCATGCGGTCGACGACCTCGACGGTGTAGTTGTCGTAGCCGCCGCCGTCACACAGGGGGTCGGTATTGCGGTCGCAGGCCGGGGACAGGTCGCGGCCCATGGTGATGTTGACGCCGGCGAGGCCCTTCTCGCCGGGCGGCGCGGAGCGTGCGGTGACGCGGGCGACGACGAGGCCGGAGTCCTTCAGGGCGTCGCGGTCCAGGCGCAGGACGTTCTTCTCGTCCACGATGCCGAGCTTGAGCTTGTCGCGCAGCACGTGCTGGGCGCCCATCGAACCGCCGGCGGCGGCAGGGATCTGCCAGCGGGTGTGCGGCCCTCCGGGGCCGTTGAACGAACCGCGGGAGAGCATGCTCCAGATACCGGTGTAGGCGCGGCTCAGCGGCGTGCCGTAGGGGTTGTTGTAGTTGTCGCCTATGCCCAGGATGTGGCTGAGTTCGTGGGCGAACGTGGCCATGCCGGAGCTTTCGGCCTGGGTGGAGGAGCCGTTGGCCGCGTTGGGCCAGATGCGGGCGGCCGCCTGCCAGGACGTCCACGGCACGTAACGGGTCCTGGCGGCGTTGCCGCCGCCGGTGACGGGGGACGGCGGTCCCCAGGCGGCCGGCACATCCTGCGCACTGCGGAACTTCATCTGACCGAACTCCTGCCAGGCGGACGACTCGTCGACCCCGGCCGTGAGATAGAAGACGAAGTCGAAGTCGTCGGCCCTGTCCGCACCCACGTCGGCGACCCAATTGCGCTTGCCGTCGGCGCGGATGTCCTTGCCACAGGTGTCACCGACCGGGCAGGCACCGGGGTTCATCCCCGGCTCGATGCCGTACTGGTAGGACTTCCACGGCATGCGGTACACGCCAAAGGCCGTCAGCTCGACCCCGACGCGGCCGCCGGAGTCCTCCATCCAGTACTCGTTGATGGTGTGGCCGTGGTTGAGCGTGCCGGGCCTGTTCAGGAAGTCCTGGTAGAACTTCGGGACTTGCGCACGGGGGATGCCGGAGGCGCTGGGCAGCGGATTGCCGAAGATGCCGGAGCCGGGCGGCCTGCTGACCGAGAACTCCTCGTCGGGGTAGTCCAGGAGCACCAGGGCGCCCTTGAACGTGCGTTTCGTCGGCTTGACGTCCGGGTTCGCCCAGTCGGTGCCGGGCACCGGGCGGTACTCGGCCCAGGTCATGTCGTCGGGGTTGCGCCAGTGCTGCGGGTCGACCGGCTGGACGAGGGACGGCCGGGGCCGGGAGGTGGCGTCGGGTATCGCCCGCGCCGGGCCGGTGGCGAGGGCTGCCAGAACGCCGAGGAGCAGGGTGACGACGCTCAGCCGGCGTAATCGGCTCGTTCTTCGGGCGGATGCGCGGGCAGGCGTGCGGGCCGGTATGCGGGCCGGCATGCCGGCAACTGTACGAACCGGCGTGCGGGCGGAGCTACGGCGGAGGGACAAGACGCACCTCTTGTCTGACGTCATCGGACGAGGAGATGGCGAGTCGTTCGATGGGTGTGCCCACCGCGGTTCAAGGTAAGGCGGGGCAAGGCGTGACGCCAGAGTGCCCGCGTGACCTTTGTGAGAGATGGCGGGGACGGCGTGCCCGCCCCGACCCCGCCCGGAGCGGGGTCAGCGAGGGAGGGCGAGGATGCCCAGGGTGTAGCCGTCCTCGTCGATGACGGGGGACGCCCCGACTTCCCGGTCCCGCATGGCACGTTCGGCGTCGCACACCGACGTCGCCGACGAGGTGAACGGTCCCCGGTCGTGGACGATGTCGCGCAGGCGGGTGCGCTCGGAGTACCAGGAGCCGCTGCGGTGGGCGGTGAGCTGGGCCCGGCTGACCAGCCCTGCGCAGCGGCCGTCCTCGTCGTGGACCAGCAGGTGCCCTACGCGGGCGCTGATGAGGACGGACAGGGCCACGTCGACCACCATGTCGTCACCCACCTGCGGTCCGGCCGGGGTCATGGCGTCACCCGCGGTGGGCCCGGTGCGTACCGTCTGCCACGTCTGTGCCTGTGCCGGCGTCAAGGAAGACCTTCCGTGTTCGGTGGACAACGAATCGCGCGGGCCTGGACGAGGGCCTGCACCCTGCCCGGACGAGGGCCGCCTGCACCCTGCCTGGGCGGAGACCTGCACCTCGCCCGGACGAGGCCCTATGCCGCGACCTGGCCAGGCCCTACCTCGTGCCCGGGCCAGGCCAGGACCTACGCCCCGCCCGGACGGGCATCTGCACCCCGCCCGGACCGGGCCCTACGCGGCGTCGGCCCGGGAGGGCCGGCGCTGTGCGGTTCCGTTCCCCGTGCGGGAGGAGGCGGAGGAGCGGCGCGCGCCGCCGGAGCGACCGCGCCGGCCGCCGGCCGGGGAGCCGGTGCGCTTGGCGCGCTCGGGAGCCGGTGCGGTGATGGTGACCGGGACGCCGGAGGGGGCCTGGGCGCCGGTGATGCGGCTCAGCTCGGCCTCGCCGGAGCGGACCTGGGTGATCTGCGGCGTGATGGCGGCGTCGGCCATCAGACGGCTCATCTCGCGGCGCTGGTTGGGCATGACCAGCGTGACGACGCTGCCGGACTCGCCCGCGCGGGCCGTACGGCCGCCCCGGTGCAGGTAGTCCTTGTGGTCGCTCGGCGGATCGACGTTGACGACCAGGTCCAGGTTGTCGACGTGGATGCCGCGCGCGGCGACGTTGGTGGCCACCAGCACCGAGACATGGCCGGTCTTGAACTGGGCCAGGGTGCGGGTGCGCTGGGGCTGGGACTTGCCGCCGTGCAGCGCCGCCGCGCGCACCCCGCTGTTCAGCAGGTGCTTGGTGAGCTGGTCCACCGCGTGCTTGGTGTCCAGGAACATGATGACCCGGCCGTCGCGTGCCGCGATCTCGGTGGTGGTGGCGTACTTGTCGGCGCTGTGCACGTGCAGCACGTGGTGCTCCATCGTGGTCACCGCGCCCGCCGAAGGATCGACCGAGTGCACCACCGGGTCGTGCAGGTACCGGCGGACCAAGAGGTCGACGTTGCGGTCCAGCGTGGCCGAGAACAGCATTCGCTGGCCCTCGGCGGGCACCTGGTCGAGCAGCTCGGTGACCTGCGGCATGAAGCCCATGTCGGCCATCTGGTCCGCTTCGTCCAGGACGGTGACGGTGACCCGGTCCAGACGGCAGTCGCGCCGCTCGATGAGGTCCTTGAGCCGGCCGGGGGTCGCGACGACGACCTCGGCCCCGGAACGCAGCGCGCCGGCCTGCCGGCCGATCGACATGCCGCCGACCACCGTGGCCAGCCGCAGCGACAGCGACCGGGCGTAAGGGGTGAGGGCGTCGGTGACCTGCTGCGCCAGCTCCCGCGTGGGCACCAGGACCAGCGCCAGCGGCTGCCGCGGCTCCGCGCGGCGGCCCGCGGTACGGGCCAGCAGCGCCAGGCCGAACGCGAGGGTCTTGCCCGAACCGGTGCGCCCCCGGCCCAGGACGTCACGTCCGGCCAGCGAGTTCGGGAGGGTCGCCGCCTGGATCGGGAACGGCACCGTCACGCCCTCGGCGCTCAGCGCCGCCAGCAGCGGTGCGGGGAGGTCCAGGTCGGCGAACGCCTCGGCGGCGGGCAGGGCCGGGGTGATGGTCACCGGCAGCGCGAACTCCCCCTGCCGAGCCGCGGGACGCCGCCCGTGGCCGCCGGAACGTCCGGGGGCACCCGACCGGCCGGTGGCCTGCGAGCGGGAGCCGCCGCCCTTGCGGGAACCGGCGGAACCGGTGGAGCCGCCGGTGCGGGTACGGGAATACCGGTCGTTCGTGCGAGCTGTGCGGTTCATGTGGAACCTTCCTCGATGCGGCGCGTATCGAGGAATTCCCGGCAGCAATGAGCAGCGCAGAGAATCACGGTAACGAGCCGGAGATAAAAGAATGACGAGCCCGGCCGCCGGAATTCATCCGGGGCGGCGTCGTCGGAATGCCTGGCATATGCCGTGGAAACGTCCGGAATGCCGGGCCATGGGAGCTCCGGCAGTCCCGCGCCGGCACAGCCGTGGGCGGATCGTCCGCCGGAGGGCGGGAGCACAGGGTTTTTCTGCCGCAGGCCGCGAGGCCGGCGCCGTGCCGGGCAGACCCTGGAAAAAGCAACGAGCCGGGGCCCGCACCCCAAGGTGCGGGCCCCGGCTTCGCCGTACGCGTCGGCGTCAGGCGGGAGTGATGTTCTCCGCCTGCGGGCCCTTCTGGCCCTGCGTGACGTCGAAGTTCACCTTCTGGCCCTCCTGCAGCTCGCGGAAGCCCTGGGAGGCGATGTTCGAGTAGTGGGCGAAGACGTCAGCGCCGCCACCGTCCTGCTCGATGAAGCCGAAACCCTTTTCCGCGTTGAACCACTTCACGGTGCCAGTAGCCATGTCATATCTCCTTCGGGGCAGTGCCCGGGGGCTCACACTGTGCGAGCCCCGCATCGCCGCGATGATTACCCGTCCGGAAAATACCCCGGCAATACAAAGTGCGCCCGTCGGCGACAGAAGGCCGACGAGAGCACTTGAAGTCTTTGGGAACCACAACTGCAACTGAGATCAACCGTAGCACGGGCAAGCGGCCGTGTGGGGAAATAAAAATCACTCGGTCCGTGGGCGATAAACCCTCACCGGGGTCGTATGAATTTCTGTCCCTGCGGGACCAGATAATGACACCGGGCCTGGCCGTGCGGGCATCCTCCCCGCGGGGGCGTCCCGTGGCCGGGCGGGTACGCACCGCCGCACCGCCGCCGGGGTCAGGTCGTCGTTGTGTGACCGCCGGGATCCGCGGTGGGCCGGCGCAGTTCCTCATTGAGGCGCAGGGCCTCTTCGAGCTGGTCCTCGAGGATGACGATCCTGCAGGCGGCGTCGATCGGGGTGCCCTGGTCGACCAGCTCGCGCGCCCGGGCGGCGATGCGCAGTTGGTAGCGGGAGTAGCGGCGGTGGCCGCCCTCGGACCGCAAGGGGGTGATCAGGCGCGCTTCGCCGATGGCCCGGAGGAAGCCCGGCGTGGAACCGATCATCTCGGCCGCGCGGCCCATGGTGTAGGCGGGATAGTCGTCATCGTCGAACCGGTCGGTGGCGTGCGGCTTGGCTTCTGGGGGCATTTGCACCTCTTCTTCTGGAACGCGTCGAGGGGCCCCGGTGCCGTACGGCACCGGGGCCCCGAGGGGTATCAACACCATCTACCGGCGCTGTGCGCTGGTTTCCTCTATCCGCATGGCCGCCCGGAGGGCGGGAGATGCGGGGATCGCGAATGCGTGACCGGGGACCACCTTCCAATCCGGGGCCTGCGGTACCCGGGCGACCTGGGACATCGCTCGGGCCATCCTGATGGCGTCTGCTCCTCTCCTCTTGCTGATCTTTTCGGGCTGTATTGCTGTGGATCGGCACTGCTGTGATCGGTACTGCTGTGAATCCGTACGGCATACGGCCCCTGAGGCCGTCCGGCCCGGCAGCCAGCCGTGGGGCCTTCCTGCACTTCCTGGCCCCAGGACTCCGCTGCCGCGCCGCTTGCTGCTCGCGCCAGTTCGTCTCTGCCGCGCTTTGCTGACTTCGTCGGCTACGTCAGGAACTCTAGCCACCGCAGATGGGGATGTCTACTGCCGCCACGATAGGTTTTCGACAGGCCCGGGGAGGGCCGTTGCGGTGTCCGTACAGGTGCGAAGACGGGTGCGAAGACGGCACCGGCGGCGGGCGTTCAACCGGGACGGCGGGTGGAACCACCCGGACGGGCGACCTTGGGCAGGTCTGCGGTGGGCACCGGGACAGGAGTAGAGTCCGGTCTCGTGTCGAATCCTGATGATCTGCTCGTTGACATTGCCGCGATGGTGGAGTCGGAGCAAAGCAATCAGATGTCCCTCACCGTCGTGGTCCACGGCGCCGTCATCACCGGACGGCTGGCTCCCGAGGCCATGTGGCGGCAACGCGTCGCGGAGGTCCTGAAGGACTCCGAGCGGCTGGGCCCGTTCTCCGCCGTGTTCACGCCCCCGGAGGTGGGGCGCGGCCGGCCGGACGGGCGCGGCGGCGAACCGCCCGCGTATCTGCACTTCCACGTCGCGCGCATTCTTCAGGGCAGTCTCGGCATCCCCGAGACCGGCGGGATGTACCGCATCGCCCTGCGGGACGTGAGCGCCTGGACCGTGGGCGACGTCAGCTACTCCGACCACTGACCGTTTCAGCGACCGCCGACCGTTTCTCCGGTCTCCGGCCGTTTCTCCGGTCTCCGGCCGTTCCGCTCCCTGGCCCCGCGCTCCGCGGGGTCAGGGCTGTCCGGTGCTGCCGGTGTCGATGAGGATCTGCCCTGCCTGGGTGATGTTGTCGGCCCGTACGGCCCTGGCCATGGCGGCGCGTGCCGCGTCGGGCGTCGCCTGGGGCGGGACCACCAGAAGGGTGAAGTGGTCCTGATCGCCGCGGGTGATGAGGACCGTGTCGTCGCCGACCGGGAACGAGTCGATGTGCACGATCCGGTCGTCGATGGTCAGCCGGGTGGGGAGCTCTTCCCAGGCGCTCACGTCCAGGCCGACGCGCGTGATGGGGCCGAGGTGCTCGGTCAGCGCGCTGATCAGGCTGGGAAGCTCGGCGGCGATGTCGCGGGAGCGCGGCCACCAGGCGCCGTCCAGAATGCCCTCGCGGGCCTGCGTCGTCTCCAGCCGCAGGAGCGCCGTCCCCGGCTTCACAGCGTGGTGGATCTCCTCCGGCAGAAGCCTGGGGAGGTGCGGGATATCGGAATCGGCCATGGTGGGTACGCCCGTCTCCGGGTTTGCGGCGCATTCTGTGAGCGCCCCGGCGGCGTCGGCCGTCCCGGGCGAAGCGCTCGCGGTAACCCCAAGGTACTGCGCGGTCCCACGGTGGGCTCGTGCGCCGCCCGGCGGGGGCCGGTGTCGCCCTAAGACGCCGTTTCTTATGGTGTGATCGTTCGTTGAGCCGTGCATGACGGATCTGGTTGAGCGACTGGTACCGGACGAGTTATGGGCGTTGTTCCGG